>DATNQH010000204.1:0-66011 GCA_036704105.1 Leptolyngbyaceae cyanobacterium | reverse complement strand
TTTCTATTCATCAACTTAGATCTAAAATGACTGCTGCAAGTGGTTGACAGATTTAGTTTTTAAGCTAACTAAAGCTAGTGGTTAGTTTGTTGCTTGCTTTATATCAGCCTAGCAAACTATATTACACTGATTATAGTTATTATTTGAACTTTTTCATCATCATTCTTTCGATGCAATTTGTTAAAAATAGTGCTGTTAATCTTATAACTATATATACTTGCTCATTGCCTGACCGACAGGGGGGCGATCAAATTAACTAAACACCTGTGAAAAAAGATCACAGTTGGTACAACTAACTGATAGTCGCAAGCAGACTTGGTAGCAGGCACAAAAGTCTCAAAGGGTTGAAATAATGATCGCGATCAAAGCGATTTTGAGTAGTAATAGCTTAGTTATTTCTGCTTAAAGTATTAAACAATTGGATAATTGAATTAGAGCGAAGGTGACATCAGCAATAATTACCCCTAGCAAATGTACCTAAAAATAGTTGGTATAGGATGGAAAAACAGACAAGCTTTATGTGTTCTATATATTTATCGCTAGATGAAACTAACAACTCGCGGACACTACAGTGTCAAAGCGTTACTCGATTTGAGTTTGCAACCTAAATATAGACCAGCATCAGTCAGGGCGATCGCTACTCGTCAAGACATTCCTGCACCATATCTGGAAAAATTGCTAATTGAAATGCGTCGTGCGGGCTTAGTCGAATCAATTCGTGGTGTTCAAGGCGGTTATAAACTGGCGCGATCGCCAGATCAAATTTCTTTAGGAGAAATCTTAGAAGCAGTAGGCGAAACAATTGAACCTTTACCCCACCACCAACCAGAACAAGGACAAGCAGAAGACTGGGTAACTTTTACTCTGTGGCAGCGGCTGCACCAAAAACTAAAAGAAGCGCTGTATAGTATAACTCTTGCCGATTTATATTATGATGCCCGCAGTTGGCAAGCTTCTCTTGGTGAAGCGACAAGTTTTGTTGTTTAAATGATGAATTATAAATTATGAATTATGAATTTAGCATTCATCATTCATCCTTCTGTTTTAATTCTTGCTGCGGTTCTGGATTATTTAATTGGCGATCCTTGGGGTTTCCCTCATCCAGTCCAAGGCATGGGTTGGGTAATTTCTCGCTTCAGCCAATTTGTCTTGAAACGCTTTGACAGCCCGTTAATGCTACGCTGGGCTGGCATATTTTTAGCTATGGGATTAATTATAGGTAGTGGAGTTGTCGGCTGGTTAATTGCATATGGCGCAAGTCAGCTACATCCACTGTTTGGATTAATTATACAGAGTATTTTATTAGCTAGCTGTTTTGCAGGTCGTAGCTTAAGAGCAGCAGCACAAAATGTTTTGCAATATCTAACAGTTGACGATCTTACTACTGCGCGTTCTACTTTAAGTTTGTACGTTGGGCGGGATACACAACAACTATCAGAAGCAGAAATCTTACGGGCGGTAATGGAGACGGTGACAGAAAATGCTACAGATGGGGTGATGGCTCCGTTATTTTATGCGATCGCTGGTTCATTTGTGCCATTTATCGGTGCTGTTCCCCTAGCTTTGGCATATAAAGCCGCCAGTACCCTAGATTCGATGGTTGGCTACCGGGAAGCACCATATACTGATTTGGGCTGGTTTAGCGCCCGCTTGGAAGATTATTTAACTTGGATACCTTGTCGCCTAACCGTAGTGACTCTGGCAATATTGTCTGGTAAACCCCAGCAGGTTTGGCGAATCTGTCGTCGGGATGCAATTAAAGATCCCAGCCCCAATTCTGGCTGGAGTGAGTGCGCTTATGCAGCCCTGCTTGACGTGCAGGTGGGGGGTACAAACTGGTATCGTGGGGTAGCAAAGCATAAGCCGTTACTGGGAGACGCAATTAGTCCCATCACTTCAGAAAAGATTGATCGCGCTTTGCAGCTTACAAGATATTGCTTTTTAATCTGGTTAGGGTTAGCGTTCTTTGTAGCTTACCTTCGGCTTTACAGTCCTTTTATTTGTTAATTTTCAAAAGTAGGGTGGGTTTGATGCCCACCTAGCAAAATAGGTGCGCCATAATGCCAACAAAAGTAGTTGAGATTTTATCGTCAGAAGAAATTCGTCGTACCCTCACCCGCCTTGCTTCCCAGGTGGCGGAAAGGTCGCGCGACCTTTCCGAGTTAGTCATCCTTGGTATCTATACAAAAGGTGTTTCCTTAGCCCAACAGTTGGCGCGTCAAATTGAGATACTAGAAGGTATTTCAGTTCCAGTAGGGGCGCTGGATATTACTTTCTATCGTGATGACTTAGACCAAATTGGTATGAGAACGCCAGCTAAAACAGATATTCCTTTCGATCTGACTGGCAAGACAGTCTTATTAGTAGATGATGTAATTTATAAAGGGCGGACAATTCGCGCTGGGTTGAATGCAGTGAATGATTATGGTAGACCAGCAGCAATTTGGTTAGCTGTATTAATCGATAGAGGTCATCGAGAATTGCCAATCCACCCTGATTTTATTGGTAGACAATTGCCCACTTCTAAAGAAGAAAAAGTTAAGGTTTACCTGCAAGATTTCGATGGACGTGATGCAGTCGAGTTGATTGGTAGTTAATTTTTAACAGGATTTGTTTGCTCTAAACCATTTCCATTCAAGGCTGGGTTTAATTCAACAGTAGTCACCTTGCCAACATCCGCGGGATCTAGCTCTTCCTTACCAATAGCAACTAGCTCGTCTACAGTGTATGGTCTTCTAGCTACCTCTGACCATGTGAAGGGTACTAAATGTGATAGTAAGTCTGGGTCGGGCTTCACTCTTGCAGCATTTTCCAACCGACACAGCTTGTCCTTATCGATAACTTTGTATCCCCAATAACCGTTGACTCCATCGGAAAAGTCCCGCAAACTCAGACCACACCCTTCGTCTTGGCGCATTCTAGCCTGAATCAGAATTTTTGCCAATCTTTCCCGACCTATAAGAGTGAATCCACCTTTGCGCTTTCGGTACAGCATTGCCACCAAACGTTTGAGTCTTTTATTGTCAAGCTAGCACAACAAATTAAAAAATTTACCTAAAGTATGCGACAAAAATATGATACAAAGATAATGTTGATAGTATTACTCATGCAAAAAGTTAGAGCCAGCAAGCAAATCAGTCATGGAAAAACGCTTAACAGGCGTACTCGATCCCAAAACTCTCCAGATCACCCTAGCTGACGTTGCACGGGGGATAGAAAGACCTGTTGAGACAGTTTATTTGTCAGAAAAAGTACAAAAGGATGAAGATTGGAAGTGGGCAAATATGTTTCTGGTGGTGCTTGAAGGAGAAGGGGGCAGGTTTTGCAGCTATCGGGTACTGAAATGTTGGCTGGAAGCGGTGGTGCAACTGCTGAGTAGCTGTATGGACTGGCAAACTTTGGCAGAATTGATTGATGTTACCGAGTGGGAACTGCAACACTTTAAATATCCAGAGGCACATAAACAGTGTTTACAAGAAGTGTTGGTGCAGCAAAGAGCCAGGCTAAAAGAACTGAAAGCGAAAGCATCTGACTCGATCGCAGCATGGGAGTGGGCACGGGGATGGGAACCTATTCTGAAATCGTGTCCGGATGAGTCATCTTTAAACATCGCGGTGCAACTGTTTAAAACTCAAAGGCAGCAGTTTGTGGAGTATCAAGAAGCGATCACATGGGTGCAGGGAGTGGGAAGAAAGCATCGAGCTTGTTTGCGTGGGTGATGTGTTGTGGCGATCGCAGTACATTCAGCGTCAAACTAGATAAACTAGCATCGAAGCAGCAATACATAAGATCATGCAGACGCTGGAAAAAACTCACCCGAAACTCCAAGAATTAAGAACCCTGCTGGCTGAAATCAACGACATTGAATCAGCTGCTTCCTTACTTTATTGGGATCAAGCAACTTATATGCCTCCTGCTGGTGCGGCGGCGCGGGGACGACAGATGGCTACTTTGCGACATCTCGCCCACACTAAATTTATTGACCCTAAAATCGGGCAGTTGTTGGCAGATTTACGCTCCTACGAGGAAAGCTTAGCCTATGATGCGGATGAAGCTAGCCTAATTCGGATTACTCGGCACGATTACGAAAGAGCAGTAAAGATTCCTGCTGATTTCACAGCCAGGTTCTCTGCGCATTCTACCGAGTCCTATGAAGCTTGGGCAAAGGCGAGAGCAGAGAATAATTTTGCTGCTGTTAAGCCATATCTAGAAAAAACCCTAGAACTCAGCCGCGAATTAGCTAACTTTTTCCCCGGCTACGAACATATTGCCGATCCACTGATCGAAGAAGCAGATTATGGGATGAAAGCCCAAAGCGTGCGATCGCTCTTTGCCCTCTTAAGAAAAGAGCTAGTACCAATTGTAGAAGCAATTGCCTCTCAACCGATCGCCGATGCTTCTTGCTTGCACCAGCATTACCCCGAAGCCGAACAAATAGCATTCAGCTTGAAGGTAATTCAACAACTCGGTTATGACTTTGGGCGGGGAAGGCAAGATAAAACTTTACACCCCTTCATGACCAAATTCTCCACAGGTGACGTGCGCATCACCACCCGCGTCAGAGAAAATGACTTGAATGAAGGGCTATTTAGCACGATTCACGAAACTGGACACGCCTTATACGAACAAGGCATTAACCGAGAATTTGAAGCTACACCCCTAGCTGGAGGAACTTCTTCAGGAGTTCACGAAAGTCAATCCAGGTTGTGGGAAAACTTTGTCGGGCGCAGCCGTAATTTCTGGAAGTTCTTCTATCCGCAGTTGCAAGGTGTATTTCCCTCTCAGTTGCAACAGGTTCCGCTAGAGACATTCTACCGCGCGATTAATAAAGTCGAGCGATCGCTGATCCGCACTGATGCCGACGAAGTGACATACAACCTGCACGTAATGATTCGCTTTGATCTGGAACTGCAGCTACTCGAAGGTAAGTTAGCAGTAAGCGATCTGCCACAAGCTTGGAACGAACGCTATAGATCTGACCTCGGAATTGTACCTCCAAATGACAGTAACGGGGTGTTGCAGGATGTACATTGGTACGGTGGCATGATCGGAGGGATGTTCCAAGGTTACACTCTGGGCAACTTGATGAGCGCTCAATTTTTTGCAGCTGCGCTCAAAGCAAATCCTGAAATTCCGCACCAAATCGAGATAGGTAATTTCTGTCAACTGCACAACTGGCTACAACAAAACATTTATCAGCACGGTCGCAAATACACCGCCGCTGAATTGGTTGAACGAGTAACGGGAAGTACTTTGAGTATTGACCCATTTGTTTGCTACATCAAGCAGAAATTTGGGGAACTGTACAATCTTTAATTCATCATTTCACTGTTCAAGTCATTAATTTGGAATTCAGGAAGTTTCTATGACCGAACTGCTTCAAGCTGTCCTAGACAGTGAAGAAAGAAGCGATTTGCGCTCTTTTGTTAGTGAGTTACGCCATCAAGACAAGCGGTACTTGTTAAGAAATGACATTCTCTCTACCTATACTGAATATTGCTCTAAATATCAGAAGCCGGAGGAGTTTTATAGCTCTTCAAATTTAGGCAAGCTGATTTACTACACTCAGGAAATTATTCAGGAGGACGGCAGTCTTTACTTAATTATTCGGCAGAAAATTGCTAGTCAAGAAGTCTATCGCCTGACGGAAGACATGGCGGTCGAGTCGCTAACAGTGCAAGAGTTGCTAGATTTGCGCGATCGCTTAGTTAATCGCTTTCACCCGAATGAAGGCGATATTCTAGAACTAGATTTCGGCCCGTTTTACGACTATACTCCGACGCTGCGCGACCCAAAAAATATTGGTAAGGGGGTGCAGTATCTCAACCGTTATTTATCTAGCAAACTGTTTCAAGACCCGAAGCAATGGCTAGAAAGCTTATTTAATTTCTTGAGATTGCACCAATATAATGGCATCCAGCTGTTAATTAACGGGCGAATTCAATCGCAAAAGCAGATGTCAGATCAGGTGAAAAAAGCCCTCACTTTTGTCAGCGAACTTCCAACAGATGAACCTTACGACAAATTCAAGTTTGTCTTGCAAATGATGGGGTTTGAACCAGGTTGGGGTAATACTGCAAGTCGGGTTCAGGAAACTCTGGGAATTCTTGATGAATTGATTGACTCTCCCGACCCCCAAACTCTGGAAGCCTTCATCTCTCGCATTCCGATGGTCTTTAAGATCGTCCTAGTATCCATTCACGGTTGGTTTGGGCAAGAGGGAGTGTTGGGGCGGCCTGATACTGGCGGTCAGGTAGTTTATATCCTCGACCAGGTGAAAAGCCTGGAAAAACAGTTGCAGGAAGATACTACCCTGGCTGGCTTAGATAGCATAAATGTGAAACCAAAGGTAGTCATTCTCTCCCGCTTAATTCCCAATAGCGATGGCACTCTTTGTAACCAAAGATTAGAAAAAGTTCACGGCACGGAAAACGGCTGGATTTTGCGAGTACCTTTACGGGAATTTAATCCTAAGCTGACGCAAAATTGGATTTCGCGGTTTGAGTTGTGGCCTTATCTAGAGACATTTGCGATCGATGCGCAAAAAGAACTGCTGGCAGAACTGCATGGCAAGCCCGATCTAATTATCGGCAATTATTCTGATGGTAATTTGGTCGCTTTCCTGCTGTCGCGGCGGATGAAAGTAACGCAATGTAACATTGCTCACGCCTTGGAAAAGTCCAAGTATTTGTTTAGTAACCTCTACTGGCAAGACTTGGAAGATAAATACCACTTCTCGTTGCAGTTCACCGCCGATTTAATTGCGATGAATGCAGCTAATTTCGTCATCAGCAGCACCTATCAGGAAATTGTCGGTACGCATGACAGTGTAGGGCAGTACGAGTCTTACAAGTCTTTCACGATGCCTGATTTATATCATGTGGTGAATGGCATTGAGCTATTTAGCCCCAAGTTCAACGTCGTACCGCCAGGGGTGAATGAAAGTTATTACTTCCCCTACTCGCGGATGGAAGAACGAGTACAAAGCGATCGCGAAAGAGTAGAAGATTTGCTGTTTACCCTGGACGATCCGCATCAGGTATTTGGCAAACTTGACGACCCCAGCAAGCGCCCCATTTTCTCAGTCGCGCGTCTCGACCGGATCAAAAACTTGACTGGTTTGGCAGAATGTTTTGGCAAAAGCGAGGCTTTGCAAGAACGTTGTAACTTGATCGTAATTGCTGGTAAGTTGCGTGTGGAAGAATCAGACGACAACGAAGAAAAAGACGAAATTGTTAAGCTTTACCGCATCATCGATCAGTACAATTTGCACGGCAAAATTCGCTGGTTGGGAGTACGCTTGTCTAAAAGTGAATCTGGTGAAGTTTATCGGGTAATTGCTGATCGCCAAGGCATCTTTGTTCAACCAGCTTTGTTTGAAGCCTTTGGTTTAACAGTCCTAGAAGCAATGATTTCAGGATTACCAACCTTTGCTACTCAGTTCGGTGGACCCTTGGAAATTATTCAAGATAAGGTGAATGGCTTTTACATTAACCCGACTCACTTAGAGGAAACAGCCGAAAAGATTTTGGATTTTGTTACCAAGTGCGAACAAAATCCTAACTACTGGTATGAAATTTCCACGAGAGGTGTTGACCGAGTTTACAGCACCTACACTTGGAAAATTCACACCACGCGACTGCTAACCCTAGCGCGAATGTATGGTTTCTGGAACTTTACCTCTAAGGAAGAACGCGAAGATTTGTTTCGCTACCTTGAGGCTTTGTTCTACCTAATTTACAAACCAAGGGCGCAAAATCTGTTGGAACAGCATCAGTATCGTTAACTAGTAGGGTGGGCAATGCCCACCTTACTATTTTCTCGCTAACAGGTAGGTGAGCAATTTCTCCTTATCAGGCTACAGCTTGGTAATGATTCCATCGATGCCGAGCCTCGTTCATTTGTTTAATCGATTAAGCTTCACTATTTACGCGCCCTACGAGTCAGAACTTAAATTCATTCTTAATGGGGTGGGCAATGCCGGGCTACTTTTTAAAAGTTAAAGATTAATGAGCAATCGCTCAAATTATCTTGGACTAAAATCAAATAATTACCCAGAGTTTCAAACTGTTATCTATTCAGGTTCACTCAGGCTTTTTTCTCCCAAACTGCTTAAGTCAACACAGTAAAAAAGTAAAGTTTAGTTTCACCCCGATTAAATTCTAATTCAGCAGTGGTAAGTTAGTAATTGAAGCACAAAAGCTTCCCTGGCAGATTCAACAGCCAAGTTCAATTGAGTTAAGAGGTAAAAAACGCTGTTTAATTCTAATCTGTCTCGTCAAATCACAGCAACACCCGACACGCTCGGCAATAATTCCTCAAGTTGTTAATGGGGGCTATGCATCTGGTTCTGTTATACTTCTTGTTACCGAAGTGCGATTCAGAGCAACCCTAGGTAAGATCGCTAAAGGGAGGAATTTACTCAGCCAGCAGGTTGGGTGTTGTTGTTTTGATAAAGACTATTAAATGGCAATTATTGCGCTAAAAGCTTGGTATCTCCAGAAGTACGAACCAGCAAAAGAATTAGAGAAACGTCCTCATGACTTGCGACTGAGTAAAAATAGCCTGTTGAAATCGGGATTAAGGGCTGATTTTTTAGAAGATAGTGAAGAGGTAAGAAAATCAGCTTGGTTTCAAAGCTATTTAGAAGGGGAAGTTGTTGAATTTTATATTGAAGGTAGTGGTGGTTACACCATTTCTAATATAGATTTAATTAGCCACGAAATTTATTTTACTAAACAAGCAGTGATGGCTCTGTTAGAGCCGACAATTTTTTTGTCGTATCAAAATGAATTCGCAGCAGCAAATCAAGCACTGCGGGAGGGATTGAATCAAGCGCTGGAGATTTTAAATAAGCGATCGCGTCTCACACTTACTTTAGTAGAATCTCTCCGCCCTAGCGAAAGCCCCGTTCGACTGAATCGCACGATGATGCAAAATATCCGCAAGAGTTTACTATTCATTGCTGATAGCACCCCGATTACTAGTATTCCAAATAGGGAAACTCTTCAATTAATTCCCAATCCCAATGTATGTGTAGAAATGGGTTTTGCACTCCAAACTAAACGAGCAGAGCAAATTTTACTAGCTCAAATGGAACGTCCAGATTTAGCAGGGCAAATTCCTTTCGACTTACCCAAACTTCAAAACTTGCAATTTAAGGATGGGAAAGAGTTAAATAAAATTCTACCAAAAGTAATTGAAACTCAGCTAACTAGGTTTAATTTATTTTCTTAAGCTGTATCAAGAATTGTTAATAAAAATTCAAATATTGATATCAAAGCTTCTAAATCAAACCGCTGTCAGCGTAGTTTGATTGAGCGCACCTTTGGCAGTAAAAAAAAATTCAAAAAAAATAGCTTCTTTAGAATAAAACTCTTCTCATTTTGGCTTGGAGTAGTTGACAATTAACAGGATGCGTTTGAGAATCGTTGGACATTATGCCCAGAACTCCAAGTGAATATCTAGTACACCTCCTACTTACAGGTGGACACCGAGAAGAAGTACGTTTTACTGACATTCAGGATTTTCAGAAGTGGTTTGGCAACGAACTTACGCCTAAAGCTGCTTCAAACGACTTCATCAGCGTACCAATCAAAAACATTCAAGGGGAGTACATGGTTGTTCGCCCATCGAGTATTCTGGCAATTCGGGTAGAACCTGTTTTTAGCTCTAGTGTGGAAAGGTTTTAGTTGATGAGAGTGATGAGAAAGAAACTTGCTGCGATCGCTATTGGTGTGGGAGTGTCAATTTTACCTGTTGTCTTGCCTGCGATCGCTCGTACCGCACCAGTACAATTTATCGTGGCGACAAAACAAGACACGCCTTGTTGTCAGTCGGACGATCTGGGGTTTGACGCACAGATTTGGGGTGAAGATGGTAAATCTGGAGACTGGCGATTGATGTTGAGATCGATCGATAATAGTTTACGTTACATTCAAACCCCAGCAGCCCAACGAGCATATCGGAAATATCCAGTCAAGGGAATTACACGCGATCGCGTCTGGCGCAGTTTAGTGCGCTTCCGCCAATTGGTGGTGAGTTCGCGCACCCCTGAAGAACTACAAGAGTCTGTCAAGAACGAGTTTGCTTTCTATCAGTCCCCTGGAAAAGATGGTAAGGGAGATGTGTTATTCACCTCCTACTACGAACCGATCTATCAAGCCAGTCGCGTACAAACAGCAGAGTATCGCTATCCCCTCTATCGCTTGCCAGGTAATTTTGACAAGTGGCGTAAACCTAATTTTACCAGAATGCAGTTAGAAGGTAAGGATGGTTTATTGGGGGCGAAAAGTCGGCTGCATGGGTTAGAAATAGTTTGGCTGCGCGATCGCCTAGAAGCATTTCTAGCGCAAATTCAAGGCTCTACACAGGTGCTGCTAACAGACGGTAGCGTTATGACTTTAGGTTTTGCAGGTAAGACAACTTATCCTTACACCAGTATTGGTAAAGAACTGGCAAAAGATGGCAAGTTACCCCTAGCTGGTTTGACGCTACCCGTAATGATTAATTATTTCATCCAAAATCCAGCGGAATTGAATAACTATTTGCCGCGCCATCGTGGCTTTGTTTTTTTCCGGGAGACTCATGGCGCGCCTGCTACAGGGTGTTTGGGGGTACCAATTACAGCAGAGCGATCAATTGCTACAGATAAATCTATGATGCCTCCTGGTGCTTTAGCATTGATGCACACCGACATACCACTTGCCGATCAATACGGTCAGTTGCAGTATCGTAGTGTTAGCCGCTACGTCCTTGATCAGGATACAGGCAGTGCAATTAAAGGGCCGGGAAGAGTAGATTATTTTATGGGAACTGGTAAGCTAGCTGGCGATCGCGCTGGGATTACAGGTAGCAGAGGAAGTTTGTACTATTTACTATTGAAGAAATAGCATTGTCATACCATTTTTGATTTTAATTTTGGGAGACGCAGTAAACCGCGTCTCTATCTTTTTGAAGAGGAACAAAATTACTGGAATTTACCTTCTTGATAATTTCCATGCATTCTGTGGTGATTTATTTGCAAAAGCTTTTTAGTACTAAACATTACATAAGCTAAAACTAAAAGCTGTATTTGCCAGGGGGCTATGATTATGCTTAAAACTAAACTGACGAGCGTAACTGCACCTGTCAGATAAGCCATCTCGTCAGCACATTTTTTAAAGACGTAGCCGCATACTAAACAAGTTGTCAGCGGAATCAGAAAAGTTAGATTCATTTCCATCACCCCATCATTTCAAACAAGTAGTTTTTGAAGAATGACAAATTTTGTATTGTTTCTATCAGAAATTATTTCTTCAAGATACTTAACAAGTCTTTATAAAATAGTAATGGATTGAATCAATTTATGCAAATATCTCTGTTATGGAATCATCAAATTTACCAGCGCTTGTTTTTTTTATGTTTAAAACTGGTATCAAATAATTTTATACCCATGCTTGGTATTGATTTTAACAAAGGTGAGGTCCAATTCCAGTTAATATCGTGCAGCATGATATAGAAGCAGGGAATAATAAATAAAGTTAGCAATGTTGCTAAAGACATTCCAGAAAAAACCACAATCCCCAAAGGTTGGAGAAATTCCGAACCTTCCCCAATTCCCAGTGCCAAAGGAAATAAACCTAAAACGGTAGTGACAGTAGTCATTATGATGGGGCGCAGGCGTTGAGGCGCAGCTTTAACGATCGCTGTAGTGCGATCGCAACCTTCCTGCTCACGAATTTGATTTGCTAGTTCTACCATCAAAATGGCAGCATTTACTACAATTCCCACCAGCAACACCGCGCCTACTAGCACGGTTGCACCAATTGCGGTCTTAGTAATATAAAGCCCAAAAATACCTCCAGCTAGTGCTAGCGGTACTGTCAACATAATTACTAGTGGATCTATTAGTGAGTTGTATTGTACAGCTATTACTACAAAAACCAAGAAGGCAGCCAAGGCTCCCAAAATTTTCAGCGAATTTTGCAACTGTTGGTTAGCTTCTGCGGCTGAACTAGGTAAAGTAGTCACGCCCTCTGGCAATTGTAAATTTCCCACCACTGTGTCTACCTCCTCCAGGGCTTCACCTAAGCTGGCTCCTTCTGCTAAAGTGCCAGCAATGATGAATACCTGACGTTGGTTTATTCGCTGAATTTCACCCGGCGCTTGGCCTGCTTCAATTTGGGCTACATCCGACAGGCGAATTTGACGATTGCCTTCAATAAATAGAGGTAATCTTGCTAGTTGGGAAGGACGTTGAATCGCTGCTTCATTTAACTGTACGCGGATGTCCACCAAGCGATCGCCTCGTTGTAACTGCGTCGGTACCGCTCCTTCAATCGCAGTTTGAATCGTGTCTCCAATTGCTTGTGTCGTCAAACCCAATTCTGCCACTCTTTCCCAGTCAGGACGAATTTGCACTTCTGGTTGACGAGGGCTAGCATCAGGGCGGAAACTGGCTAGTTTTGCCTGCGCGTCTAAAGCTTGAAGTAGCTGCTGTCCTGCCTGCTCTAGCTTTTGTCGATCTTGCCCTTGAAGAATAACATCAAGTTCTGCTCCCCTAACTGGAGAATTGTTTAGGATTAAACCGCGCACCTCGCCAGGTCTGATCCGTAAAATAGTGCCTACTAAGTTGAGTTTGTTAAATTCCTGACTCACCCGCTCTACATAAGCTTCTACATCACTACCTTGCTTGAGAGTAATGTTGCTGCTAGCTCGGAGAGGATTTTCACTTGTACTATTGCCGAAGAGAAAACCACCTGCAGTGGTGAACGCATAGTCTGTCTCTGGCTGCTTCAGCAGTATGTCATCTACGGCATTCATGACTTTGCGGTTTGCTGCTAAAGCTGTACCAGGAGGGAACTGAACGAACAGATTAGCTTGTCCTGTGCTGATGCGGGGAAGAATTTCTTGGGGAATCTGACCCGCCATGAATAGACTGCCACCGATCAAAATAATACAAGAGGCTGCTACTACGGGCAAACGATAACGAAGAACCCGGACTAAAAAGCTACCATATGTGCGCGTAGCATCTTCAAATCGGCGATTAAATTGCTGTAGCAGCCAAAACTCACTGACGCGGCTCGACCAGGGAATAGCAAATAATCGAGAAGCAAGCATTGGCACTACCGCGATCGCAACGAGGAGCGAAGCGGCTACTGCAAAGCTAATTGTCAGAATAAGTTCATTAAATAGCAGCGCCACAAAGCCGCCAATTAAAAGAAACGGTAGGACGGAGATTAAGTTGGCACCAGTGGCAGCAACCAAAGCCGATTCTACTTCTTGGGAAGAAGCGATCGTGCTATCTATCATCTCCCGCTGCGGCAAATAACTGCGCTGTTTGTTCTCAGGAGTCATACCAGCACGTTCGGCAATGTTCTCCAGAATCACAACCGAAGTGTCAATTGCTTGACCAATACCTACAGCTAAACCAGCCAGACTAAACACATTGATAGTCAAGCCGAACAGCTTCATTAAAATGATGGCAGCTAGAGTACAAAGAGGAATCGCAAGTGTAATAATCAGTGTTTGCCGTACCGAGCCTAAAAACAACAGTACAGCAGCAGCAGCTAGTAACGCCCCAGAAATAGCGGAATTCGTTACATCTGCCAAAGAATTGCGAATAAATACAGACTCATCCAAGGTAGGTGTCAGCACCATATCTGCTGGAATTAACCCAGATTGTCGTAGTTGCTCGATCCTTTGTTTAATTCCGTCTACAACTGCGATCGTATTCGCCTCTGGCTGCTTCTGAATACTGACTTTGACCGCCGACTTTTTATTCAAGAAAGCAAAAACTCTTTGTTCTTCTGTGCCGTCGCTCACAGAGGCAAAGTCTCGCAGGTAAATGCGACGACTAGGGGTTGGGGATGAGGAGGCTGAGGAGGCCCAGGAAGCTGAGGCTGAGGAAGTTGGCAAGGCTGCCCCTACTTCAAAAGAAAGACTTTCAATCTCTTTGGCATTTTGAAATCGTCCGACTGTTCGCGTCAGGGGTTCAGAATTTTCTCCCAAGATCCGACCGCCGGAGATGTCCTGATTACGCGCTGTCAGTTCATCTAGTACGTTAGTCAAACCTACACCTACTGCTTGCAGGCGGTCTAAGTCTATATTGACTCGCACTTCTTCCACTACACCGCCAGATACATCTACTGCTGCTACACCTGGCACTACACTAAGTTCGCGGCTGAGTTCTTCGTCGGCAAAGACACGCAATTCAACTGGCTTTAAAGCAGATGAGGTTAAGCCAAATTCGTAGATAGGTGACTGAGAAGGATCGACTTTGAATAGTCGCGGCTCTTCAATTGCTAAGTTGTCTGGTAACTGACTGCGGCCTCGGTTAAAAGCCGCTGTGGCATCATTTAATGCCTGGTCAATATCGCCACCTGGTTGAAAGAATAAGTCTATGCTTACTTGTCCTTCGCGGGTTTGGGAATAGACTTGCTCTACGCCTTCGGTTGTAGCCAAGGCTTCTTCCAGAGGTCGTGTTATTTCGTCTACAGCTACCTCTGGTGAGATCCCAGGTACATCTATGCGTACGCCAATGCGGGGGTAGGTAATTGATGGCAGCAGATCGACTTGGAGGGTGGTGATAAAAAATATTCCCAATACGATCGCTGCCAATGTCAGCATCAACGTACCAATGTGCCGCCGGATTGCGATCGCACTCACACTAAATCCCGGTGCGTTCTTTACCTCCTGCATTACTGTTGTCCCCCTTGCTGCGCCGTTTGCGAAAGAATCGACAGGCGTACAGTCTCGCCATCTTTTAAAGGTTTGCCACTTTGAGCCACAAAGCGATCGCCGCTTTTCAAGCCAGATAAAATCTCCACTTTCCCATCTGCCCGTTCTCCCAGCTTCACCTCTTTTGCTGCCACTGTCGCTTGTCCTTCTCCTCCATTCACCACAAACACAGTCCCAATTTGATTTTGGATTTTAGATTTTGGATTTTGGATTTTCTCCCCAGCTCCCTCAGCTCCCTGCTTTGAAATAGCAGTTTCCGGCACTACTACCTTTTGATTTGCCCCATCAGCAAACCTTACTCGCGCCAGCAGTCCGCTACCAATTCGTCTATCGGTGTTGGGTATAATTACCTCTATTGGCACTAAACGCGCTGTAGCATCGGCTGTAGGGGAAATGCGGCTGACTTGTCCTTTAAATGTTCGACCGGGAAA
The DNA here is from genome assembly GCA_036704105.1 of Leptolyngbyaceae cyanobacterium. Classification (GTDB taxonomy): domain Bacteria; phylum Cyanobacteriota; class Cyanobacteriia; order Cyanobacteriales; family Chroococcidiopsidaceae; genus Chroococcidiopsis. The sequence goes on along the minus strand of DATNQH010000204.1, from coordinate 50,859 downwards.
AGCGTCTAACCTGACTGCGACGGACTGCCCTAGCTGAATACCTGCTAGTTCCAATTCCGAAACTTCAACATTTACTTGTACGCGCCTAAAATCGCCAATTCTCAAAATTTCACCGTTGGGTTGTGCGAGATTGCCCGCTTCTGTCAAGCGTTGCGTCACGATGCCAGCGATTGGGGACGTTATTTTGGTATAAGATAATTGCTCTCGTGCCGAGGCGACTACTGCTTGTTGAGCGTTGACTTGATTTTGAGCGGCTGCAACAGTTTGTTGTTCTGTGCTGACTTGCTTTTCAGCCGCCAGGACAGCTTGTGCAGCAGTTCTTGCCGTAGTGCGTGCTTGTTCTGCTTCTTGCGCGGCGATCGCGCCTTCTTTCAAAAGTCTTTGCTGCCGCCCGGAGTCTGACTGTGCTTGTGCCAGTTCCAGATTTGCTCGTTCCACTTCCGTTTTGGCGTTGCTAACCTGATTTTGCGCCCGTGCTACTTCTGCTTTCAAACTTGCTAATTCTGCTTGGGCTTGGTTTAGGGTAGTGCGCAGTAAGGTATCGTCCAACTGTGCTATCGTCTGACCTTTTTTCACTACGTCCCCAACATCGACAAACAGCGATCGCACTCGCCCTTCAACTTGCGCCCGCAGTGATACTTCCTGATCTGGAAAAGTGCTTCCCGTATATTCTGGCGACTCTGCTACTTTGCCAAGAGTAGCGATCGCCACCTCTACTGCTGTTGCACCTTGACTTCTTGTTGCCGCTGATTTTGACTGCGCATCTGCGGCTTCTTTTGAGGAAGTCCCACACCCTGCGATCGCCACAGTACCTAATAGCAAAGCACTCAAGACATAGTGGCGATTCTGCCTTTTGAACCTTATTAGAACTGCTTCCAATCCCCAGCCCCTAACGCGGCTGTTTGCTCTTGCAGTTTTGCTAGTTGCTGGTTGAGTAAACCTAAAATCTAAGTTCATTAGCAGCAAGGTGTGAAGTGGGAAAAGAACGATAATGAATTACGAACATCATTATTACGGACATGAAATATGTTTTAGTGGTATATTCACTTAACTGAGTAAAATGGAAGCTTAATTTATTAGCTATTTTATTAAGTAATATAAAGCTGTCTTATCGCTAATCTACCTCTGCCAGAAGTCAGAAAATAGAAAAGCTTACTTATTTCCGCAGTTTAATCGGCAAATATGACATGGATATGTCAACCTCCGCAGATGCGGCGATTATTAGTAGACTGATTAGCCTAGCCGCGATCGCTTGATCTAGATATATTGAGTAGATCCATCTCTGGCTGAATCTGCTCAATCAAAAAAAGGAAATAAAAATTTTGTTAATAAAACGTAATAAAATAACATAATTATTAGTAGGGGCTAAGGCAGACAAGGCAACAGAGAGTGGCTAGCAAAGGAAGCAGCAATGGCTAACATTAAATTTGTTAAAGAAGATCGAGAAGTTGTGGCGGCGGATGGTGCCAATCTTAGAATCAAAGCGATGGAAAATGGCATTGACATCTATAAACTCTACGGCAAGATGATGAACTGTGGTGGCTATGGTCAGTGCGGCACTTGTATTGTCGAGATTACTGAAGGAATGGAAAATCTTTCGCCCCGCACAGCATCAGAAGAGCGGAAATTCAAGCGCAAGCCAGCAAATTATCGGCTGGCGTGTCAAGCATTAGTAAATGGATCGATTAGTGTAGTAACCAAGCCCTAATTGCGGGATCACAGACGAGGAAAGGATGAAGGATGAACGCGATCGCGTTGCCAAAGGCTAGGCTGAAGATTAAATTTTTAACTTCATACTTCATACTGCGAAGATCGCGCCACAACGCTTACACACTTTGCGCCTTCATAGTACAGACGCGATATATCGCGTCTCTACATAGTCTCTATATACTTCAGCCTTCATTATTGATGATATCCTAAAGGAATATACTCCAAATCCAACAGGGGCTGTGGTTCGATGCAAGTTAATGACTTAGGATTCGTTGCGAGCATTCTGTTCGTACTCGTTCCAACTGTATTTCTGTTGATTCTATATATCCAAACAGCTAGCCGAGAAGGCAAAAACGATTAATAGTAAAGTGTTTAAAACAAGAAAACCCCTGTACCATCAGGCGCAGGGGTTTCTTATTTTAACCAAGTGTAGGGGAGCGCTTTCCTGCGGAGGTCTTCTCAGCATATAAAAGCGTGTTGTCGGATAAAGAATGAAGGGTAAAGGCTAGAGAGTTGAAAGTTGAGGCTTAATAACACTCAACAGTTAACAAATTTTATCCTTCAGTCTTTTCTAAATAAAGTTTACCTATCGCGCTAACAATACAGGACACTTAGCATTGACTCGGACATAATCTGATAAAGAAGACCCGATCAAGCGATCTATATCAACAAAACTCTTGGCAATTGAAGGACGGCGATCGGGAGAACCTAAAATTAACAAATCTACGTTCATTTCTTCTGCCAAACGGCAGATTTCCTCGCCTGGTCTACCACTGGTGCTGATACAACGAGGTTGTACGCCCTGTTTTTTCACTTGTGCGATCGCTGGTGCTAAAACTGGATTTTGTTCCGCCGCCGCCAGTGAAACCTCTCCAGGTTTAGCAGCCAAATCTTTATTGACATTAACTAGAATCAACTGACCGCCCTTGATGTCTTGCAGCAGCGATAGTGCTAACTTCAAGCAGTGGTTTGCTGCTTCAGAACCGTCAAAAGCAACCATCAAGCGATTGATTTTTTTGACGTAAACATCGTCTTTAACTAGCAACATCGGACGCGAGGACAACTGGAAAACGTACTGACTGACTGAGTTTGATAATATTGCTTGCAGCCGTTTTAGTCCTCTTGAACCCATAATGATCAAGTCGGCATCGATTTCATCTGCTACTTGACAAACTACATCTTTAGGCTCACCTTGCCGTAAAATCGCAGAAACACGACTTGGATCTAAATCTAAATATTGAATAGCATTCGCTAGAATTTTGCCTCCCTCTTCCCACTTAGCTGTCATCACTTCGGCGGTAGTTTGGGCAGAAACCACGTGCAAAACTGTAATATTTGCTTGTTGAATTGATGGTAGTTCCTTCAAATTCTTCAGCATTTCTTCCGCGTGTCCCAATCCAGAGACAGCAAGCAAAATTTTTTTCATCGTCGTTATAGTCCGTTTTGAATTCAGCTTAAGTTTCTAATTTAGTAATTGCTTAAAATTTGCTTTTGTGAGTTAGTTCAACGCAGCACAAGTCAGCACAGAAGAGAGTTTGTCCTTTGTCAAATGTCTGCACGCCTGCAGCAAGCGGCTAGCGCTTCTATGTTCAAAACCAAGAACAAATAGCTCTTGACAAATGACAAATCAGCTTGATTTATGATTAAGTATACCCTCAATTTCGCTATATAAAGCTTGAAATTTTCTCTAATTTCAAGCTTTATAAACAAATTTTAGTTTGACTTATTTAAGTAATAACAAAAAATGCGTAACTTAACTCATAATAAAAATTACAACTTATTAAATTTATTTAAAATAATTAAGCAGTAGTATCAAGCTAAGTCGTAGAGGCGTTCCGCTAAAACCTCTGTAGGCGTAAGTACTAAGTTCAAGGAGCGTTTAGCGCTGTAAAGATCGCAATTCGCTCAAGACAAGCGTTTATATCCATAATTAAAATCAGAGGCGTGTACCCATTTATTCCTTACTTACGACTTATTTTGTCAGACATCTGGACACAAGCGCGACAATTGAGTAGTCGTAAATTCAAGTGTTAAAGACAGCACATGACAGCGATCGCTTGCTCCAGAGAGCGAGATTTCTTACAACCGAGCCACAGCTAGACTCACAAGCCGTGATGCTGTCTTGATTCTAATCGAGGAATTCGCCATCTTCGGCGCAAATTTCCCAGAGCGGTGAAGCGCGATCGCGTTTCCTGGTCGAGAAAAAACCAGTCAAACAGTCAACTGGGTGGCTCAGCTAAAATTAATTGACATCGGCGATTTGTAGTGCTAAGCAGTAAAGTCTAACTTAAGGTAGATTTTAGGAATTTATTAATCTTTGGCTTAACAGACCATTACGATTCTCGCGATTGGAGTTAAACTCTAAATATAAGTACCTCCTCCACAGGTATCAATAGGCTGTCCTCCTAAGTAATTAGGGGCTTACAGCGAATCTCTTTATCTATATTAAGGTGTGAGGATAAGAGGAAATATGTCTAACTTGTGGAAAACTCTACTGCTTTGCCCAGCTGTTTTAGGTGCAACCATCGCTGTTTCATCTTCAGCTATAGCTACGACAGTACCAAAAGCCGAAAATTTGCAGACGAATGTCAATAAGACTGATTCGCTGATAGCACAAGTGTCTGGAACAGCAACAGCAAATCCAGCGGCTTCTGCTGCGCCTACTTCTGTTGACACTCTGGACGGAGTTAACCGCTATGGCAACGAAGGCAAAGGCGATAGTAACTCTATAGCTCAAGTAACATCAGTTTCCCAGCTGTCAGACGTGCAACCAACAGACTGGGCATTTCAAGCACTGCAATCACTAGTAGAGCGCTACGGCGTGATCGCAGGTTATCCAGACGGAACGTTCCGGGGTAACAGAGCAATGACCCGCTACGAGTTTGCAGCTGGTTTGAATGCTGCCTTGGATCGGGTGAATGAATTGATTGCTGCTGGTGGCGGCGGGGTAGGTAAAGAAGACTTAGCGACCCTGCAAAAGTTACAAGAAGAATTTTCGGCTGAACTTGCCACTCTGCGCGGGCGAGTAGACTCCTTAGAAGCAGTAACAGCCGAGTTGGAAGCAAATCAGTTTTCCACTACTACCAAGTTAGTCGGTGAAGTAGTTGCCGCGGTTACAGATTCCTTTGGCGAGGATACTGATTCCAACACTGTCTTTCAAGACAGAGTACGTTTAGACTTTCAGACCAGCTTCTTTGGTAAGGATATCTTACATACCCGTCTAGCAGCAGGTAACGGTCAGCGCTTGGATGTTGGAGATGTAGAAACTTTTGAAAGTACTCAAACTTTCCAAATCCAACCGGATGAAAACTTTAGTAACGATGTCAAGATCGACTGGGCTGCTTATGACTTCCCGATTTTAGGTGAGTCAAGAGCTTATATTGCAGCAGCGGGCGGAATCCACAGTGACTACGCGCCTACCGTCAACCCATATTTTGAAGACTATGATGGTGGTCGGGGTGCGCTGTCTGCCTTTGCTTCAGAAAGCCCGATTTACCGAATCGGTGGTGGTTCTGGTGGAGCCGTAAACCTATCTTTTGGTAAAGGTGGTATTTTAAGACCGTCTTCACTCACTGTCGGTTACTTAGCAGACAACGCCAATAACCCCGATCAAAACTTTGGTCTGTTCCAGGGTGACTATGCTGGCTTGGCACAGCTGAATTTTAACTTCGGTGATCGCATTTCCCTTGCTGCTACCTACGTCCACGCATATCACAATGCTGGTGATGGAATTTTTGACCTAGGTGGATCTTTGAATTCCAGCAATCAAGCAACAGGCCCGGTCGTCGGTACGACTCTGGCAAATAACCCAGCATCGATTATAGCTGGAGGCTCAGTTCCACTAGTCACCAACTCTTATGGTGTTGAGGCAGCTCTACGTTTGAGCGATCGCATCTCGATTAGTGGTTTCGGTGCTTACACCAACGCTACACTTATCGGTCGTGGAAATGGCGATATTTGGACATTCGGCGGTGGAGTTGCTTTACCTGACTTTGGTAAAGAAGGAAACTTGCTAGGAGTCTTCGCTGGTGTACAACCAACCCTGAGAAATCTTGATGTTCCTGGTAATCCAAACTTCTCACGTGACTACGGAGTTCACGTTGAGGGCTTCTACAGATATCAGCTGACGGATAACATCTCAGTCACCCCTGGCGTGATCTGGTTGAGTGCGCCCGGTCAAGATGACAACAACGACGACGCTATCATTGGAACGCTCAGAACGACTTTCAACTTCTAAAAGCGATCGGCATTTTAGTAATTAGCGATCGCGGTAGAGACGCACACTTGATCGCGTCTCTACATGGTAAATTTATCTAGACCCCGCTTCGTCGCGGGGTTTTTTGTCTGTCACCGCACTCAGCACTTGGTAAGAAGATCAGTGTCGTAGCAAAATTCAACATCTAAAATCTAAAAAGCTGCAAACCCCAGTGGAGAACCGGAGTATACTAAAAGAGAGCTATATAAAGTCTTGATAACCTTTAACGTTAGATCGCCTTGTGGAACTTTCATGTAAATCTGAATATGCGCTGTTAGCCTTGTTAGAACTGGCAACTCACTATCACAGTGGTGAGCCTTTACAAATTAGGCAAATTGCGGCACAACAAAATATCCCAGATCGCTATTTAGAACAGTTGCTAGCAACTTTAAGGCGTGGCGGTGTGGTTAAGAGCCAACGCGGAGCAAAGGGAGGTTATATATTGGCGCGAGAACCTTGGAAAATCAACTTACTAGAAGTTTTGACTTGTCTGGATGGTTTGGATGCTGGGGCATCAGAACAAGAAGCCAAACCTAAAACTGTAGAGAGTGCCGTAGTGCAAGAAATTTGGCAGGAAGCACAGCAAGCGGCTAACTTAATATTGCAAAAATATACTCTCCAAAATCTCTGCGAACAGCAAACTGCCAGACGACAGTTAGACTTCATGTATTACATTTAATTGGTCATTTGTCATTAGTTAAGAACCAACAGTTAAAAGTTATTGGTTTTGAACAAATGACAAACAACTTGAGACAAACGGCAAGGGAAAAACAACAAATAACAAAGGACAAATAACAAAGGACAAATTATGCGCATTGCACAAGACATAACAGAATTAGTTGGTCATACTCCATTAGTACAACTGAACCGCATTCCCCAAGCAGAGGGCTGTGTAGCTCGAATTGTTGTGAAACTGGAGAGCATGAATCCGGCGGCTTCGGTTAAAGATCGCATTGGTGTCAGTATGATTAATGCGGCGGAACAGGAAGGTTTGATTACCCCTGGCAAGACGATTTTAGTTGAACCTACTTCAGGTAATACAGGTATTGCTCTAGCAATGGCTGCGGCGGCAAAAGGGTATCAATTAATTTTGACCATGCCGGATACAATGAGTTCTGAACGTCGAGCCATGTTACGTGCTTATGGGGCAGATCTGGAGCTAACGCCAGGAATTGAAGGCATGAGCGGCGCAATTCGACGGGCGCAGGCGATCGCCGACTCAACGCCGAATGCTTATATGTTGCAACAATTCCGCAACCCTGCTAACCCCCAAGTTCACCGCCAAACAACCGCTGAAGAAATCTGGGCGGATACAGACGGACAGGTGGATATCATGATAGCTGGTATTGGCACTGGCGGCACGCTCACAGGAGTGGCAGAGGTAATCAAAGCCAGAAAACCAAGTTTTAAAGCGATCGCCGTCGAACCAGCCAATAGCCCTGTTTTATCTGGAGGACGACCAGGCCCCCATAAAATTCAAGGAATTGGTGCTGGTTTTGTGCCGCAAGTCCTCAAAGTTGATTTAATTGATGAAACGATCGCCGTCAGCGACGAAGAATCAATTGCCTATGGTCGGCGCTTAGCTAGAGAAGAAGGGTTGCTATCTGGAATTTCCTCTGGGGCGGCGTTAGCAGCTGCAATTCGAGTTGCCCAACGTCCAGAAAATCAAGGTAAATTAATTGTCATGATTCAACCTAGCTTTGGCGAACGCTATTTGAGTACACCGTTGTTTCAAGATTTAGAGCCAAGAGTGCCAGCTACGGTCAGTTAGCGCTAAATTGATTGAATGGTTCAGACAAATCACTACGAAACCCTACGGATTCATTCCAATGCCAGCCAAGCGGAGATCAAACAAGCCTATCGCCGCTTGGTGAAGCAATTCCATCCTGACACCAATCAGGCAACAGCAGACCGCGAACATATCATTCGCATCAATGCAGCTTATGAAGTCTTGGGCGATGTGCAAAATCGCTCCTCTTATGACAGACAACAGCATCTAGTGCGATCGCCCCTGCGGACAGAGGGGCGCTATGCGCAGCAACAACGTAGCGCAGCTAGACAAACTCGATACCAAGCCTCGCGCCCAAACGGCAAAGATGCCGATAGACAACTGGAAGAATGGCTGCGCGCAGTCTATCAGCCAGTCAATCGCCTACTTTGTCGCATCCTCAATTCTCTAGACGAGCAAATTGACACATTAGCAGCCGATCCCTTTGATGATGAACTGCTGGAAAAATTTCAGAGTTACATCGAAAATTGTCGAGACTGGCTCAAACAGGCGCAAAGAACTTTCCGTTCTCTGCCTAATCCTCCCAGCGTAGCTGGAACCGCCGCTCACCTGTATTACTGCTTGAATCAGGTAGCTGATGGGCTTGACGAGTTAGAGTACTTTCCACTCAACTACGACGAACATTATTTGCACCTGGGTCAAGAAATGTTTCGGATTGCGGCTGGGCTGCGTTCCCAAGCTAGAGAATCAGTACAAGTGTATGCCTAGCCTTAGTCTTGGCGCTTAAAAATACAGACTAGGTATAGTTATATGTCAAACTAAGATTCAATTGGATTGGTAGAATTAGGTAATGCAATAATTTTGGAATAAACGCGATCGCACCGGGTTGTCTCTACACCTGTGGCTGGTTGATAGTGACTGGTTTCGTATAACTTGACTGCTTCCACCAAGACGCTAGCGGTTTCAATCCAAATTTGCTGGAAACCTTGAGTTGCGATCGCAATTTCTAGCTGTTGCAGTAAAAATCTACCTAATCCCAATCCTCTTACACTTGGTAAAAGGTACATTTTCCGAATTTCTACTGCTTTTTCCCCACGCAGTATAGGATAGTAGCCACCCGTACCCACCAGTTGACTCTGTTTTTCAATTACCCAAAATTCGCCGCCAGTGGATAAGTAAAAGTTTTCCACCTCCAACACATCGCGATCCGCGCCTAATGGTTCCCAACCCAAATTATATTCGGCCAATACAGAAGCAATAACTTCAGCCGCAGCAGTGCGATCGCTCACTTCCCAATCCCGAATCAAAAAATCTTTATATTGAGCCTTCACTCGCTACCCTCCCCTAACTTGGCTTTCACTCGCCACTCCTTCATCGCCACTCGCCACTCTCCTCTAGTGGGCGTGATGAGAGCATTAATCGTAGCTATTGTATAATCAGACACTCTTATACCTGCTTGTTTTTACTAAAGGCAATCTTGATCGAGCGAGGCATAATAAAAAGAAATTTATATTCTAAAGTCATTTTTCATGAATTCTTTAACCAAGACTTGACGAGTATAGATAGGCTGGATGTAAGAGCGTCAGTATTATTCTTAACTAAAACATCGTATGAGAATGGCGAACAACCGTCGCATAATTATTGGGGATGTGCATGGTCACTATAATGGCCTCATGGCTTTGTTAGAGGCGATCGCCCCAGGCTCAGACGATCGAGTATACTTCCTTGGCGATCTAATTGATCGAGGCCCACAAAGCGCTCAAGTAGTTGATTTTGTCCTTCACAGTCCTTATCAATGTCTGCTGGGAAACCATGAGCTGATGCTTTTGGACGTTTTGAGCGGATGCGCTTCCAATCAAGTGAGGCAAGCTTGGCTATACAGTGGCGGGTATGAAACCTTAACTAGCTACCAAACAGTTAGTATTCCCCACGATCACATAGACTGGATGCAAAGCTTACCCACCTATCTAGATTTAGGTGATGTTTGGTTGGCTCATGCAGGTCTAGATCCAAAACTAACTTTAGCAGAACAAACTACTGATCAGCTTTGCTGGGTGCGGCATGAATTTCATGGTACGAATCAGCCTTATTTTCCCGACAAGTTAATTATCGTCGGTCACACCATCACCTTTACTCTACCAGGTGTTAAACCAGGAAAACTTGCTCAAGGGCAAGGGTGGATAGATATAGACACTGGTGCTTATCACCCGAAAAGTGGTTGGTTGACTGGACTAGACATCACAAATAAGGTGGTATATCAAGTAGATGTCTATGATAAATTGGTTCGTACCCTACCTCTGAGTGAAGCAGTAACAAGAATTAACCCCGCACAGGTATTAGCTAGGCTTTAGCAACTAGTAGGGGTGGGGAGAAAGTAGTTTTAGGTTTTGAGTTTTAAGTTTTGAGTTTTAAGCCAATAAAGGTTGAATATTAGTAGTAGGGTGGGCGTAGTGTAGTATTAACACCACACGGGGAGTTCGTTTTGGTATTACCACCACACAAAGGGGGAACTGTGGTATTCCACTAAGCGGAGAAAATGCCCACCCTAGGCTCGAAGTTTATAAACCAAAAAGTTTTGCTAGATAAAATATTCGGTCTTAAGTTAATAAAGGTCGAATATTAGCTTTATAAGCAGCATTGTCTAACCCTACACCATTAGCTTTCTGGGGTTCAATAGCTTCTCTGAGCCTAGTAATGCGATTCTTCGTTGCTGGGTGGGTACTCAAAAATGTCGGTACTCCTGAACCACCTTGTTTGAGTAACTTTTCCATAAAAGAAACCATCGCCGACTCAGCGTAACCAGCACGTCCCAAAGTTCTGAGTCCGGTAGTGTCAGCTTCATATTCATCTTGACGACTGTTAGGTCGCCGCAATGCTAGATCTACACCAATAGCTACTGCTTGATTGCGGTCTACACCAGCTGCCGTCGCAACGCTACCCGCGATCGCTGTTTCTCGCATTTGCTTAATTAAATGTCGATTGGAAATATGACCGATCTCATGACTTAAGACACTGGCCAACTCAGCTTCATTGTCCGCAGTGCGCAACAATTGAGTTGTGACATAGACAAAGCCGCCAGCTGTAGCAAAAGCATTAACACTATCGCTTTCAACCACCTGAAACTTATAGGAGAGATTGGGGCGATCGCTCTTGGCTGCTAAACGCTGACCAACGCGATTAACGTAATCATTTACAGCTTGATTGCGATAAAGCTGAAACTCTCTACCCACCATTTGTTGATTAATCTGCTGACCTAGCTGAATTTCTTCTCGATCAGAAACGTTAGAAAGTTGAATCACCTGAACTCCCTGACGAATCAAATCAAACCAAGGAACAGCTTGCGTTGGGTGAGGCGAACTCGTAATCAGACCAAACGCCACCAAGAAAGAAACTAAAGGATAAATCCAACGATGGGAACGACCAGAAAAGAAAGATAACAGGTTAAACATGACAGAGAATTATGTTACAAACACTCAAAATACAAGAAGATTCTTGAACTAATAAACTCAGGAACACTGAATTAGTCTTAAAAAGTAGACGTACAGAATAGCGAAGGGGTTGCCATTTTTCCACTCGCATAGGAGGATTACGTTTACCTCACACCAAACGCAGTACCAACCCTAGCCGCAGACATATCCTCTAGGCTAAACTTACTCCGATTCTAAAATATCTCCATCGTGCTAATCTGGCACAAGAAAATTGCCAGAAAGCTGATTTTCTCTGTATCTTTCTCTCAAATATATGAAAATTTTGGACTCTCAAGGGCGTTTATTCGGTAAAATCAGCATCCTAGATATCGGAGCAGCTTTGGTCATTCTGCTGGTTGTGGTAGGCATCTTTTTCTTTCCTGGCACCTCTGGGGCGCAAATTGGTGCTACTACCAAGCCAGTAGAGATTGATGTCATGGTTCGGGGGTTGAGCGTGCGCGATCCACAACAGTTATATGAACAAGGGCTGAAACCAGGCGGTAAAACAAATGTTATTATCCGCAATCAGCCTCATGGACAAGTTGACGTTGAATCAGTCAAACAGCTGCCTAGAACCACACTTGTACCTCAACCTGATGGCTCGGTGAAAGATTTACCCGATCCCAGAAAGAACCAATATATTATGGATTTGCTGGTGACGCTGGATGGCAAAGCTCAAATCACAAAAAATGGCCCAGTAATAGGCAATAGCAAACTCAAAATCGGTGTTCCTGTCGAACTAGAAGGCTTCAATTACGACTTCACTGGTAGCGTCATCGATATGCGGTTTAAGGATCGAGCTTAAATGCTTTGAAGGATGAAAACAGAAGGATCAAGTGTGAAGTGTGAAGGATGAAAGCAGAAGAATGAAGCGGTTAACAGTAAACAGTGAACAGTTATCACTGTTCACTGATTCCTTCATCCTTCATCCTTTTTCTAGCCCCTAGCTCCTTCAAGATTCGCCGATTCAATTAATAAAGGGAAAAATTGCCTAATTAAGCCAATTGTTACAGCTGGTAGTTCCAGTTGAGGTGTCAATCCCACTTCTTCCAAAGGTTGAAAAATTCTGATTGCTTGAGGGTTCAATTGAGCAAACCTGCGTCCAATTTCTGGGCTAGTAAATTGAGACTTTTGACCCCAAATAATTGCTGTGGGAACGGTTAACTCAGGGATGTATTGCGATAAATCAAAGCACAAGTCGCCGCGTACAAAAGACAGTGCGGCATACTCAGCATTTGGCTGTGTAGCAGATTCCAAATAAGCGTCTACAATCTCTTGGTAGACGCGGTTAGATCGAGCAAACTGACGCTGTTCTAGGAAAGAACGAATACCGTTACTTGTGGCAACACCTGTGCTGTAAAGTAAGCGATCAAGAATCGGGACGCTTACCACTTGGGCGAAGAAGCTACGGGAATAGTTTTCGCCAAAATCTGACAGCCCAGCGGGGGTGGTTAAAATTAAAGACTTGAATAATTCCGGACGAGCGATCGCCACTCTAATTGTAAACGCAGCAGTTAAGGAAGAAGCAATTACCCTCACTGCACCACTACAGGTTTGTTCTAAAAACTCTGTAATCGTAGTCAAGTAATCTTCTATGCGATAATTCCGTTCTGGATGCTCCGAGCGACCCCAGCCGATTAAATCTGGTGCTACAATCCGATATTCGGCGGCGAAAGCTGGATAAACCTTTGACCACTCGTAAGCAGAAGATCCACCACCAAAGCCATGCAAAAATACTAACGTCTCCATTTCGGCATCAGAGGATTTTTCTACTTGACACCAAGGTTGTCCAGCATTAATATAGTAAACCATTCTGCCGAGGGAAGTCATCACAGAGCGTTGTTCAAACCCAGGTGGCTGAAACATGGATTTACCTCATGTAGGCTATTTCTTCTATGGTGGTTGATTTTCTTGTGTTTTGACTTCCGCTTGCGGGTACAGAATAATGGCGAGTGACGATGTAGGAGTGGCGAGTGGCGAGTGGTAAGTGGCGAGTGGCGAGTGGCTCGTTTTGAGTTTCCCCTTGTCCCCTTGTCCCCTTGTCCCCATCACCCCATACCCTACACCCTATTTAAGGGGTTCAGCTTTCTCGACTGAGTTATTGTTTAACCCCAATGTCAGCTGCAAGGGTATCTTTTGCGGATAGGCTTTTACAACCTGCCTGTATACTTGATAGTTTGTTGGTAGAGTTACCTGGCTAGAATCAGTGCGATAACTCAACTGGTAATCGACAGACTTCAATAATTGCGATGTGGATGCTATTTCCTGGGGGCGCTTCCTTTGTTCGACTTCATCCACACTAGGCCGTGGCGGCAAATGCGGCCACCAAAGTCCTCGGTCATCTGGACCAATTACTGCACCTGCTGGTTTTATACCATTACGATTTACTAAGGAAGTTGAAGTAAAAGTTTCAAACCTGGGCGTTTTGGCACTGGTAGGATCGAGAGAATATTTGACTTGCCAAGTGTAAGTAGTTTTCGCTGTGGCAACATATTCGTTAGTAGTAATATTGGTGCAACTGGTAAGGGCGATCGCACTCAAAATTGCACTCAAAATCGCCCCAACTCGACCTTGCCAGGAATTGTTAAATTTAGAATTCATCATGACAAAGAATAACTCGCTCCTCCAGAAGTTAGAAGAAGGCTCTCAGGTTAACTGTCTTGCCGAAGTGTAGCGCCAGCGCGTACAAACTTCATCCTTTACATTACATTTCATACTTTCACTTACCACTTACCCATGCAGCTAGCTCCGTTTTTACCCTTAATGTATCGAATTCTCAAACCCACTTTTCCTAGCTGTCTGTGGTCAGGTTATCCCAACTCAAAAGCGATCGCTTTGACTTTTGATGATGGGCCTCATCCCCGCTACACTCCAGAACTGCTACAAGTTTTAGACTCTTACTCTATTCCTGCTAGTTTTTTCTGGTTGGGTGCTTGTGTTAACCGTTACCCAGCGATCGCCAAAGCTGTATACAAAAGGGGACATGGAATTGGTCTGCATGGTTACGATCATCGCTCTTTTCCCTTACTAACTAATGCTGAACTGAAGCAAAGTTTAGTCGCCACTGCTGATGCGATCGCTTCTGCTTGCTGTGTACCTAGCAATAGCATTCGTGACGTTCGGCCTCCCAACGGTTTATTTACACCCCACACAATAAATTTGTTACACGAATGGAACTACAGACCTGTGATGTGGAGCGTTGTTCCGGAAGATTGGGTGCGACCTGGAGTTTCCACTGTAGTGCAGCGAGTCCTCCAGCAGGTTCAGAACGGTTCGCAGATTGTTTTGCACGATGGTACTTGCGGCGGACAAGATGTGGCTGCGATCGCATCTCAGCTTGTCCCCCAATTACTAGAGCAAGGTTTTGAATTTGTCACAATAGATCGTTTGTGGCAACAAACCCCAAGTCCTTACCAGTAGCGTCATCCCACCCGCTTAAATATGTCTCAATTCCCAATATTTACTGAGAATCAATAAATTTCTTATGAGGAACCCTGTCAGATAGGTGTTGAATTCACTACAATGGCAAAGAAAAGTTTTTTCATTTGTCAAGGGCTATTTGGTTGAAATTTCAGTACTTTCTCGGTTAACTTGTGAGTATGACTGAAAACTTAAATTTCAGTCATCTACAAACAGGTGCAACCTTGTTCTGCTATGGCTGCAACTTTAGTGTTAAGGCATAGTGCAATTAGTTGCTCAGAGGCTAGAAGCTAAGCATTCACAGCAATGAAAACGCTAACGATCTACTAGCTCGAAACTGAACTGATGAACAAAGGGTAAAGATAGGTGACTCAAAACCTTTTTCCTTGCTAAAGATAAACAGGTAAAAACTGGCTAATCTTTAGTCCACAAAAACCTAAAATTAAATCCGTTGGCTCACTTGTGTTTTAAACTGATGAGTAAAATTACGTCAATTGTCTCCAAACTTTTGGAGACATCTTTAAAATAAAACAGCAGGTGTGTCTATGGCTGTGGAAAAATTAGACTTAACTGACATTCTGACTACATGATTAGAACATTAAATGCGTGCAACTTTTGTGAAACAGGCTACAATCGGAAGGGTCTTCACGATTGCTAAAGATTAATAGTAGCTACTGGCATTTCTATTAATCGCCAGATTTTACAAGTTAACTAGAGTCCCCTCTAAGCTGATCGGTCAGCCCAAATGTTTTTTAAGGGTTCAGAATTTAGCTCTCCCGATCATTGGGATTCGACTTGAGAATCTCCGAGCTACTAAAGCTCTGTGCAGTTTGCCGTTGGCTGACATAACAAGAGCAGTAAATAAATTGAAATTTTGTGTGACTATTTGTTTGTTGATTCAAGGAGCATGAGGAACGCGGCATGAACCAGGCTAATAACGTACTACTCGCAAACATTGAGCAGCCTGAACTTAGAACAGTTCATCAATCTGATTCTGATAACGATTTTGAGTTTTTAATCGACCCAGAAGAGGAGGACTTGCACGCCCTAAACGTTGACGACAGTGATGAATTTTTAGAGGCTCAGCCTGACGAGGACGACGCTAAGTCTGGGAAAGCCGGAAAAACCCGCAAGCGGGCGCAAGCTAAGAAAAAACAATATACAGAAGACTCAATTCGTCTTTATCTGCAAGAAATCGGTCGGATTCGGCTGTTGCGGGCAGACGAAGAAATTGAACTAGCACGGAAAATTGCCGATCTACTCGAATTAGAACGAGTTAGAGAAAGACTGTCTGATCGGTTGGAACGTACTCCCTCTGATAGTGAATGGGCAGAAGCGGCACAGTCGTCATCAAATTTAAAAACTTTTCAAAAGCGAGTCCACGTCGGACGGCGAGCAAAGGAAAAGATGGTACAGTCTAACCTCAGACTAGTCGTTTCCATTGCTAAGAAGTATATGAATCGGGGTTTGTCGTTCCAAGACTTGATTCAAGAAGGTTCTTTAGGTCTGATTCGGGCGGCAGAAAAATTTGATCACGAAAAAGGATACAAGTTTTCTACTTACGCTACATGGTGGATTCGTCAAGCAATTACGCGCGCGATCGCCGATCAATCCCGTACAATCCGACTTCCAGTTCACCTCTACGAAACCATTTCTCGGATCAAGAAAACTACTAAGTTACTGTCGCAAGAAATGGGCCGCAAGCCGACAGAAGAAGAAATTGCTACCCGCATGGAAATGACAATTGAAAAGCTGCGGTTTATTGCTAAGTCTGCGCAGTTGCCAATTTCTCTAGAAACACCTATCGGTAAAGAAGAAGACTCTCGACTGGGCGATTTTATTGAATCTGATGGGGAAACACCAGAGGATCAAGTTTCTAAAAATCTCTTGCGTGAAGATTTGGAAAAAGTTTTAGACAGTCTCAGTCCCCGCGAACGGGATGTTTTAAGACTGCGCTATGGTTTAGATGACGGTAGAATGAAGACTTTGGAAGAAATCGGGCAAATCTTCAATGTCACCCGCGAAAGAATTCGCCAAATAGAAGCAAAAGCACTGCGCAAGTTACGTCATCCCAATCGCAACAGTGTATTAAAAGAATATATCCGTTAAGTTGTGGTTAGTAGGCGCGTGAGAGAAAACCAAACGAGCGCTACTTACTACTCACTTCGGTCAATAATACAAAAAGACTTGGGGGTATTTGCTAAAATTCCCAAGTCTTTTCTGTTTATTTGAAACAATATGTAGCCTTAAACCTACATGATGCCCCAGAAGTGGAGAAAGCCTTGTCCTGAAAACAATTCAATTAGTGCTGCGGCTGAAAAGCCAATCATTGCCAAACGTCCGTTCCAAATCTCTGCTTGAGGAGTGAAACCCCAACGCCAAGCATTGCGATCATCCATTACGGGAGTTGTTACTTTAGTTGTGTTTTGCATAGTTAGTACTCCAGAAGTAAACTTGTAATTTTTTGTTTAGCTTTGTTAATTATTGTAACTAGACTTTTACAAAATTGCAACAATTATCTGCTAATAATTATCAAAAAATCTAGCTGAATATCAGAATTGTCTCACCCTTGAAAAGCAAATGGGAGCGTACTTTTATGCTCCCATTTAAGTTAGTTAATGATACTTATTCTTAATTACGATTACAGGTTAGAGAATACCCCAGAAGTGGAGAAAGCCTTGTCCTGAAAACAATTCAATTAGTGCTGCGGCTGAAAAACCAATCATTGCCAAACGTCCATTCCAAATCTCTGCTTGAGGAGTAAAACCCCAACGCCAAGCATTGCGATCGTCCATTACAGGCGTAGTGATTTTTGTTGTTGTATTTTGCATGGTTTTAGCTTCGCTATAACTTAGTTTTTTAAGTTATATATGTTTATATTAAATAATGTAACTAAACGTTATGTTTATTATCTCTATCTTAGGTAAGAGCTTGGATCGTGCTGAGGTCAGGCAAAAGGAAAAGAATTGGAAGAAATCCGAGCAGACAAAATCTAAAATCTAAATTTCAAAATGCTTCAACAGTGTGGAGAGCAGCTCGTTGAAGTATTATTTAATGCAGCCTGTGGTGAAGGTAGGCTGTTTAGCAGAAAAACTGCTATTTATAATTATCGCGGGCGCACTCAGTCGGAATATAGAATATAGTGCGCAGAGGCTTATTAGTAGCGTTTTGGGATTGCGAGAGCGATCAAGATATGATCAGAGCGTAAGCAAGCGCGATCGCTTGGGCATCAGTTGGGGTAGTGTAGATAATATAGATCTCCTTTTGAAATCTTCCCACACTGCCCTTCGGTTATCTAAATCCAACATCTACAATGACGGTCAGGTAAGCATTTAACGATTAATCTGTGGGTATTACGAGAAATCGTAATCAGCCTGACTTATTTTTTTACGGAATTGGTGACGAATTAAATAAGATTCAAGACTAAACCACTTATTAGCAACTCCTGTTTCAAATAGAGATACTAAAGCAGAGATGCATTTGCCTTTGGTTGCTGGAGCAAACTGCTTTTGATTAAGATAATTCAAATAATCAATAAGATCAGAGCAATTAATACCTTCTATGCGAATTTTGACTAAAGTGAGCAGTTTTGGCATATTTTCTTCAGACTGAGTTATTACGTCTGTAATAGTCCTGGTTTCATCTTTTTCTACCCCTGCAACGTTACCTGAATTTTTAGTACCCCAGTACTACCGTCCTTAGAATTTTTATCTTCCAATTGCTGCTGTTCTCGCCCAGATATAGCACGGGCTAGTAAAGTATAAGCCCGTGCTGCTTCAGGTTTCCAGAGGTAACGCCAAAGCGTCCACTCATGGGGTGATGCTGGAGAATTTTTCTCGGCTGTCTCCCAAGTTTCTCCGCCGTTTGTACTCACTTGAACAGCAGTAATAGGGCTAGATTTATCCAATGCTACGCCAGCAATTAAGATACCTTTATCCCAACTTGTTTCACTTGTTTGACTAAAACTAACACGATGGTGACGATTCCAAACCCGCGTGTTTTGTATTTGCCTTACCAAAGCGTGGGTAGGAATTTCGGCTATATTTGACCAACCTTGTCTTTCCCAAAATCCTCGCTTGCGATCGCGAATTGCTTCAATTCCCACCAACCACTTGGGCTGTTTCTGCCCAAAATGACCGGGAATTAAAATCCTTAATGGATAGCCATGCGCTTGGGTAAGTGGTTCGCCATTCATTCGGTGTACTAGCTGCACTTCTTTGCGCATGACTTCTGCTACAGGCAAAGTTGTCTCGTAAGAGTCAGCACCGTGCAAAATAAATTCTGTTGCTTCAGGTTTCACACCGACTCGCTCTAAAAAGGGAAGTAAAGGTGTTCCAGTCCACTGAGCATTACCAATTAAATTACCACCAGCAGGATTACCGATACATTCCATTGTCAGGTAAAAATCTTGCTGGGGTGCTGCCAAAATATCTCTAAAGGTTAATGTCAAATGTTGGGTAACTGCACCAGTAATTTTGAGTTGCCAATCTTCCACCTTCACACTTGGAGGCCAGGCGTAGGATTGCACGTAAAATTCACTCAGGGGAGTAATTATATGATCTGGTAGATGAGTTTCAAGCTGGAGTAAGTCAAGCCCAAATATCGGTTCCACTTGCGGTCCTATCCATTGGCAACCTGGAAGCAAGCTAGCCCCAATCAATCCCCCGGAGGTATACAGTAGTTGTTTTAGAAGTAGACGACGTTTCACAATTTATCAGAGGTTGTAGGCTAGGGAAAATGATGAATAATGAATGATGAATTTAAATTTCAACATTCATTTTGATCGCCCAATTCTATTGACTACTTCCTTCTTTCTTCCACCTAAATAGAAGACAAAGAATAAACTCGACCATCAAAGAGAAGGCGGGTGATACCCTTTGCTTGCAGATGAGAACGAGCCTTTTGCAGCATTCTGCTATCGGGAACTTTGATCACGCGATCGCGCTTACTAGAAAAACGTCTTGCTACGCGGTGATTATCAAACACTGGTAGCGTTCTTTGCTGAAATTCTTGGCTGGGAATTTGCCCCAAGTCAGCAAATTCTCTCAGCGGTCGCGTAATTAATTCTGCTGCTCTGTCTATTACTAGATAGCAGGTTCTGGGAAGAATTGCTTCGGACAGTGGCAACACTTGAACGACGGTGTTCGCTGGTAAGCGTCTTCTGAGTATAGGCTGCTCCTCATACAGATCGTCATCATCTTCATCAATATCATCAATATCATCAATATCATCATCTAGATCGTCATCATCATCTGACTCATCTAGCAAGTCTTCAGCCAGCATTTCTGCTATGGAATTGGCTTGTGCGCTCACATCCGCTGCGATCATCGCACCCTGAAAACTATCTGCTCTAGTGCTAGGAACCTCTAGGGATGCTTGCTCAGAGTTCGACGAAATAGCTTGTGTATCTACTACATTGCTAGTAAAATGCCCTTCTACTTCTGCCTTTGCTGGAGTTTCTATTTCTTGCAGTATTTCAGCAGCATTGCGCCGCCGTCTAACAATTTTGTTAGGAGTTGCTTCGGCTGGGGTTTCAGTCAGGACTTGTGACTCAGCCACAGGCAGAGCCGCCGCTGGTTCTGGTTCCCGTTCATTCAACTGGGGCGCAGTTTTCTCTTCTCCTCCAGAGGTACGTGCTGCTCGTTTAGCAGCAATCAACGTTTCATACTCCTCCTCTGGCAAGGTAACTTTCAAAAAGCGGCTAATTGTCGAATTACTAACACCATATCGATCGGCCAGAGTTGAAGTTGTTTCTCCGGTATGGCGATATAAGTCAAGAATTTCTTTTCTGTCAGCATCAGTTAGTTTTTTTACAGTCATACCACAAATTCCCCTCTGCCCGTCTCCAACTTTCTGCACGTCGAGAACGGCTTGCTACTTTAGATCTCAGGTCAGTGCCAAAGGCAAAAAAAGCTACTACCACCAGTCACAATACTTCAAGTCAGCGCACTACCTAGGTGGTTTTTAATCTACTTGCGCTTATGCTACTTACATATATACGTAAGGTAAAGCCAGAAAGATCGCTGCTGCAATTGTCCTCTCAATCTCAAATACCTACTCGATTTATGTTTAACAATAAGATTGTAGCGATAATCAAGAGCAATATTTAGTCTCCTAGCTTAATTTATTAACGCGCCTTACAAGCAAAACTCTCAGGTGACTAAATATCTAAAAGCATGGCAAGCTTTTTATATATTAGTCACTTATTCACCTAGATAATTAAGACATTTTTCTGGGACAATAGCTTTGTTGAGCAGGAGCATAGCCAGATTTGCAAATTTTGCTGGGACAAGCTAGATAAGTTTAAACTGATTTTCTTTGAATTTTATCTTGTTCGAGGCAGATCCAAACCTGCTATGGGTTATATAGCAGTAATGTGGCGTTCTAGGAAGTAAATAATCTGTAGGGCTAGAAAATTTATTTTCTAGATTGATTATTCCTGTAATTTTGTTGCGGGAATGAAACCTTAATTAAGAATTATAATTTTTCAGTAACTCTGAAATTTTTCTGTCGTGATTGCCATTTATCCTGGTAGCTTCGATCCTATTACCTTGGGTCATGTTGATATAATTGAACGCAGCTGTCGGCTGTTTGAGCGATTAATTGTTGCTGTATTGCGCAACCCCAACAAAACGCCGATGTTTACTGTGCCCCAAAGGTTAGACCAAATTCGCTTGTCTACTCGTCATCTACCTAACCTGGAAGTAGACAGCTTCGATGGTCTTACCGTTAACTATGCCCGGATGCGACAAGGTGGGGTTCTCATCCGGGGTTTACGGGCAATTTCAGACTTTGAAGCGGAACTACAGATGGCTCATACTAATAAGACGCTTTCAACTGAAATTGAAACCGTTTTTCTAGCAACATCGAATGAATACAGTTTTTTAAGTAGTAGTCTGGTGAAAGAGATTGCCAAATTTGGCGGTTCCATCGATCATCTGGTTCCTCCGCACGTCGCTATAGATATCTACCGATGTCAAGCCAAAACTCATCCAACCTAGAACCTAACAACAAAGTTACCAGCACCTCATTAGCAGCTACCCCAAGTCTATTAGGAGGCGTTGATATTCAGCAGGAATTGAACCGACTGGAAGACATGGTGCTTTCTAGTCCACACATTCCCTTGACTCGCAGAACAATTGTGGATGAGGAACAATTGCTAGATCAGCTAGATTTTATTCAGTTGCATCTACCAACAGTGTTGCAAGAAGCACAAGCTATAGCCGCACAAAAACAGATGATTCTCCTCCAAGCACAACAACAAGCTGAGGAAATTATTCAGGCTTCCCTAGCACAAGCGACAGCAATAATAAGTGAAATGGCGATCGTACAGCAAGCAGAATTAGAAGCAAAGAGGATTTTGCTACAAGCCCAACAGGATTGTATTACTGCCCAGGAAGAAAACGAGGTGGAAATCGATTTGATCCGTCAGCAAACTCAACAAGAGATAAACCAAATCCGACAAAAGGCGATCGCCGAGGCTGAGGCAATTCAAAACGGCGCTGATGCCTATGCTGATGCTGTTTTGGGCGATATCGAACAGCAACTTAAAGATATGTTACGGGTTATTCACAATGGGCGGCAACAACTAAAACCCGATGTCCCTGCTAAAGGTATGCCATTCAACTCGAATTCTGGATTTTCTTCGCCAAAATAAAGGTTAAATCCTCTAGTGGTAGCAGGAGGTGCAGGAGTTGCAGGGAAACACCGTGATCGCCTCTTGTCATGCTTACTACCTATAAAATTTTTGTATACTAAATATTGCCTATTTTTATTATTATTAAGTTAGAAGTTTTAATGAGTGGTTAATTATGGGATATAGTGAGCAGCTTTCTTAGGAATGATTTATATATTTTTAGGTGTATCTTAACTTTATTTTAGTGATATCTTAGTTAGCTCAAACTGTAATAAAATTGAACGTTTCAGATGTAGTTATTTATATTATCTAAGCTATATTTACAGCTATTTTAATATTAAGTTTTGGTTTGATTTTAT
The DNA here is from genome assembly GCA_036704105.1 of Leptolyngbyaceae cyanobacterium. Lineage (GTDB taxonomy): Bacteria > Cyanobacteriota > Cyanobacteriia > Cyanobacteriales > Chroococcidiopsidaceae > Chroococcidiopsis. Next base: position 28,283 of record DATNQH010000204.1, on the reverse strand, counting down.
GGTTTTAAGGTTGGAATTTTAAGCTAATTCTTCAATTTATGTAAATTTTATTATCTCCATTGATTATTTAATACTTTATTAAATATATTGTCATTAACGCAGTTTACAGAAATAGGTAATAAAGAGAATATCAAGAATTTCCATGCAACTTAGATGAATTAATTGGCAGCGTAGCAGAAGCTGATAATGGCTCAATCGCTGACTCTATAGGCGGTTCCACAGTAGTTGTGTCTTCAGCTAAAAGTTTCGGTCGTAAGTAAAGATTTTCCAATAACACAGATAGCCCTGCTACCCAAGGCGGCACAATTACAGCCCCAAGAATACCTAGAACTTGGGTTCCACCAAGCACAGCCAAAAGTTGATACAACGGGTGAACTTGGACAGAAGAACCTACTAGTAGGGGATCTAGCACATAAGTTTCCAGATTTTGGGCGATCGCAAATAACAACAGAACCCAGAGGAATGTCCACTCACCTTGGGAAACAGCCACAATTAAAGCTGGAACTGCCCCCAAAATTGGCCCCACAAACGGAATCAAATTTGTGAAACCAGCAATTACACCAAGGGCTAAGGCAAATTCCGATAAACCCAAAATTCCCAAACCTAGAGTAATTGCTACTCCTAAAATGGCAGACACTAAAACTCGACCCTGAATATAACCTCCCATGCGGTGAGTAATTGGCTTTACTTGGGCAGCAAGACGTTCATCCCAAGGTTGGGGAAATAAATTGACTAAACCTTTAATCAAGTTTTCCCTGCCAGCTACCATGTAACCAGAAAGTAAAAAAGCCAGAATCAGATTAAATACTGCGCCCAAAATACCTGTAGTCAAGCCGTAAGACTGCACTAATAATTGCTGCCCGGAACGAATCGCCCAACTAGTCAAAGCTTGCAGATCGAAAAACTGAGGAATTGCCTCTGGTGGAGTAATTCCCTCTTTGATAGCGAATCTTTCTATCAGCCCCCAAAGATTGTCTAAATATTCGGGAAGCCTAGTGACTAAACTTTGAGTTTGTGTGGCTAATGTGGGGCCAATGATTAAACCAGCCCCAATTAGACTTGCAAGCATTGCTAGGTAAACAGTAATTACTGCTAACCAGCGAGGAAAGCGCCATTTTTCTGCTGCTTCAACTAGAGGTGTAACCGCAGCCGCTAAAACGACTGCAATCATCAGCGTTACTAACAAACTGCGCAACTGCCACAGCAGTATTACTAGAAAACCAGTAGCAACAATTAGCAGCAGGTTAGATACAGACAAGTTGGGACGATTTAATTGCGATGCCATCTCGTACCATCAGGGCTATCAATTATAGTAATGCCTTGAACTTGGAGTTGATCGCGGATGCGATCGGCTTCGGCAAAGTTTTTAGCTTTCCTTGCTGCTTGTCGTTGTTGAATCATCGATTCAATTTCACCATCGCTCAAACCATCATTAACAGTAGTTTCCTCCCTCCACTGGGCTTCCAATCCCAAAACTTGCGCTAAAGCGACGAGTGTGTGCCACTGTTGCTGCAAATCTTCTGGTGGCGTGTCTGTTTTACCTTGATGTACTAAAAGATTTCCCTGACGGCGTAATTCTTTGGCTAATTCAAATAAAACCGCCAATCCACCAGGGAAATTAAAATCATCATCCACTGCTTGTTGGAAACGTTCTACGTAAGGAGTAAGGGGCTTTTCTCCCCCTGCATAGAGTGCATACCCTGCTCCCCCTGCTCTCTTCTCCCATCCCAACTGCTTACCGTACTCGTAGCCGAAGAGTAAACCTTCTTGAAGAGTGTGCCAACCGTTGGTAGCAGCTGCGATCGCTTCATCGGTAAAGTCGATCGGTTTGCGATAGTGTGCCTGAAGGACAAACAACCGCACCGCCATCGGATCGGTAGGGCGATCGAGCAATTCCCGGATAGTGATGAAGTTGCCCAAAGACTTGGACATTTTCTCACCATTTACCGTTACCATGCCATTGTGTAGCCAGTAAAGCGCCAGTGGTTTACCCGTCACGGCTTCAGACTGGGCAATTTCATTTTCATGGTGGGGGAAAATTAAATCAGCACCACCGGCATGGATATCAATAGTTTCGCCCAGGCGATCGCGCACCATAGCCGAACACTCAATATGCCAGCCCGGACGACCTTCCCCCCAAACCGATGGCCACGCGGGTTCTCCTGGTTTAGCAGCCTTCCACAAAGCGAAATCAAACAAGTCTTGCTTTTTCTGCGCTTCTGAATTTTCTACATCTACGCGCCCACTAGCCCCAGCTTGCAAATCTTCTAACTTGCGTCCCGAAAGCTTGCCATACTCTGGAAACTGCCTGACGGCGTAATAAACATCTCCATCTGCTGGGTAAGCATAGCCTTTGTGTTCCAACTCATGAATTAGCCGTTGAATGCCATCCATCGTATGCGTAGCACGGGGATATTCATCTGCTTCTTTAATATTCAACCGCGCCATATCTTCAAAATATGCCTCAATGAAGCGCTGGGCTACCTCTTCCATCGTGCCGCCCTCTTGGCGCGCCCGGTTGAGAATTTTGTCATCGACATCTGTAAAATTTTGGACGTACTTTACTTGATAGCCAATAAATTGCAGATAACGACGTACTACATCCCAAACAATACAAGCTCGTGCATGACCTAAGTGACAGTAGTCGTAAACCGTCACACCGCAATAGTACATTTTTACTTTGCCTGGTTCAACAGTTTCAAAGGGTTCTTGGCGACGGGTAAGAGTATTGTAAAGCGTTAAGGTCATGACACAATAGAGAGATAGCTAATCAAACGATAGAGTATTTCAGGGACTCGGCTGTACAGAATAAGACTACTACTTTAATGTTAAACGGCGTAGCACTACTAGAAGGGCGATCGCATTAGGGAAGCTTGGGAGCTTATGAATTATGAATTCATAATTCATAATTCATAATTCAGCATTCAGCATTCATACTTCTTTTGGTTGTTGGCAGCTAAAAAGCCATAATAAGGGAGGGGCAAGTCTCAGCATTGAATGCCCTAGCAATTAATATGTTCTGACGTTTTCAACAGCAGCGCTATGCAATCCTCTGTCGGTTCTGACCAATCTCAAGTCATGGATGCGTCGAAAAAAGGGCTACCAGTCACGATTATTACTGGGTTTCTTGGTAGCGGTAAGACAACACTACTGAATCACATCCTCAGCAATCAGGAGGGTTTGAAGACAGCGGTTTTAGTGAATGAATTTGGCGAAATTGGCATTGACAACGAGTTAATCATCACCACTGGCGAGGACATGGTGGAGTTGAGTAACGGTTGTATCTGCTGCACCATCAACAACGATTTGGTAGAGGCGGTTTACAAAGTACTAGAACGCGGGGAAAAAGTTGATTATCTGGTGGTGGAGACAACCGGACTTGCAGATCCGCTACCAGTGGCGCTGACATTTTTGGGGACTGAGTTACGCGACTTGACCCGTTTGGATTCAATTATCACGGTAGTAGATGCGGCAAATTACAGTCTAGATTTATTTAACTCCCAGGCTGCTTATAGTCAAATTGCCTATGGTGATGTAATTGTCCTCAACAAGACGGATTTAGTTGAAGAAGCCGATTTGGATGCTTTGGAAGTCAGAATTAGGGATATTAAAGATGGGGCGAGAATTTTGCGCACCACGCGATCGCAAGTACCACTACCCTTAATTCTCAGCGTCGGTCTGTTCGAGACTGACAAATATTTTGATACTCATTCAGACGGCGAACATGAGCATCACGACCATCACGACCATCATGACCATGACCATGCTCATGACCACTCAAATTGCGACCACGAACATGGGAATTGTACCCATGACCACGACCACGACCATCACCATCACTCCAACCACCTTGAAAATGACGGCTTCACCTCGTTGTCTTTTCAAAGCGACCAGCCACTATCAATTAAAAAGTTTCAATATTTCTTAGACAATCAGTTACCATCTACAATCTTCCGCGCCAAAGGAATTTTGTGGTTTGATGAAAGTCCCAAACGCCATATTTTCCACCTGTGCGGTAAGCGCTTTTCCATTGATGATGATGAGTGGAAAGGTCAACCCAAAACTCAACTGGTACTCATCGGACAAAATCTTGATCGTGACACCTTGCTAAATCAACTGCAAAAATGTGTCTGTATACCTTCCGCCAGTCGCGCTAAAGGATTTGGGAAATGATGAATTATGAATGATGAATTATGGAAACCCTATAATTCATCATTCATCATTTATTTATGCGCATTGTCATCCAGCGAGTTAAATTTTCTCAAGTTACCGTCAATGGTGAAGTTGTCGGTAAAATCGGGCGCGGGCTGAACTTGCTCGTGGGTATTGCTAGCACAGATACCGAGACGGAACTTGACTGGATGGCGCGTAAGTGTTTGGAGTTGCGATTGTTTGGGGATGAAGAAGAAAGCGTTAGCGAAGCGCGACCTTCGGTCGTTCGCTGGGAAAAATCCATTCAAGAAATTGGCGGCGAACTCCTAGTAATCAGTCAATTCACCCTTTACGGCGACTGTCGTAAAGGTCGCCGCCCCTCCTTTGATCGCTCAGCTACTCCCCATTTAGCCGAAGATTTATATAACCACTTTGTTGCCAAATTACGCGAAAGTGGATTACGAGTCGAAACTGGTAAATTTGGCGCAATGATGCAAGTTTCGATTGAAAATGATGGTCCCGTTACCCTGCTATTAGAACGCGAAGCTACTTAGAGAAGCAAAAAACTCCCCCTTCCCTGTTAGGGAAGGGGGTAGGGGGGTTAGGTAATCAAGGATTTAGTGTTATTGCTGTACCCTCCACAGTCTCCGCCGCATCGACACCCAACAGTTGAAAGATAGTTGGAGCTATATCAATATTACGAACTCGATCAATTGTGCCACGACCAATGTCTGGGCCAGCAGCGTAAAAAATCGCACTCATTTCTGGTAAAGTTGGATCGTAACCGTGAGCGCCATAGAAGTTAGGCACGGAAAAGAACGGCAAGTTAGAGCTAGCATCGCCCAGCCGCTGTACAACTGGGTTTTGAGTGCCATCAAAGTTATAGCCGAGTTTCATCAGTGCGAAAACATCGCCAGAATCTTGACCGATAAATTCGTTGGTTTCTAGACCAAATGAGGAGTCATTAGGATCGCTGACAGGACGACGATAAATCTTGTCAAAGACGGGTTCTGCTCCACTAGCCAACGTATAGTTCGGGTTGGTGTCTGCAAATTTAGCTAGAGCATCAACAATCTGCTGCTGAAGAGTAACATATTCTTCCCGGCTGACAATCCCATCAGGTTCCCTTCCTTGCAAGTTAATGTAGACGTTGACAGCAGGGCCAGAGGTAATGGCTCGAACTTTTTTATTATCAAAGCCAAGACTGTTGAGGTAGTTGTTGAGATTAACCGCAGTATGAAACGGGGCAAAACCGTGATCGGAAACCACGATAATATTGCTATTAGGTCTACCTTTACTATCTGTGCCAACAGCTTCAATAATTCCCTGTACGGCTTGGTTAGCAGCTTGGTAAGCTGTTTGCAGGTATTGTTGGTAACGCTGAATTTTTTCTTTGTCTTGACCTGCACCAATTGTATTCGGATTGCGGAAATCTGTAGCTTGACGCGGATCGGTAATTAAAAACTGGTGTCCGGAACCATCAGGTTGCTCAATATAAGTTAGCACTAAGTCGGCATCGGGATGTTGGCTAATGCCCCTTAAAGCAACGCGAGTTTGGTAGTCTACAAAAGTACGAACTTGATCTTCATAAATGGCTTCGAGTTCGGTATCTGGAAAGTTATTGAATCCAGGGCTAAGTCTTTCAGGAATGCGATAGTCTGGTTGAGATAGCCAGAAACCAACGTTGTTATTAATGTCGTCTACATCCTCCAACACTGCTTGATTGCGGGGGATGAAGTTAGCAGAGTAACGAGCAATCCGCACTGCGGACAAGTCAGGAGCAAGATTTGTTACATAAAAACTAGTACCTACTTTATTGGTGCTACCTTCAAAGTAGAAAGGGCTGGAAGTTTGATCGCCCATACGGACAAAAGCAGAACCCGTAGATGGAAGTTGAGAAGATTGAGGTTGAATACCTCGATCGGCATCAAAAAAGACTAGAGTATCGTAATTGACTGTGCGATCGTCGGTTGTGTCGATCGCCGCAGTTTGAAGATTGTATGCTGCACCGCCACCAGTAAGACTGCCAGATCCACTAGCAGGTATAGTTTCTAAAGCAGCTACTTTAACTGGGCTAAAGGATTGCTTACCCGCACTCGCAAGTTGAGTTGCAATTGCTGACGCTGCATCACTAAAATCCGACGCTGTTAAACTGAATCCTCTAGCTGCTACGCCGCCAAATGTGCCAAAAGGTACTGTATAGTCTACTGTCCGTTCGCTAGCTGGTTGAACAATTGGGCTATCGTCACGACCTGGGATTTTCACATCAAGTCCATCTGCACCAGGGAAAGTAGCAGCAATGACCTTCTTTCCACTATTTCGCAGCGCGATCCAAAGTGACTCAGCAGTTTGTGTATGGTCGTCCAGAGGCCCGTCAATGCTGGCTGAGTAGCCACCAATAGGTGCAGCAAAACCACTAATGTTTTGGTTAAATGGGCTAGCGACTAAGTGAAAACTATTGGCATTGATATCATTACGGGCAGCATTAGAACCAGTGCCAATGGCGATATGAGCAGGTGCAGTTAAAGACGGCGTAATTGTAACATTCTGCTTGGCTGTGATTCCTTGACTTTGCAGCAACCCGATTCCTTCTTTCTGGTTCATCGCACCACTGTTGAGGTATCGATCAACTAATGGTGGTGTTGCTCCATCGAGGGAAATTACAATTACTTGCGAATGCTTGGTGGCTGTCGCAGGAGTAGCAGCCATTGAATGTACAAATATTGTTAAAGCAGCCGCAAATACCACCAAAGCAAGACTCTTGCTGAAATTAAAGCCCCAGAAGCGCCATATCTGGAGCATTTTAGTTAACACATAGGGCTTAGTGTTTTGACTTACAGAATATAAATTTGACCTGCTCATATTTCATCCCCGATCGAGGAAGGTGTTGGATTAACACACTAAAAACTTACTGGAGATGTGTTAAGAACAAGCTATGGCAGGAGTAACGGAAATTTAAGACAGCTTTTCTTCATCAAAGCTTTACATAGAATACTTCGTAATTCGTAATAGCCTATTTGCTTGCGGCTTCTTGGTAATTTGTAATTGTCCTACTATAGCCTTGCTCGGTTGTTGCTACTCACAACTTAAAATTACTAGCAGCTGGGTCGGGCAGTCCGAAATGATGAGAAAATACATAAATTACTGATAAATTACAGTTTAGTAGCGCTTAATCATGGCTCAAATTCAATTTGCTAGAGGTGTTGACGAAGAAGTAATCCCAGAGGTGCGTTTGACGCGCTCGAAGGATGGCAGCAACGGCACTGCCACGTTTTATTTTCAAAATCCGAAGGTTTTGAGCGAGGGCAGCACACAAGAAGTTACCGGAATGTACATGATTGATGAAGAAGGAGAAATATCAACCCGCGAAGTCAAGGGTAAGTTTATCAATGGCAAACCAGAAGCGATCGAAGCTCTTTACCTGATGAAATCTACAGATGAATGGGATCGCTTCATGCGCTTTATGGAAAGATATGCGCAAGAACACGATCTAGGCTTTGAGAAAGCATAATTTGTCAAAAATTCATGACACAGCAGCCTCATCCTGACGTGCCGGGACTGATAGTAAAATGCGCTGTCATTACTGTCAGCGATACACGCTCAAAAGAAACAGATAAAAGCGGTCAGCTGATTCAGCAATTACTTCAAGCTGCTGGTCATGGGGTGGAAGCGTATGCAATCGTCAAAGACGATCCAGAGCAGATTCGAGCGCAAATGAAATCTTTTGGTCAGCGCTCGGATCTGGAGGCTGTTATTTTTAATGGTGGTACGGGTATTGCACCCAGAGATACTACTTATGATGCAATTGAAAGTTTGTTAGAAAAAACTTTACCTGGCTTTGGGGAGTTGTTTCGCTGGCTCAGCTATGAAGATATTGGTTCGAGAGCGATCGCTTCGCGCGCGATCGCTGGTATATATCAAGGTAAATTAATCTTCTCTCTCCCAGGTTCCTCTAATGCCGTCTCTCTAGCGATGCAAAAGCTAATTCTACCAGAACTTAATCACTTGGTTAGCCAGCTTCATAAAGCGCCATAAGCTGTTAGAAATTTAAAGCTCTTTATAATTGATGGGGAAAGATTCGTGCTTTTTCTTCCTAGTCAAAAATCTGCAAATTAAATGCACTTAGTATAAGAAGCGATCGCTTAATTTGAAAATTAAGCGGTGATTTTTGTGTTAATGCAACAAAAATATCTCAGCTAAAACACATCAATATTACACAATCCCTTCATCTAGGTGGTTGACAATTGACAGCCAACCCTTGAATATCAAATGTGTCTAAGGTTAAGCTGCATTTTTTGGTATAACAACTTATTTCTAATACCAACTGGGTTTATGGCTGCAACCTTAAGCTTAGCTAAAACTCGCCACTGGTGCAGCTTTCATCATCCAAAATCTGCTCAGCCAAAATCTAAAATAGCATAAAAGCTTGTCTGGATAAATAAATTCAAAAGGATTGACAACTCAATCAAAAGATTTTTCATTACAATTTTACTTTCAATATCATAAAATTTTTAATAGTTATAGTGTTTGTTGCCATTTTGGTTTTGCCCTCAAAGTTATTGGGTTGACCGCTAAAACAACTCACCAAATATGGAGTAAAACCCTAACTCTTGAAATTGCGATCGCAAATAATTCTTTATCAGCTAAGAACTATTTTTGCTGATAGGAATTATCCAAGGTAAACGTCAAAAAGCGGGACTAATTTCGTCTTTTTAATGTTCCTTTGTCCTGTGAAATTCCGTAACTAGAAATAAGAGGATTAGTTTCAATGGAAACGTATGATTTCAGCGCTTTCGCTAGTGGTCTTGATGGTGGCATGACAGGCTCCGATTCTGGCATGAGTGGCTCAGGTGGAGCTATGGGTGGCTTCGGTTCTGGCATGGGTGGTGGCACCAATAGCCTCGGTTCTGGGGGTGATGCCGACTTGGAAGCACTGTTTGGTGGATCGCCTTGGGGTGGCTTGAGCAGCGTTGGGTTTAAGAGCTTAGAGCAAGTCTTTCGTGGTAATGCTGGCGGCAACCTCCAGCGTAGTGATGGTGGTAGCACCTCCGGTAGCGCCAACACTCAGTCCGAAGGAGATTCGTTGTTAACTGGTGGAGAAGGCAGTACTTCAGGTACGTCTGCATATAGCTTTAACTTCTCTAGCTTCTCCTAATAGAGTTAACTCAAAGCAAGTGAACCTAGCTGTTTTCGACTGTTAAATCACATCTTTTTGATCGAAAGCTAGCAATAGACTTGTTGCAAAAATAGATTTCACGGCTTGGAAGCAGGAAGCAAGGATTTGAGAGCAAGGGAAAACGGGAAAAGGTTTTTAACTTCACTTTTCGCCTTTAATCCCCCTACTCATCTACAACAAATGAGATCGCATGAGATTCAATATCTCAAGGCGCTCAAAAAATTGTCCATTGCAAATACACCTGACATTTCCCAAAAGAAAATCAAGCAGATCGAGGAGAGATATCTAAGAAATGCTTCCGCCAAGGTGAAAAGTAATTCAGCAATTTTTTGAAGACAAATATAGCTGATTTAACTTGCTTCCTAAAATAATTTTTCATTGAGCAAAAATAGTTTTTGCTCATGAAGAAAGACAACAAAAACATCAAAAAAACAAATTGTACTTATTTTTTTGATGTTCTTCTGACTTGTGAAATTTACGTCTAATAAACCTAAGAGGATTAGTTCCGATGGAAACGTCTAATAGTCAGCCTTCAATTGTTGGTGCTAACAATTCACCAACTGTTCTTATCGTCGATCAGGCCCAACTGCAGGAGCGGATGGGCGACGCACCCAGCGGTAGTAGCGAACTCACGGCTGTAGGTAGCAATAATTCGCAAACTCTTCCTGTCATCAATGGTGACAAGTTGCTTGAGCAATTGGGCAAATCATCCACTGATGGTGGCAATCCTTTGCTTGTAGGCACGAATAATTCATCAACTATTATTGTCATCGACGATGGCTCAGTGCGCGAAGAGTTGAGCAAGGGATCTGATAGCTCTTTGTTAACGGTAGGTACAAATAGTTCAGTAACTTATCGTGTGGTCGATAGTGAAGAAGTGCTAGACCAATTGAGCCAAGCCCTCAGTGATGATAGCAAGGTCTTGTCTGTAGGCAACAATAATAGTGTTGTCGATTCGAGCAACGCAACCAGTGATGGGGACAAAACCTTATTTATAGGTAACAATGATGGTTCATCATCATTAAATAGTGGCGGTTCCATGAGTGATGGAAGTTCCTCGACTGGTGATGCCAACCAGCCCCAGAATGATGAATCCTACCAGTGGCAATTCTCTCAGGCAGCCGATGGTTCGAGTTCAGATGCTTCAGGTAGTCCCACGACTGGTGGCAGCCCCATGAGTGGTGGTGACAGCCTTATGAGTGGCGGTGGCTCCACGACTGGTGGCAGCCCCATGAGTGGTGGTGGCAGTTCTACTAGTGGTGGTGACAGCCTCACGACTGGTGGCGGCCTCAATACTACTAATGCTAATATCAACGACCCCGACTTCTTCCGAGGACTCTTTGGTGGTGGCAACTCACCTCAGAACAATGAATCTTACCAGTGGCAATTAGAACAGACCTCTGGGAGTGGTGGGGCTGGTGGTAGCTCTGCCTTCGCAGGTAGTGAAAACCTCCTCGGAGGTGGTAGCTCCTCCGGAAGTGGTAGTAGCAACTCCTCGGAAGGCGGAATGCCTAGTTTCGCTACTAGTAGCAACAACAATAATGATGCTAACCTGCCGCTCTCTGGTAGTAACAACAGCATAACGGTGCAGTAAACAATTAACCAAAAAGGGGTGAGAGGAGGCTAGCCTCTCGCCTCCCCGCTAGTTTCAGATCGAGTCTATTACCCAAGACAGTAGTACTAGCATCCCGCTAATTCCGTAAAAGACAGCAACTACTTGTAGTTCAGACCAGCCGGAAAGTTCGAGATGATGGTGTATGGGTGCCATCTTGAATAGCCGCTTGCCAACGCCGTCTGCTCCTTTAGTGGCTTTGTAGTAGCTTACTTGTGCGATCACTGACAAAGATTCAATAAAAAATATACCACTGAGAATAAACAGCGCCCAGAGTGTATTAGTCTGTAGAGCTACACCCGCCAAAGCTCCTCCTAATGCCAAGGAACCTGTATCTCCCATGAAAACCTTGGCAGGGTTGCGGTTGTGAACCAAAAATCCTAAGCAGCTACCACTCATACAGGCAGAAAAAATCATTAATTCAGCAGAGGTGGGAGCTACTATTGCCCCTAGTCCTAAAAAAGCGATCGCTACTGTTCCACCAGCCAGTCCATCCACACCGTCTGTCAAGTTGGTAGCATTGCTTTCTGCCAACAGTACAAAAAGTGCCAAAGCATAGAAGAGAAAACCCAAGGGAATGGCAAAACCGAAAGGTAAAGCGATCGTTGTAATATTACCCGCTCGACTCCACAGCCACAAACAAAACAGCGCGCCAAAACCAATCTGCAAGGCAAGTTTCATACGTGGTGAAATGCCTTTATTAGACTTGCGGCGCAGGATTTGCCAGTCATCTATCCAGCCAATAAAACCATACCCAAGGGTAATACCACCGACAGCGATCGCGTCAGCCGCAAAGCCGGATAAGATCGCAGCCGCTAATACTGCTACAGGAATAAAAAACACCCCGCCCATTGTCGGAGTGCCAGCTTTTTTTAAATGTGCTTGCGGGCCATCGTCGCGGATTATCTGCCCAGTTTTTAAGCGAACGAGCAGAGGTACAACCCAGTATCCCACCGCAGCTGTAACGACAGCACACACGCACAATGGTAGAGTTAGCGATCGCACTTGCCAAGGTAGCCTATGGGCAGTCCAGTCAATAGCGATCGCCCCACCAGCCAGTACGATACTTAGTAACACAAGTAGACTGGTGCCAGACAAATTGAATGACCAGGAAGAAGATGATTTAGCTTCCACAAAATTTTCCTTTCAGTGAAGAAGTGATGAGTAATGAGAACTTAGGATCTAAGCATATTTTCCTAACTCATTACTCATTACTAAGATGATGATTACTCTTCATCATCGATGATTACTTCATCATCATCATCGTAGAAGTCGCCTACATCATCAGAGTCGATCAAACCCGCCACATCATCTTCTTCATCTGCTGAAACTTCAGCTTCCTGTTGTTGGTCGCGCGAGATCAGACGACCATTAGCTTGCAACCAGTCTAAAAGTGAAGACTCGTGCTTTAGGGGAATCACACCAGCTCGTTGTTCGCGCGGTTGTTCTCGCAGCGGAGAGTTCTGCATATTGTGAACTGACTTGGAATAGAAACGCTCAATTATACACTAGCGATTTTATCACTAGCAATTGGTCATTTGGCATTTGTCATTTGTTCTTTGTCATTAGTGATGCTGAAAGGACAACTGACAATAGAAAAACAACTTGGCAAAAAACTTATCAAATTGCAGATTAAGAAAACAGCATGAATCAATAGTATAGGAACAGAGATTAGCACAGCCAAAAAGCAGATTAAGAGAATTGGGAACACCAATGACAAATTACAAATGAGGTGAGAGACAATGCTAGGAAAATCAGAACTGTTAGAAGCGATCGCGGGGAAAAATCGCGGTTTATTATCTACAGAACAAGATAAACAGGCGATCTTAATGGCGATCGCGCAGTTAGAAGATCGCAACCCCACACCCCGTCCAATCGAAGCTGGCGATTTACTTGACGGTAACTGGCGATTACTCTACACCACCAGCAAGGGTTTATTAAACATCGACCAACTACCATTACTCAAACTCGGTCAAATCTACCAATCTATCCGCGTTAAAACTCAGAGTGTTTACAATATTGCTGAGATCTACGGCTTGCCTTATCTTGAAGGAATAGTTAGCGTTGTGGCTAAATTTGAACCAGTATCAGAACGCCGAGTTCAAGTTAAGTTTGAACGTTCAATAGTAGGTTTACAGCGCTTAATTAGCTATCAATCTCCAACTGATTTCATCCAACAGATAGAAGCGGGGAAAAAGTTTACTGCTGTTGATACTAAGCTTGACAGCAGCAGACAACAAGGTTGGTTAGATATCACCTATCTAGATACTGATATGCGCATCGGGCGCGGTAATGAAGGCAGTGTATTTGTGCTGAGTAAAGGTTAATTTACTTTGGCGCGAATAAATTACTTTAATCAGGTAACTCACCAAAACGTTCCCGATAACGAGCTAATAAAGATTCTAGTTCTGTAACCTGCTGTGCTGCTTGTGCTTGTTTAAGTCTTTTGCCTGGGACATGGTGTTTAAACCTAGGACGATAAAGGCACGTATTTAGTTTAGCTCTTGTGTAGTTCTTTTTAGAGTATACGAGTATGCTGTTTTAAGTTTAAAGCTTCACAAGGTAGTAATAGGAGCAATTTGATTTGAGTTGTGAGATTTATTTTTTTACGTAGACGCAAAGTGGCTTGCCACAGGCTACCGCCGGAGCCGTTCGCGCAGCGTTGCCGAAGGCGCTTGCGAAGCGTAGCGTTAGACGCAAAGAACGCCAAGGATCGCTTTTTATTTTTCAATCTCTACAGTAAGTGTCTTGCTGCTCGAACTCTCACAGTAGATTGCCATGTGTTGTCCCATTTCCACACAGAATATACATCATAGTTTTTATTATCGACGTATCTAAATCCCATCCAATGGTATTCATCTCTTGCTCGTAAAAATGTCGCTGCCTTTACTCGAATATCATCATGCCATGTATTATCATTTCTCCATATTTGGAAGCAATGATGATTTACACTATCTAATCTACTGAATATCATCCAATGCTCGTCATCTTTCCCACGTAGCATTAAGGCTTTTTGAGCCACAATTGAACCATTTTCAATTCCAACTTTCATAGACTCAATTTCAGTACGAACAGTGTTTACTGAGTCTTGAGTATTTTTAGTTTTCACCAAAGCAGACTCAGCTTTTTCTTGAGCTTCTTTTAGCAAATTATCAAAGCTTTCATTTTTGTTTTGTATCTCTGCTTGCGTAGCTTCCAGCTTTGTCTTCGTGACTTGAAGTTCTGCCTTGGTAGACTCAAGTTCCGATCGCTAACTTTCCTGAGAAGATTGCAATTCTTTTACTGTCTGTTTCAGTGTTTGTAACTCTGTCTGAACTTCTTCGCGTATCCTTCTGAGTTCTGCGATCGCTTTTTCGTAGTACCCAAGCGGAGTTTTCCAGTCACTAGCTTTGTTCATAGCAAGTATTTATAAATTTTAAATATAACTAGTAATCGCTCAAATTTATACAATTTTGCTCGTTACCTTGACCGATAATTAGATTTTGTGGCTTATCAGGTTCTAGCAACAGCGGTTCAGTAGAAGTATAATCTTCTATAGTGTTGCGCCAAAACTCGCAAAGTACACCGTACTCGATCCAATCTTTGATTGCTCTTTTTTTAACTCTGGAGCATTTCTTGCTAAAGCTGCCATTCTTGCAGCATTGAGTTGAAGTTGACCATAAACTTTTAACACTTCATCAATTGCTGTTTTCTCGTTCAACTTGCTTAGTTCATAGCATTCATTTAGTTGATAAAGTTCAATGTCTGAAATTCTAGAGCCAAATTTCCACTGATATCTTGAGCTTTTGTTTACATTTATCAAATGGATTAGGCAAAAAATGAGCCAAATTCTTTTTCACTTCATTACGAATTTGCTCTATCTTTCCTTCCAAAACTTCATCTATACCATCTATAAACTTATCGACTAGCTGATTAACATCTTTAAATAACTGATATTATAAACTATTTATTTCGCTCAAAGTATTCTGTGTAATTGCTTCAGTCAAAGTCAATGCTTTCATTACTACTAGAGATATTTGGTTAATCCGATTTTCTAAACAAGCATCGGTTTGACCAATGGTTTTTCTTAAATCTGCGATCGCTAACTCACGCACTTGATTGATATGTTCGATTTGCTTACTAGCTTTCTCATCAGCGTTATTAAGCAGAAACTCAAGATCGAATTTAATCTTAGTTTCCAACTCCTCAATTTCAACTTTCGATTGTTCAATGCGTTTTTGGGCTATGTAGTCGAGCTTATCAGCCAAGGGATCGAGCTTCTGATCGAAAAAGTAATTTAACTCTTGACCAGCCGATTTGACAAAATCATCTGATACGTCACTCGCAGCACGTTTCAATTTCTTAACTAAACTACCAAAGATAAATCCCAACATTTATCACCATCTTTTCACCGTATAGCTAACGGCTTTTATTGCTCAAAAATAACACCCCTTTTTTGGGGTGTCGAGCAAGAATAAATTATTTGGAAGTCTGTATATCGTCCTTGGCTCTAAACATTAAACCGGAACAACAAAACATCCCCTTCCTGTACCGTGTATTCCTTACCTTCACTCCGAACTAAACCCTTTTCCTTAGCAGCATTCATCGAGCCAGTCGCTACCAAATCTTTATAAGAAACAGTTTCAGCCCGAATAAAACCACGTTCAAAATCTGAGTGAATTACTCCAGCTGCTTGGGGTGCTAGCATTCCGGCGTTAATTGTCCAAGCACGGGTTTCTTTGGGGCCGCTGGTGAAGTAGGTACGCAAACCCAAAAGCTCATAGGTGGCGCTAATCAACGATCGCAACCCGCCTTCTTCCACTCCTAAAGAAGCGAGAAACTCTGCCCTATCTTCTTCTGGCAACTCTACTAGTTCCGATTCTACTTGAGCGGAAACTATAACAACCTGCGCGTTATCCTGAAGCGCAATTTGCCTCACCTGTTCTACCCATTCATTCCCAGTTGCTAAATCGTCCTCAGACACATTAGCAGCATAGATCACTGGTTTACTGGTGAGTAGTCCCAGTCCTTTGATAGTTGCGGCTTCTTCTTCAGTTAAACTAATTTGTCGCACAGACTTACCTTCATTCAAGGCTGCACTCAATTTTTCCAGTAGTGTCACTTCAAGCTGTGCATCTTTGTTGGCACGGGCTTGTTTACGAGTACGATCTATCCGGCGTTCAATTTGGGCTAAATCTGCTAAGCCCAACTCCAAATTAATTATTTCGATATCCCGTCCTGGATCGACAGAACCAGCCACATGGATAATATCATCATTATCAAAACAGCGGACGACATGAACTATCGCATCAACTTCGCGGATGTGGGATAAAAATTGATTACCCAACCCCTCACCTTGACTTGCGCCTTTAACTAAACCCGCAATATCAACAAATTCGATCCGAGTTGGCACAATTTGCACTGAATTTGAGATTTCAGCTAAAGCCTTTAACCGCTCATCCGGGACTGAAACTACGCCGACGTTCGGTTCAATTGTACAAAAAGGAAAGTTTGCCGCCTCAGCTTTGGCATTGGCAACTAAAGCATTAAATAAAGTAGATTTTCCGACGTTAGGAAGTCCGACAATTCCGGCTCTTAGCATTTTAGATTTGAGATGCGTGAATTTAAAATTGAGGGTTAAAAGCCTAGCTACTAGTTTAACCAGTTTCAAACTGGTTCAGGAATTGGTTGCGGAATTGGTGCTGGTACTGGTTGGGGAATTGGTGTAGGTACTGGTTCTGGTACGGGAGATGGTACTGGTTCAGGCGCAGGACTCGGAATCGGTTGAGGAACCGGAGATGGTACTGGTTCCGGGTTTGGGCTAGGTAAGGGCGATGGTGTTGGACTGGGAATTTGTGGATCGGGAATATAGATCATAAAAAGCTGTAATTAAAGTAATGGACGTTACCAACCTAGATGGCAACAGAATATAATGACATCTCCCTAAGTACCTACAATCACCCACAGTTTCCTTTGACAACATACAGTTGTTGAATTCAACCTTTCCAAATCTAATACTTTAGCAAAGAGTTAGACTACTTGGCTAAGGTAAATAATCTAACGTGCCTGATGCAATTCGATCACCAATCTCAAGCAGAAACTCCCTTACTCGATGCCCTTTGGAAGTGTGCTAACAAAGATCGCGCCCCCTTTTTCACCCCCGGACATAAGCAAGGAAAAGGAATTTCTCAACGGTTGAGCGATCGCTTTGGTGCAGCCATATTTCGTGCGGATCTGCCAGAACTACCAGAGTTAGATAATCTGTTTGCACCTCAAGAGGCAATTTTAGCAGCTCAACAACTAGCAGCAGCAGCATTTGGAGCAGAACAAACTTGGTTTTTGGTCAATGGTTCTACTTGTGGAGTTGAGGCAGCAATTCTGGCTACTTGTGGTGCAGGAGATAAAATCATTTTGCCTCGGAATATACATTATTCTGCGATCGCTGGTTTGATCCTCTCCGGTGCTATTCCTATCTTCGTCTATCCCGAATACGCTCCCGCTCTGGAAATTGCCCATAGCATTACTCCAGATGGCGTAGCTTCTGCTTTAGCGCAGCATCCTGACGCTAAAGCCCTGATGATGGTGTATCCGACTTATTACGGTGTTTGTGGCGATGTAAGTGCGATCGCCTCTCTTACCCACCAATACAACATCCCCCTACTAGTAGACGAAGCACACGCAGCACATTTTGCCTTTCATCCAGAATTACCCACCCCAGCCTTAACTGCTGGTGCAGATTTATCTGTTCAGTCTATTCATAAGGTACTCGGAGCAATGACTCAAGCCTCTATGCTGCACGTCCAAGGCAATAGGGTAAATATTGACCGCGTAAGTAAGGCATTGCAACTACTACAATCTACCAGTCCCAGCTATTTACTTTTAGCTTCTCTAGATGCAGCGCGGCAACAAATGGCACTGCAAGGAAAGGAACTAATGGCTAGAACTTTGCAGCTAGCTGATGATGCCAGAAACCGCATTAGTCAGATACCAGGATTGTCAGTTTTACAATTAGTTGAAACACCTGGCTTTGTTGCACTTGACAAAACGCGGTTAACTGTTACTGTTTCTGGTTTAGGGCTAACAGGATTTGAGGCTGATGAAATTCTGCATCAAGAATTGGGAGTCACAGCCGAGTTACCCTCGCTTCAACATCTCACTTTTATAATTACTTTAGGCAACACAGCATCAGATATCGAGCGACTAGTGCAAGCTTTTATCACCCTTGCGCGTATGAGGGCTGGGGGAGCTGAGAAAGCTGGGGGAACTGAGGGAGAAAAACCTCTTGCCTCTCAGCCGTTAACCTTCACACTTCAGCCTTCATCCTTCACCGTTCATCCTTCCCTCTCTCCTCGTGAAGCTTTTTTCGCTCCCACAGAAACATTACCTATAAAACAGACAAGCGATCGCATCAGTGCTGAGTTAGTTTGTCCTTACCCACCAGGTATCCCAGTCTTAATTCCCGGAGAAGTTATCACCCCAGAGGCGATAGATTATTTGCAAAAGATTAAAACCTTGGGTGGGTATATTAGCGGTTGTGCCGATCCCAACCTCAATCAGTTGAAAGTAGTGAAAACTTAGTTACATATAAATGCGATCGCAACTCAGGAGTCAGAATTTATCATTCTCCCCCTGCTACCCCTGCTACCCCTGCTCTCTTTTAAGCGGCAGATAACCTTCGAGTAAGCAATCATCACCTACAGTGCGCCAGCAAACTCGTTCTAGAGATATTGCCTCAGTCATGTTGGTTAAACCTAAGTCACCTACAGGAGTGGGGGCTGTACTTCCACCGATAATTTTGGGGGCGATGAAAGCGAGAATTTTTTGCACAGATCCTTCTGCGATTGCTCTTGCAGCTAAAGTACCGCCACATTCCCATAACACTGAAAGGAAACCCCGGTCATATAAGTAAGCCATTACTTTGGTGGGAGTAAGAGGCGATAATTCCACCACTTCAACGCCCTTGTGCCGCAGTAGTTGTTGAAAATTGGAATTACATCCCACTTCTGTTAATACCAAAGTCGGAACTTCTTCTGTTTGCCACAAGTAAGCTTCTGTTGGTAAATCCAGGGTTCGACTCAATACTACTCGTAGGGGATGTGCAGCTTCTGCCATCCGGCTAGTTAAATGAGGATTGTCCCGCCGAACTGTATTGCCACCAACGATTATGGCATCACAAGCAGACCGCAGTTGATGCACCTCTTGCCGTGCCTGTTGATTCGTAATCCAAGCACTATGACCGCTAGTTGTAGCAATTTTTCCATCCAAGGTCATGGCATATTTTAAAATCCCAAAAGGTTGCTGATAGAGAATACGATGGATGAAAGCTTCATTCAACTGACGACAATCAGCTTCTTCTACACCAACCAGGACTTCAATTCCTGCCGCTTTTAATCGAGCAATACCACCACCCGCTACCAGTGGGTTAGGATCGACCATACCCACAACCACCTTTGCAACACCAGCGGCAATCACAGCTTCCGAACAAGGTGGAGTACGTCCGTAGTGATTGCAGGGTTCTAAATTGACATAGAGAGTTGCCTCGCGTGCGCGATCGCCAGCTGCCCTCAAAGCAAAAACCTCTGCATGAGGCTTTCCCGCTCCTGGATGAAACCCCTCACCGACAATTTCCCCATTTTGGACAATTACAGATCCTACCAAGGGATTTGGCGCAGTGCGTCCCAAGGCGCAACGGGCGAGTTCCAAGCACCGCTGCATCATCGCGCGATCGGCATCAGTTGCCATTTCGTCTGAGTTTGAACCTACCTGGTAGTCTGAGCGCACTCCTTCCTGGGGCATTTTTCTTTATATGGATGATTTAATTGAGTGTCTACAGGCAAATTATCCATCAGTCTGCACGCTCTTATCTTAAATCTTGCACAAATTCAAATGGACGTTTGTTGCTAGTATGTTGAACTGATTTAGGCTCGAAACTTTTTTTAGTTATAAAAGCACTAAGTAAAGCTGTCTTACATATAAAATATCTAAAGATTTCCATATTAGCTGCTATAAATTCATCATAGCAGCTAAAAAAAGCTGATGTTATTAGTATTGAACGCTAGACAATATTATTTCCAAATTAGTTTATTTTTTTATGTAAATTGTATTCTCACCAATTTGGTTAAAGAATTAGGCAACCTTATTTGCCTAGTCTTAGAGACTATAAATCATATCGCTGATGCGCTCGAAGCATGGTTAATTTTAGGAAATGTCGAGCGCGCTCTTTTGTTTAGGAGCAGTAAATTATCTAGAACATTACATTAAAGTTTCAGAGGTATCTTTATGGTCAAATATTACTTTATTTTGTTTTTCCTTACATTGTTGTTAGATACTGTTACATATAAAGTTCTTAAACAACGATGGTTATACTGGCTAGTCTTTGGAATTTCTACTTTAGGTTTAGTAATATTACTTTGGAACTTTTTTAATCGTTCTTTTTCATTCGGAGACTTTGGTAAAGCTTATTATCCGGCTGGTGATGTAATTTTAAAAAATCCATCACAATTATATGGCAGAAGTAATGGAGGTGAAGCTCAAGCGTTTGTAAACATTCCAATTGTAGCTTTTCTATTTGCGCCTTTTTCCTTTTTTGAGGTGAATAAGGCATATATTTTATTTACAATTACAGGACTTATTACCGTAATTACAAATTGCTATTTACTACTTAAATTAACGAATGTCTCAGGCTGGAGAAAAATATTCTTATTAAGGTTTATTACATTTAGTGGACCTTTGTATTACAGCTTCGCCGAAGGCAACTTAAGCCATTTTGTCTTGTTTTTGCTAACATTAGCAGTGATTTGCATTCAGCAAAAGCGAGACTTTTGGGTTGGAAGTTTACTAGCAGTGGCGGTGGTAATTAAGCCACCTTTATTTGTTTTAACTTTTTACTATTTGCTCAAAAAAAGATGGCAAGTGTTAGTGGGTTTTAGCACAGTATTAGTAGCAATTGTCGGAGCTTCATTACTTCTGTTTGGAGTTGATTTACATTTAACGTGGTGGGAGCGGTGTATTCAGCCTTCGGTTGGAAAGCCAACTGCTCTATTCAATGTTCAATCTTTAAATGGCTTCTTAACTCGGCTACTAACTAACGCCGACATAAATTTACCCCATCCATTAGAAGTGGGCTTGAATTTCAAATTAATTAGAGCGGCTCTAATCTTACTACTATTAGGTGCCAGTATCTGGGTGTGTTTCCGTTCAAAAAGACCTACCAGTTTAAAAGTAGAAAACTTGGAGTTTTCTATCTTCCTGTGTTTAACACTTATTATCAGCCCAATTTCTTGGACATACTACTATGCGTGGTTACTACTACCTTTATCTCTCTATCTTGGTAACAAGTTAGCGATTTCTAAGGGATGGGTTTGGTTTAGCCTTATAACGGTGAGCTTCATGTTAATGATGCCGCCTGTAAGACTAATTATTTTACCTGAAAATCCGATTGTCAAATTTTGGATGGTTAAGTTTTTGCTTTCCCATTGCTTCTATGGCGGAATGCTATTCCTGGGAACACTTTTAGCTGCTCGATGGGTTGCTTCAGAACGCTCCAAACGATCTAAAGTCATGTCGCAACAGGAGCAATTGAGTATGTTAGCTCATCAATAAGCTTAGCTGATGTACATCGCGCTTTGCATGGTGATGAGAGGTAAGAGGTGAGAGGTAAGAAGTAAGAGAATCGATGCAATTGTTATGTGCAATAGCTCAAAAGTATTTGATCGCGGTTCTAATCCCATTTGATTTTATGACTGTAACCTAAAGGCTTGCTAAAACCTATAACTAGCAAGCGTTTCCTCATCCAAAATCCCAAATCTATGGCTCCAAAATGGTATAACAGATTAAATCACTTCCACCAGTGATTGAGGGGATAGTAAACTATCGGTGCCCATAGGCTAGTGATAATTGCTGAGGTGAGGGTAATTTGTTGACGATATTGCCAAATCTCAGCTAACTTCCCAATTGTCAAGTTGTCTGTACCTGCTGGGCTATAACTGAAGAAACCGAATTGCAGGGTGGCGATCATTTCTGCCAAGATAGTCATGCCAAAAACAATTAAGGCTACAGAAATAAAGTCTTCTTGGAGATAACGCTGCTTTTGCAACCGTGCTGTCAAAATTCCGACAATCGCCAAACCCAGTACATGAGTAGGATCGGGTGATGTCATACCATCTTGAATTAGCCCCAGCACCAAGCCTGCGATCGCACCTTGAATGACTGTGCGCTTGATACTCCACGCCACCACCCAAATCAATAACCAATTGGGTGCAATGCCTAGTAATTCCATTCCTGGTATGCGCATAGGCAAGAGCAACAAACATAAGAGCGCCGAGCCAACTGTCACTACCCAGTTAACATACTCTCGCCTATTAGAATCCTGCTGATGAGAACGGCACTGAGAAGGGTGACGTAAGGTAATGGTTTTCCGCATATATAGGGTAAGCCAAAATTTTTGATTCTAGATTGTAAAGCGTTTAGCCGCCAGCGTTCAGCTTTTAGCTAAAACTTAATAAATCCAAAATCTCTGCTGCCAATTTCTCACTAGCTCTTAGCTCCTTGCGGTAGCATCTCTGTTTTGGGATAGACAACAACCCACTCTAGGTAAGGAAGCGGTGCCAAAAGCGAGATCGTTGCTTCTGGTGCGGGGCTTTTGCCCATATCCACAGACTCTACCCGTCCTATAGGTAAGCCAGCCGGAAAGATCTCGCTATATTGAGAAGTAACGATCGCATCTCCCTTACGCACGTTTGGCACTTTATCGAAAAACTGCATCACAGCACGGTTTTCAGACTGTCCACGTAGAAAACCCATATGGCGGCTGCGACTGACTGTTACACCTAGTTGACTTGTAAGATCGCTGACTAACAATACACGGCTGGTGTTAGGAGTCACGCTTACAATTCGACCCACCAAACCACCAGGAGCAGTAACAACGAAACCCGTTTGAATCCCGGCTTGGGAACCGCGCCCCAAAGTTACTTGTTCCCACCAGTGATCCGCACTGCGTCCGACAACAGGAGCCACAATAGCTGGTTGCGATGCTTTTGGCGCAGCATAGCCCAATAACTGTTTTAACTTTTGATTTTGGCTGTTTAGCTCTGTTAATCGCGCTTGTAGTTCCTTTGTCTGGGCATCGCTCAACCACTCTGTTGAAGTGGTTGTTGATTGGAAAGGACGGCTAAGGATCTGATAAAGTTCAAAAATTGCTGCTCCTTGAGTCTGCCGGAGCGCCCAGGCAGTAATAATGGCTAAACTAACTAGCAAGGTGGGTTTTCCGTGTTTATCCCACCAGTGACGACGTATTGTATACATAGCTTTGCTGCGGTTAGCGATTGAATGTAGTTGCTGACCTTATAAGTAAAAATTAAGCTCTTTGTCGGTAATTGAATATGACTAAAATTCAGGGGTAATTACTAATGTGGCTAAAAAAGCAGCAACAAAACATACCCCTAAAGATTGATAGATAGTTATATAGTGCGACGAGAGCGATCGCTAAACACCTTTTCCATTTGCTTGGACTTTTCCAGTGCCATTCCTGTACCTAGCACCACACACTTTAACGGCTCAGGTGCCACATGAGTCACAATTCCAGTTTCATGGGCGATCAGTGTGTCCAGCCCCTTCAACATTGCACCACCGCCAGCCAGCATAATACCTCGGTCAACAATATCTCCAGCTAGTTCTGGGGGTGTCCGTTCCAGCGTTCGCTTGATCGCCTCAATAATCACAGACAGGGGTTCCGCCATACTTTCCCGGATCTCTGGTTCCTTAACCGTGACTGTGCGCGGTAAACCCGACATTAGGTGTAATCCCCTCACTTCCATCATGTTGTCATCACTTTGCGAGGGATAGGCGGAACCAAGGCGAATTTTGATGTCTTCAGCTGTGCGTTCGCCAATTACCAAATTGTAGATTTTCCTCATGTATTGCACGATCGCAGCATTCAGCTCGTCGCCTGCAATACGTACCGATTCACAAATAACTGTACGGTAGTAACTCAGTACGGCTATTTCTGTCGTGCCGCCACCAATGTCAATAATCATATTGCCAATTGGGTCTGCTACTGGAAGTCCCGCACCCATTGCTGCTGCTAATGGCTCATCCACAAAATCAACGTCTCTAGCACCAGCTCGTAGGACTGCATCTTTCAGCGCCCGCTGTTCTACACTCGTGATCCCGCTGGGAATACCAATCACGACGCGAGGCGAAACAATTCTCCCTCCGTGTACTTTTTGCATAAAATGCTTCAGCATCAGTTCAGCCGTGTCAAAGTCAGCGATTACCCCATCTCGCAATGGGCGAACTACAGCAACATTTGCTGGCGTTTTGCCCATCATTTTTTTTGCTTCTTCTCCTACTGCTATGGCTGTCTGATCGTGAAGATCGATCGCAATCACTGACGGCTCTTGCAATACAATACCTTTACCAGATACGTAAACAAGGGTATTGGCAGTACCGAGGTCAATACCCATGTCACGCGATAACGAAAACCGATTAAAAGCACCAAAAATACCCACGCCTCTTACTCCCACGCAAGTGCTATATGTTTTTTATATGCGGCAACCGTAGTTGCACTGAATTGTATTACTGCTTCTGTCTTGAGTTTAGTTGAACTAACTTTTTCTTGGTTTGATACAGTGGCAATTTTTAGGATGACCAAAAAAAGCACTGCTTCAGTTTAAAAAAATTTAACGCTCTTTAGCCCCCATATCCAAGGGTGCTTTTACTGATAACTTCACAAGCTCTTTAGCTGTTAAAATAAACATTTAAGTAGATTCACTGTTGTACAAAAGTTACTTTTTTGTTGTACAAAAGGAAGGTTCATCAGCTTACTAAGTGTATTCTCACATTGCTATTTTTACCTAAATGTTAAGTTATTGAATATTTGAAAATTTTCAAAAAAAATATGATATTTGTAGCAATTTGTTTGCAGTTTTTAATCAATTCCACCATATAGGTACACGATTTGCTACAATCAAGTTCACGCTATAGAGTACAATTGTACTAAAAAATCACACCCATGAGTCTTAACGTTGTAACCCTAGTAGGTCGTGTAGGTGGCGAACCGGAAGTTAAATATTTTGAGTCTGGTAGCGTCAAGTGCCGAATGACACTAGCAGTCAGACGGCAATCACGTAATAGTGATGAACCAGACTGGTTCAGTTTAGAACTTTGGGGCAAGACGGCGGAAATAGCAGGTAACTATGTCCATAAGGGCAGCTTGATCGGTGTCAAAGGTTCGTTGAAGTTTGATACTTGGAGCGATTCTAAAACTGGAGCTAACCGCTCCACACCGATCGTACTAGTCGACAAAATGGATCTATTAGGTTCTAAACGCGATTCAGAAGCCAATATGGGTAATGATGGCGAAGATATGTTTTAGTCTCAAAATTAGGAATTATTAAGGCTAAATGATGAATGCTAAATTGTGAATTCAGAAGTCAGGAGACACCAATTAAGTCGTAAGTCGTAAATCGTAAGTTGTAAGTAATAGCCCAGGCACGCGGCTAAGGAGCGGAGGACACGGGGCAACCGCAAGCCTTAAAATGCGCTCACGGGCGAATGTTGATGCAGAGCATTTCTTTATTTTCCATAAATAAATAATGGTGCTAGAAACCAATTTCTTAACACTTACTACTTACGACTTATAACTTACGACTTAATTTGGTCAGGAGTTAGGAGTCAGATATTGTAGTAGGGTGGGCATTGCCGCTACACTCTTCTGTCTCCTGTCTCCTGTATTCTTCCTAATTCATAATTCAGCATTCAGCATTTTTATGACAACTTTTCGTCAAGACGAACAGCTTAAAACTTTAGGCGATCGCGTTTTAGAAGCAACTTGGGCAGAATTTCCAACCTTGGCTCGCAACTCCATTGCTTTGACATGGATTGTCTACGATCCGCCTGTACCTGTTAATACAGGCGGCGCTTTAAGTCCAGAAGCTTTTTGGAATTACCAAGTTCGAGGGTATAACTATCGCGGTGTCGATCGCATCTACCCAGCAAGCATAGTCAAACTGTTTTACCTCGTCGCCATTCACGAATGGCTAGAAAAAGGCATGGTTTCAACTTCTCCTGAGTTAGAACGAGCCATGCGTGACACAATCGTTGATTCCAGCAACGACGCTACCAGTCTGGTGGTAGATGTACTAACCGGAACTACCAGCGGCCCGGAATTATCGCCAGGGCCATTTGAGACGTGGAAGTCACAGCGCAATATTGTTAACCGCTACTTCCAATCTCTCGGCTGGGCTGAGATGGAAACGATTAACGTCAACCAAAAAACTTGGTGTGATGGCCCTTATGGGCGAGAACGGGCGTTTTTGGGCGAGTTAATGGACAACCGTAATATGCTGACGACAAACGCTACCGCAAGGCTGCTACATAGTATTGTTGGTGGTGTGGCGGTTTCCAGTGCGCGATCGCAAACGATGATGGCATTACTCAACCGCAGTCTTAATCCTGCCGATATAACCACCGACAGTGAGGAAAATCAGGTGACAGGTTTCTTGGGTGGTGGGCTACCCCAAGAAGCAAAATTATGGTCTAAGGCTGGTTGGACAAGTCAAGTGCGCCACGATGCAGCATATATAGAGTTAAGCGATCGCCGCCCTTACTTATTAGTAGTGTTTACAGAAGGCAGAGCCAACAGCCAAAACCGCGCAATTTTGCCTTTTGTTTCCCAGCAAATTACTACAGCAGTTAGCACATTAGAGTAGTTCAAATAATTAAAGCCGATTGAATTGCGGCGAATTCACCCTCTCAATCAGCTCACCAGGGATAGTTATTTAAATCATAAAAGAGATAGGCGGGTTCTACATCTGCCAAAGGTCAGATAGTCATCTATTGGATCAAAAATGCGATCGCTTCTGGTTAGGAATCAGGAAGATAATGTTGAATGATGAATTATGAAACATCTTCTTTTTCTTTTCATCATTCAGCATTAATCATTCATCATTCTGCCTTCTATTGCGGACTAACTTGACCTGTAACAGCTAACTTGCCATCATCCTTAACAGTCCAGACATCATAAACTCCAACCACATCACCATTTTTATCTATATCCACATTGCCACTGGCTCCCTGGTAGTTAATATCTTGACCTTGACGCAGTAACTCCAAACCTTGACAAACATCTGAGACTTCCGTACCAGGGGCGTTAGACACTTCCTGAATTTTGCTAGCGATGCCTTCGCCCGTGTTGGATTTAGCAGCTTGTGCTGCTAGGGTTAAGAGTGCTGCTGCATCCCAAGCTTGAGGAACATATTCTCCGGGCGGTTGGTTATTTTTAGATTGCCACAGCTTAGTTAGTGCTGCTAAAGCCTTACCATCTGCACCAGGTACTGTACCGAGCGCACCTGAAGCAATATATTTACCATCACCTGCTTTGCCTACTTTTCCTGGGAAGCTAGCTGACTTAACACCGTCTGTCAGCATCACCTGCACTCCCTGACTCAAGCCCTGCTGATAAGCAGATTTGAGCAAGATGCTACCTGTTTCTTCATACATCACTGCAACTACGGCATCCGGCTTACCTGCAAAAGCCCCACCAGCTTCAGTTTCAAAAGTAGTAGCTTTGGGATCGTAGCGAGTAGGACTAGCTTCGTTAACAATGGTTCCGCCTAATTTTTTAAAGGTTTGCACAAATGCTCGTTCAAAACCAATGCCGTAGTCGTTGTTGATCACAACAGTGGAAACTCGCTTAAAGCCTTTTTGATTAGCTAGTTGAGCTAGTGCTTCAGCTTGATAGGTATCGGGGGGGGCTGTACGCGCCCAAAAGCCTTTAAATTCACCTTTGTTGGCTCTTTCGGTAAATACTGGGCTAGTGCTTCCTGGGGAAATCAGCATGACTTTATTGCGTGTAGCGATTGGTACAGCAGCACTAGAAACGCTACTAGCAAAAGATCCAACTACACCAGCAACTCGATCAACACCCGTCAACTTAGTCATAGCAGCAGCACCAGCCCTGGGATCAGTTTGATCGTCTTCCGCAACTAAGGTTACAGGTTCGCCATTCACGCCACCACAAGCATTAACTGTTTGTACTAGCAAGGGAACAGCATTTGCCATTTGCTGTCCAATCGGGCCTAAGTCGCCAGTTGCTGGTAGGAGAGAGCCTATTTTAAGTCCTTTAGTATTCGCGGCTGTAGTGGTGGAGCCTGTTTGCGTGGCGTTATTTGTTCCCCCAGTATTATTGGCAGTCTTGGTGTCTTCACAAGCCGCTGTCAGAAAGCCAATTGTCAGGGTAGCCGCAGCTAAGGCGATCGCACTTGACAGACGTTTTGCCCTAGTAGAATGAATTTGATTCATAGAGGTTTTAAACTACTCTTCGATTAAAGAGATGATGAATCAAATTATTCTCACACAATCAAA
>DATNQH010000203.1:0-17085 GCA_036704105.1 Leptolyngbyaceae cyanobacterium | reverse complement strand
CTAGGGCGTGTTTTAAAACTTGATAGGATTGTTGGGAATTCTATGGTTGTAGCGTTTGATTTTCCTCCATGATTCTTCCACCGCAGAGTCGAGGCGATTTGACCCCTAAGCAATGGCAACGTCTCTTGCCCCTACTGCCCGCTCAAAAGCAAACAATGGGTCGTCCCAGTAAAGATCACCGTACTACCATCAATGGTATGTTGTGGATTCTCAGAACCGGGGCACCGTGGCGGGATTTGCCAGAGCGCTATGGGGCTTGGGAAACAGTATCGGGCCGATTCTATCGCTGGCGACGCTGTGGGATCTGGAACCAGATTCTCCAGTCATTGCAGCAACAAACCGATGCTGACGGAAAGGTGAACTGGGAGGTTCATCATGTCGATGGCAGTGTCATCCGTGCCCACCAACATGCGGCAGGGGCAAAAAGGGGGAGCTAGACCCAGAGAGTTTGCTGTCCCAGATTGAACAGGTGCAGCAGCGCGAAGCATTAGGACGCTCCAAAGGGGGATTCAGCACCAAGATTCATCTGCGCTGTGAGGGTAATGGGTTACCGCTCACCTTCCTCCTGACGGTAGGAGAGCGACATGAAGCCGTGGTGTTTGAGCAGTTGATGGAACAAGGGGCAATAAAACGGCAGGGGGTAGGTCGTCCTCGCTTGCGTCCCAACCGAGTCGTCGGCGACAAAGGGTATAGCAGTGGTCAAATTCGGCTCTATTTGCGCCGTCGGGGCATTCGTCTGACGATTCCTCGTAAAAGCAATGAAAAACATCGCGGGAAGTTTGACAAGTCTATTTACCGCACCAGAAACAGGGTGGAGCGCTGTTTCAATCGGCTCAAGCAGTTTCGTCGCATTGCGACCCGTTACGAGAAGAATGCGGAAAACTATCAAGCCATGCTGACTCTAGCTTCTATCCAGTTGTGGCTATAGTTTTAAAACACGCCCTAGAAGATACAAGGCTCGATACACCGCAAGTGAGGTCATTTGTGGGCGTTGCTGAATACAGGTATTTTATTATGCTAAACTTAGACACTAGTATTGTTTGCCCATTTCAGTTTCAAATAGCACGATATGACGGCGAAGCGTGGTATTTCAAGAAAATTGGAACGATCTACAATCCGCTCTCGCTTTCACTCCCTGGTCTTAAAGATTGGGGAAAGCTAGATAAAATAGCTTATTTCGGGATGTCTCTATCTAAATTAAAGCTAGAATTTCGCTTGCTAAATGGCGGTGCGATCGGGTATTACTTAGCCGATCTGCTAAACAGGAATTATTACTACTGCGGGTTGGAATGGGCCGATGTTAAAACTACTTTTCAAAAACTAGGGATAGGCAAAAAAGAGCCAGAAGGCTAAATATAGGCAGAAAAAATGGTGGTGTATTAGATCTCGTGATTGAGTAAGTTTCTGGTCGCCGAAAAGAGCAAGTGTTTCGTTAACTGAAAAAGTTACTCCTCCGGTTTGGGGTTAAGCGTTACTGCACGAGTGGTTGGGTAACGTATGAGCAACATTTACCAGCAGAAGCCCACGAGATAGGTAAGCGCAAAACGTAAGATTATTGAACAGAAGCATTTAAGATTAAAAACAAGAATCAAACGGTTACTGCGTAAGACTATTTGTTTTTCGCGCAGCAGAAGAAATGCACGAAGGCGTGATTGAACTGTTTATCAATCGTTATGAATTTGGACTACAGTTTGAGAGCCAAACACCAGATCTACAACACCACCCTAAAAAGTAATAGGCGTTAAATCCGGTTAGGTCGCGGTTCCAAACAAACTGTCTGATGTCCTTGCCCCAGGTACGACTAGCAGTATTTGACCGCAAGCACAACTGTAGTGAGATAAACAATGCGATACGTAGTGGTTATTGAAAAGGCAGAGAACAATTACTCTGCTTATGCCCCGGATCTGCCTGGTTGTATAGCAACTGGTGCAACCATAGAAGAGACAAGGCAACAAATTCGAGAAGCGATTGAGTTCCATTTGGAATTCATGCGAGAGGAAGATCTGACCATTCCAGAGCCGACCGCTATCGTTCAATTTGTTGAAGTTTGAAAAAAACGTTGCCCTGAATGTTGCTTTTTCGGCAAGGACAAACCCTGGCTTTTTTTATATAAAGGATATCGGCAGTCAAACGCCGACGATAATGAGTGACATTTTCGGCAAGGTTGAGTTATGCGCCAGCCAAACTGAAAAATAAAGACGCGCGATTGCGAGAATACTTGGGGCCGGATGAAGCCAATCTGCTACTAGCAGCTAGTAAAACGGGACGGCACTCCAAACGCGATCACACCTACGCAATGGTTGATACTGCAACTGGCTTTGTCGTGAGTGCCAAAAATCCAAGAAGGTGGGGCAAGATGTTTGACTGTCGAGCAGCACTAATTGAGTCTCCCCATTAGGATAAAGCGCTGCCAGCAGTTAAGATAACGCTGCCTGACGAAACGCTGGTAATGAGCGATGCTGCTGAAGTAAACCAACTACTCTCTCGTGTTGTGGGTTGTGAGGTAAAGTTAGAGACTGCTGCCCCATCAAAACCAAGTTTGGAGGAGTACTGACCTACCATAGAAGGCTTGCCCCACAGTGATACAGTTACCGATGAAGCAACCCTATCTAATACCTTTTTCGATCTAGCAACCGTTCATCTGCTGACAACAGCTACACTCGATCAGCTTCAAGAACTAAGCCCCACTTCTCGGTTTGAGACACGGCGTTTTCGCCCAAACCTAGTAATAAAGCCAATAAACAGTGACAAGAGCTTTGTTGGAAATGACTGGATTGGACATACACTTGCAATTGGCGATCGTGTACGAATCTCTATCACTTGTCCCTGCCCTCGTTGTGTGACAACAATGGCGCAGGGGGAACTACTAGACGATACTAGTATTCTCCGCACGGCAGTACAACACAACCAGGGCAATGTAGGTATCTATGGCACTGTAGTACAGGGCGGAATAGTGCGTCAGGAAGATGCAGTTAGTTTGCTGTAGGGGTTGCACGGGCGATCGCGCAAGCTTGTCGCAAAAAGCATTGCTGTCATCAAATTATTTCCCAAATAAAAACTAATTGCGATCGCTTCCTCAAACCGTATCGTCCATCCATCCGCACTCAGGACAATCCCAATGTACCCGCGCTGTGTAATTCTTGCCAAATTCAGCATTACATTGGGGACACTTGCCTGTGAACATTGGGTGCGTGTCCAGTAGATCCATCTGCTCCTCTCGTGTCCAGCGCGGCCCCTCTTGCAGAACCAATTCACCATTGTAGTAACTGGCTCCCGCTGGCTCCCACAACTCTTCATCAGGGTCTTCTAGCTCGTGGGGGTTGCTGTAAGGATCGTCATCTCGTCGCTGAGATCGCAAACCCAAAAAATCTTTGAAATGCTTGCCTTCTAATTCTGGGTTGAGACGAAAATCTAGGCAACTATCACCATCTATTCCAGATGGATGGAGAGCGCAAACGACATGGTAGTCGTGGGCGCAGAAAAGGCAGCGATCGCACAGGGGAAGTTTGGGCATAATTTTTCCTCAAACCTAACTCAAGTTTCGCCTAAACTGGAAGCGATCGCATTAAACAATATCAGCCAGGAGAGCCGCATATGTAAAGGTCAAGGATGAAACTTAGCGTGCAACGCATTGCGCGGAAAACCCTTCTGTAGCAGTTGGTGGTCGTTTAAATAATCAGTATCTAAAATTCCGTAATGCAATGTCTTTTCTGCCATCTCCATCACAAAATCTGTATTGAAAACTACACCATAATAGGTACAATTTGTAAATCTTTTACTCTTCCAAGTTGGATCAATTACTTCCCCAGTTTCATTAACTAACCAAGCATGAGATACAGCAATTAGAGTATTATCGTCATTAGCAAACCCTTCACAGTAACTCAGATCTGGATATATTAGCAATGCTTCAAAACAGTTTTGAAAACACTGTCTAAGTTCTCCTCGTAATGAATGAGGCTCTACTTTAGTTAAGAAAGGCTTGCCACGATCTAGTATCAAGCGCTGCTTACTTTTATACCGAAACGGCGTACCTTTGTTTATACTTTCAACTACGTCAGCTTCTGCTTTTAAGATAGCCAACAGACGCTCTAAGTTTTTACTCATACAATTAAAAACATTGTATTTATGCGCCTCTCTTGTTTTTTAAGCGTTTAGCAACAATGTTTATCAGTTTCGCTATCTCACCAGGGCTGAAACTACTGTCAGGAATAATAGTTATGAAAGTTAGAGATTTGCGGTCAAGTAATGTCTTAAAGAAGACAGGAAGAGTAACATAAGTACATCCGTCTAGCTCTGGCTTAACTTCCAACCCAGTCAGAGCTAACTTATTACTGTAGAAATCAGCGATCGCTCTTAATCTTTCTTTACCATCAATTACTACGTGCGAACCATATCGCAGCGAATAGAGAACTATTGGTGGTACGGGTATATTAATAATCAATGACTCTATTAACCTTGACTGTTTTACTGTATCCCAAGAAGATGACTCTTCAGGATCAATCATTATATAGTTGGGATTGAAACGAATATTTTCAGCCAGTCTTGGTAGTTTTATTCGTTCATGCTGTTGAAGTAATTTGTTTTTACTAGATTCGTACTTAGTTTCAATTTCGGCATCACTAACCATAAAACTAAAACCCATGAGACTCTAAGATCCTTAACTTTTCAAGCTTGCGGTTTAGCAATGCTGCATCACTTTCGGGCTTACCGTTTTCGTCTTCCCAGCGCGACTCTTCCAGCCATTCTACATTTTCTGGTGTCAAGCGGACTGACCAAACAGGGCGCTTTTTATTGTATTCTGCCTGTGCTTTTTGAATGACATCAGGATGTGATTCATTCCATTTCTGCTGTTTTGACTTATTCATCTTCTTCACCTACAAGTTTATAAATATACTCAGGGTTTAATCCTCTCCCACTAGCAATAGGTGGTTTATCAAGTGGAATCTTTTCGACCTGACCGCTTTTGACTAACTTATTTAAGTATGAACTAACTAGATTGGGAGCTAATCCACTATCAGCTGCAATATCAGCACGAATGACTCTACCGCCTAGCTTACGCAAAGATTCAATAACCTTCTTCTGACTTCCTGGGGTGCGTTTTATAGTCTTTGACTCTTCAATATCAACAGCTTCTAAAACTTGGCAGATTAATTGCTCTTTGAGATTTTTATCAATTGAAATCTTTTCTAAATCTTGTAGCGTTTTAACTACTAAATTGAGAATTTTTATTATTTCTAATCGTTCCATTTCTTGCTGCTCCAACAATAAAAATTCTAAGTACCCTTTTGAGGACAAGCTTCAGTAGAAACTCTTCTGAGTTACGTAGAATCGACGGTTCCTAAACTGTGTTTTCTTCTCCCATAGTTTCAAGAAGGGCGATTGCTCTTTCTGCAATCTGAGATGCGGATGCAGCGCTAACAGCTTTTACCTTAAGTTTGCCTGTATCACTATCATTTACCAGATCGCTCCACCAGTCACTAGTTCTTGACCAATCTATTTGATAGGCTAATTGTTCTGGAGTGCGAATGCGGGAGTGAATAAGATGTCCTAAAATTTCCAGGCCTAGGCTAAGTGCCAAAATACTCTTACTCTTGAAAGAGGCTACATCTGCTACTGTGAGTTCTTCTTTTGCAACTAACGGTACAGTGCAAGGACAGCATGAGAAAAAGTGGTTGAGGAAATCACTCAAATTGGTCGCTGCGTTTTCAATTAACTCTTGCGTGTCGTATTCCAGTAATGGGGCTGAGGGACTACCTGCGATCGCACTACCAACGAAAGAGGCAATGTAAGACAGCGTGTAGATATTTTTAGTACCTGAACCTGGGACAGCCTTATCCATTGCTGTATAGCTAAATATTGGCACTTTCTTAACTAAGGCATGAGCTATTCCATTCCTACCTTCCCAACTAAATCCTACTAACATTGCTCTTGGAAGCGCGATCTGCTCTTGCATATCCCGAAAATCTAAAGCTGCTTGCCTTGCACTGCTGTCTAACACTAGTGTTAGAGGAATTTGCTCGTTGCTCCATTTCCTTCTGTGTTCATCCACTCCCATTAGTTCTGTAATCGCCTGAATGCGGTGTTGACCATCAGCAATATGTAACCTCGTCCCATTAGGAATCCTGACAACGTACAAGTTAAGGCCAAATGGTTGATAGTGAATGTCGTCAGGATTAACGTTGACAGTTAGGCTTCCTAATATCCAGGCAATGTTCGCCTGAATACGATTTAGGATGTAATCTTTAATTTCCTTGACGTGGGCAGTGTTTATAGGACGGTTAACAACAGAAACTAAAGCAGGAATTTCAGAAAGATACACTGGAAAATGAATGATTAAACGCTTACCTTGATAGTCTCCCAACCCGAAGTAAACTCGCTCCCTACCGTAAGTTTCCAAGCGGAGAGGTTCAATAATTTTTGCTAGGCTATTGCTTGTAGCATGAACTGCTTCTGTTAAATTCATATTTAAATCCTTTCAACTCATTCACCTAACACTCTATTAGCAATCAAAAGGTCCCAATAATCCCAAGTATCAAAATTGATAAAAGTACCGTCTCTTAGCTGGATTGTCCTATCCCGATTTGCAGTGTAAATAAAACTCAATCCTTTGTAGATAACCATCACGCTAAAAACTTGTCTGTTTAAGGAATCTCCAACCTTCATTGTAGATGTCCAGATAACTTCATGATCCGTTAAAGGTTCTGGAGGATTAGCACCAGGAAACTGTACAAGAATAGCGAGAGTCTTAAACACATCTATTGCTTCAGGTTTAGTTATCTCTCCAAAAAATTCTGACTGTGCTTGAGCTATAGCTTGTTGTTGCTCCAGTTTGTCCTGTTTAATATATTTACGTTTTGACATAAGTCATCTCTCCTTGAAATCAAAAGTAAGATTTGATAGCTCTTGCATAATGTCACTAAGCATTTGGTTTGTATTATTATGCTCAATTTTTACTTTGTTTTCGAGCGCCCAAGTTTTAGCTCTTTCAATAAAAGTTTCAGCCTGCGCTAGTAGCACGTCTTTAAAGACAATCGCATAATCTAAAGTATCAATGTAATTTCTAGTTTTGGAATTAATGACTACGTGGATAGCATAGAAACTATATTTAAGTTTCTGCCATTGAAAACAGATTAATTCATCTTTACCACTAATTGAATAACTTAAATACTTGCAAGGGTCGGTGCTTATTCCTTCAGTAGCGTGTAGGGGCCTGCCATCATCATCGTTCGTATACCAATAGCGATTGCCGTCA
Organism: Leptolyngbyaceae cyanobacterium; assembly: GCA_036704105.1. Taxonomy (GTDB): domain Bacteria; phylum Cyanobacteriota; class Cyanobacteriia; order Cyanobacteriales; family Chroococcidiopsidaceae; genus Chroococcidiopsis. The sequence continues at coordinate 9,833 of DATNQH010000203.1, read as the reverse complement.
TTCCAAAGATGCTGGGCAAAATTAATTGCTTTGCTGCCGTCTGTAAAAGGGTTCAAAAAGGGTTTGCCATCTATAGCAATTCCCCAAGTATTTTTTTCAACTATATAGTAAACTGCTATTCCAAGGCGAACGCAGGAGAAATGATAAACTCCAGCTTGAACTTCTGTAAAATGTTTGCTTTGGGTAAACTTTTCCCAGGAATCAAAACATTTAGGAGCAATAAGAACTTTTCCCCATTTGTTTTTCTCACAAGCTAGGTATTGCCAAATTGCTTCTGGAATGTTGGTTAGTTTCACTTTTATTCCATCAACGAGCAGTTTTTTGAGAATTACTGCTTTGTACTTGGTCGACCACTCAACCGTAGCTATGCATTCATATTTTGATAAAAATTCTGGTAGTATTTCCATTCAATTTTAAAATTATATTTAAGTTATTTAAGAATTCTGTGTAATAGTTTGATCGAACTGCGCTAGTAGCCTTTAGGTGCTTATCTAAATCAGCTATGTATATGCTATTTAAGCACTAAACTTTTGGTTGAGTATCTATTATTAATTAACCTAATTTTCCCTAAAAACGTTATATTATACTAAACTATTTATATTGATTAAAGGATAATGGTAGTTCAACATCAGCTAGTTTTAGTCTTTCTTTAATAACATTCATACACTCCTCAACATTATGTCCCCAGTAAACTTGCTCTCCTAAACGGAATGCAGTAAATCTATTTGCAGAATTTGGCAGAATGTAAGCAGAAACTCTCGGTTTATCCTTCCTGATTGAAGGTGATACATCCTCTCCTGTTAAGTCAATCACGTGTATTTGCGCTCTTGCATCAGCCCCATAAATTGTATATTTCAATTGCACAGATGATACCTCTATATTCTGGCTATAAGTAAAAGTAGACCTCTAATAAATCAAAATTTACTGTTGACTAGAGGCAATGTAAGCTTGTCACGAATATTGCCTTAAAAATAGGGAAACTTTTTTTGATGTATCTGTTAATGTCAACGAGGGCGTTGTGTCGTTTTAAGGCTTTCCTATGTTTTGGCATCAGCTCCGTCGGATTGAGCGTCAATTTTTAACCATTGCAATAGCTTTTTTAATGTTTATTTCTTGAAAATCTTCTAATCCCACTTCCTTTAGAGAAAGTGGAGCGAATGTGTCAGGCTCAATTAGGCAATGTTTTTGTGGCACACCAGATCTATTTAAATGAGAAATTGCATCTGTCACATATTCAAAGCCAGTATTTATTTTTAGCTTTTCAACATCAAAAACAATGTCGTAATTTTCTTATTGTAAAGTTTATAAACATTGCTGCATATTACTCTCCCTTGATAATTATTACTTCCTAACTCTTCTTGCACATCCAACAAAAATGTTTTTATTAACACGGCGAGGCTGGATGTCGCGCATTATACTAATAAACAACTGTACCCCTATTTGTAATTTCAACTACTTCTGCCAACCCTTGTGTAAAGTATTTAGGTATTTTTCCTGATTCATAAGACACAAATACTACTTTGTCTCCTACCTTAATTCTATTGCCTCGATCGTCGAAAACTTTCATAGCCGTATCAACCTCTTGCGCCGATTACCTCTACCTTGGCAGTAACCTTATCGGCTGTGTAAGGCCGCCACCAAAGTTTTATCTCTAAGAACGGAAACTCTTTCACAAGTATTGGATACAAAAACTGATTCAGATTAATACCTTTAGGTACGGGGATTATTGTAATAAGGTCAGGTATGTCACCTACTATTGATGCAATGACTTCCAACTCTTCATTTTTTAGTAAAACTTTTTTTTGGTCGTAGTAGCGATAGAAGGGTATAGTTTCAAGTCCTTAATTTTTAGCGAGCGCATTCACAAGCTTTGACTCAGGGAGCTACTTACTTGTCTTGCTGATAGGCAAAGTAGCTCCAAGCGTGTTATTTTAAATTTCTAACTAATCATCATTGAGGGCGAGGCTTGAAAAAATGAGTCACGTTTTTTAGCGGCTCTGTTTGTTTAATTGAATAGTCTTTGTAGTTTGAACGTTCATCCATTTTTTTTGCGTCATATTCCAAGAAACGCTCATCTTTCACAGATATAAAGGTTTCTAGTTTCTCCCGAATTCCTCCTCTTATCTAGCCAATTGCTTGCCTTTCTATAAGATAAAAATTCTTTGATCAACCTGCCTTCTTGTTCAGCAGTCATTCCTGGGATAGTTTCTCTTATTTGATATTTAATACATTTTTTCATCTTCTGCTTACTGAACGCAGAGCGGTCGGCTTTTACCCCATCAATAACCAAAGATTCAAACTCAGCCTCAAGCCAAATAGTCGCGCCAGAACACCGCGCATTAGTTGCATCTTGAACCAGAAGGCACCCAGCAGTAAACTCAATTTCCTTGCCATAAATCACACCTTGGTAGGTATTAATACTAATAGCTGGCTTGTCTACAATTGAGCCACAAGCTAACGTTGCTTTCTTGTTTGCAGCAACAATGTGACGGTTGATGTAAACTTGTGCTTTCATAGTTAGTAAGTTCCTGAACACACTTTGGGAATTGGGCGATCGCTACTGACTTACCGGAAAGAGCAATCGCCTACTCTTTATATTTTACATAGTTTACTATGTAAAATAATAGATTTAGTTGCTCCTTAAACAGAAGTTTCAGGCTCTAACATTACGACTGTTCGCCGGACAACGCTAAAATCTCGCGTAAATGAGCGACTTGCCCTTTTTCGTCTAATCTGGCATACCAAGCTTTTTTCCCAAGTGGTTTAAGTTTTGGATAAATTTCACTCTTTGCGTCAACGTAAGCGTTCAATGAGTTCGCACAATCTCATTGTTTCTGGCATATCAGGTTCATCCTTTATTTCTAGCTCGCGCAACAATCTTTTTGCCCCGATAGCTATTGCCATTAGCATTTCGTTTTCTTCCTCTAGCCACTCAACTCTTGTCATGTATTTTTCCTACAACTTGTAATGTTAATAACGGGACGATCGCCTACTCACTATATTTTACATAGTATACTATGTAAAATAATAGATTTATGCGTAATTATCCTCTAGGCTTACCCAAGTAAAGAGATAATGGTTGGTTGTGTTCTTCACAACTATTTGGCGCTAGATGGCAGACTTTATTGGAGTAGACCCAACTCTTGAAGACTACTGGCGGTCAATTATCCTATTTGGTCAAAATGTTGCCTGTTACAAATTTGCGCTAGCTAAGTCTCTGCTAGAACTTGCGCCAAAGGGTAAGTCCATCATCACCTTGGACGAATTAGCTCTCCCCTTTTCTCGATCCGTTACTGAACATTTACAACTGTGCGATACTCAAAATCAGCCAAGTCCAATACCATATCCCTTCCTTGAAGCTTGTAAGCAATTTAACTCTGGGTCAATAACGAGGGATGAATTAACCACAGTCACTGCTAAAGAAGGCTTTAAGGTTGTCCTAGATAAGTTTCACAATGTTAATGGAGCATTACCTGTCCGCTTTTTTGACAAGCGTCGAGGAGGGATTACTTTAACAGATGAACTATTTCGGTTACAGTCGCGCGGTCAGATCCAGAACTTGCCCCAAGAAGTCGAGGCACGGTGGCGACTGGTCGAGACAGCGTGGAAGTTGAATATCTCCCGCAATCTAATTTTGGTAGACTATGACCCAGTAAACGATCTGCTGTTTGCCAAAGCTAACCGCCGCGTAGATGTTACATCTAGCAGAGATGCGCTCAACGGCTATCAAAAAGGCAAGTGTTTTTACTGTTATGGTGATATCTCAATCAAGAGAGGAGCAGACGGCTTAGCTGACATAGATCACTTTTTCCCGCATAAGTTAAAGTTTTATGATATTGCTCACCCAATTGATGGAGTTTGGAATTTAGTATTAGCTTGCCAGAGATGCAATCGCGGCGAGAGTGGCAAGTTTGACAGGCTACCAGAACAGCGACTTTTGAAGCGCCTTCATACGAGAAATGAGTTTTTTATTACTAGCCATCATCCTCTCGGAAATACCGTAATGCAGCAGACAGGAGGAACAGTAAATAACGCACAGCCAAGAATCAGCTTTCTCCAGAATAATTATCAAGCTGCTGCAATAGGGCCGCTCATTAGTTCTACATGGCGACCAGTATTTGAATATCCACCAGCGTTTTGAGAATAGTTAATGAAAGAATATCGCTGCACCCGCAACGCGCTTTACACTCATGACTGCATCGGTCATGATGACATAACTGCTAGACAGGGTTATTACATCCATGCCAACAGCGCCGAGTCAGCTTGGGAGAAGATGGCTATTCGGTTCCCAGAGGAAGTTAGTGCAAGCTTTACCGTTCAGGAGTGGGAAGGATTTGACGTAACTGTGGTGGAAGTCAAACGCGATTCGTGATAAGCGCGATCGCACAAAGCATTAACAACATATCTGCAAAACTACCTCTAAAATTACTAGCGATCTTATGCATAAATCCCATTTGTCAGACATATAAATAGAAAGAGCAACACATCTACAGAGTAAGTACGAGGCAGCGGCATCACTTGAAAGTTTCAGGTACGCATCCCTGCTTACGACAAAAGTTTTGGTACACCTAATATCGCACCTAGAGCATACAGCTTATGCTGTCATCCTAGCCAATGCGCTTAGGTCAATGCAGGAATGTAGAAGCGCGATAGCTGACGCACCACCAATTACTTAATACAAGGAGATTTTATGCATATTGATTTTTGGTCCATTTTCACGAGCTTTGCTTTACTAATTGAAATTATCCCTGGTTTAGTAGTCATTTCTTTGGCTCTAGAAACCGAGAAAAAGTAGCAATTGGAGGCAAGAACTAGAAAGATTACTAGCAATGCTTGCATAAATTTCAAATGCCAAACCTATAAGCATATAGAAGCGCACGATCGCGCTCATCTACTAACTATACTGAAACTTTATATTTCACAGCAATAACCCTTGTTTTCTACTAGGGCTATTTGCTATGAGTAAGCACAACGGATAACTCCAAGAACATATTCATAATTTCATTTAGTAGCAGCTTCCTTAGCTTTAAGCCTACCCTAACGGTAATGAAAATCAAACGATATTCTTGAGGCAAGAGCGCACTGCTTCTAACTTGCTTAGTGATAGAATCCGAACGAAGCAATGGCGATCGAGATTGGCACAATGATCCAGACTCTGACTGCAAAAATGTTGTAATCATCAAGGAGATTGCTGCATGAATTTGTCATGACATACTGAACGAAAATAAATTCAAGTAAACGCTCTACCCAAATTAATAGATGGTTGACAGTTGTATAACCTCTCCTGTTAAGTGCGGTTTCACCGTACCTTGAAGAACTAAGAGATTCGCTATGGTATGAAAAGTGTCGAGAAAAGCCGTAAGCGCGAAAAATTTCAGTAGATCTCTCTTCTTCAATCTGTGAAGAAGGGCTTTTGATTTTTGCAACTGAGGTTTGTTAACTCCCTGTTGAAACTAAGAAAAATTATTTTTGCGATTGCCATTACGCTTTTAGCTATTATGATACCAGTTGTGTTTTCATCTGCCCGGTTTGAACCTGTTAATAAAATTTACGTGTTTGGGGATAGTCTTTCGGACGTGGGTGCAGTGTTCCGGGCAACGGGGGGGATGTATCCACCAAATCTGACCTACTTTCAAGGACGTTACTCAAATGGTCGAGTTTGGGTTGAGTATCTTGCAGATCGCCTTGAGATCAAATCCAGCCAAGTCAACAATTTTGCTTGCGGAGGCGCAACTTCTGGAAGCGAGAGCAACACCTTTGTACCAGGTTTATTGACACAGGTTCAGTCGTTTACCCAACAGCACCCACGAACCCTACCCAATGTACTCTATGTGTTGTGGGCAGGAGCAAATGACTACTTGCAAGGGGTAAGCAGCGCAACTGTCCCGGTTGACAATGTGACGCAGGCGATCGCCTCTATTGCTAATATTGGGGCAAAAAATATCTTGGTAGCAAACTTACCCGATCTGGGACAGTTACCAGCAACGCGAAACAGTGTTAATTCGGCAAGACTTAGTGCATTAACAGGCGCACATAATCAAAGCTTGAGGCGAGCGCTGAAGTTGCTGAATCAGCAATATCCTGCTCTCCAGATTGTGACGCTAGATGCCAACACACTTTACTCTGAAGCGATTACCAATCCAGCAGCGTTTGGCTTTACTAATGTCCAAAGTGCGTGTCTATCTGGAAATCGCGCCTGCGGCAACCCAGACCAGTTTTTGTTCTGGGACGGCATTCATCCCACGACTGCGGCTCACCGCATTTTAGGAGAACGTGCCTTTAGGGTGCTTCTTGAAGGACTTCTTGCCACTTCTCGATAACGGTTCTAGGGGATGCTCAAGCGCGGTGTTATGCAAATAATTCCAGTGGAGTAGTCTACTAGACCAAGGGACGTTCTTACATTCACTTTGCTTCCCTAATTCATAAGCAGCAGAAGCGCGAAGCACCTGCTATTTAGCATTAGTCTACATCTAAGTTCTATGTCTTAACCTGTGACGAGCGATCGCTGCCTTTAGAAATCATCATCACAGCAATCCGCAAGTTTTGTAGCTAGAGAAGCAGTCCACTAGACAGCTAGCTCATTAAGCTTAAAGAATGGTGCAGCTGGTAAATGTCCGACTGGGGCGTTCAAGTTAAAAGTAAGTTTAGGGTATTGCAGCCAATCATGCGAACGCCACCTCACAGCGTCACTAAACTTACCGTAATCCTCCCTCACACTTTCCCAAATGCGGCACTGCACAGAAAATCCAAAGCGATCGCTACTGTGCTTTACCCAAAGTTGATCGATGGAAAGCAAGTCTGCACAAGGGAAAGTCTCTATATCCTCTTCTCTCAACCAACCAGCTGTAACGCGACGGGAAATCTTCAGCATCAATACCCCCGTCTCCTCATCAGCTTTTTTCCACTGACCCGACGCTAGTAAGCCGTGCAGGGGCGCATAGTCCACACCTACAGCCGATAGAAGCTTTTCTTGCTCAAGCATCATTTCATGTAATAATTTGGCAAATAGTTTCTATTAGCACAAACAAATATAGTCATGCCGCTAGTTTGCTCGGTGTTACTCGAACTGGGACAACTACAAGTCCCTCTACCCCCTCTGCAAATGCATTGGGGATTGCTTTTCGCATAATATTATATGACCCGTTTATGTCGCTGCTAAAAATTTTTTCAGTACCGCTTTTGTAAAGTCCGCGACTGATTCTTCTACCGCTGAACGTTGGTTTTATCTCGGTATTAGGTTGGTAGACAGGAATTAGATCTAGCTTGAAAAAATCAGATTTTGAAGTATAAGATTCTTCCTGAAGTTTAACAGTAATGGCGGCTAGCTCTGCTTTATATGAAATCATTTCCACAAAACGAGCTTGCCCTATTTGAGTAAAACTTTGGTTTGTCTGTTTCCCTAGATTTATTTCTTGCTTCCAGTTTGGATTCTTGCCGATTACCAAAGTCCCTATATCATTAGCTACCAAGTAATCTACAATGAATCTACTAGCTTTATGCAAGTAATCATCTATTTTAAAGTTGCGCTTGGTGCAGAGTTTTTGAATCCTATGCGTCGTTTGTTTTTGATTCTTTAATCGGGACTGGAATTGAGCTTTCTGCTTATTGAAAAATTGATTGATTGACTTCAAAGGTCTGCCATTTATCAAGAGCGGTTGCATTCCGGCTTGATTAAAAGTGATTGCAGCAAGATTATTTAGTCCAATATCAATACTAGCTATCCTAGATACATCTAACTGGTTATTGGTGGACTCGTGTTCATAAACTACCTCAATTACATAGTGGTCTAGTTTAGGAATAATCCTAACTTGCTTGATATTTTTTACCTTAGTCTTTATAGTTATGTCTGTCTTTGATAATTTAAGTATTCCCCTAGCTAATCCCTTTTGGCTGATGGCTTTAATTGTGTATATGAGAAGGTTTTTACCCTTTTGTTTATGTTTGTATTTAGGCAGCTTAGGACGACCAAGAAAGAGACTTGGGTTTTGTTTCCAAGTCTGCCTAGCTTCAAAAAAGCTTTTCCAGTTTCGGTCTAGTACCATTAGTATTTGCTGGCTTACTTTCGCGGGTAAGGCTTTATATGATTCGTTCGACTGGACTCTTTTTTGTATTTCGTTGTAGTTAAGATACTTTTCTTCAAATATAAATGACTGACGAATTAAATAGTTAGCGTAGTTGTAGAGATTTTTAGATAGCCAGCATAAACTATCTATTTCTTTGTAGAACTCATGCCCTTGCTTAATTATATGTCGTTCAACTAGTTGTCTTTTTTAGTTCGACAATGATTTTTTCTGTTTTAGGTTTAGCTTGTCTTTGTCCATATAATCTATCTGCGAAGCTTGTAACAATTGCAACCAAATATTGCGTGAGTTCCATCTCTTCCGTTGGGTGCAATAAAACTTGCTAATATCCATATAAACAAATCACATTCTAGTTAATTAATATATAATAAAATGACTACTTTAAATATTAAGTTATACTCAAGACTGGTAGGTTAAGACCTACCAATTAGCTTTCATGCCCTGCTTAAAAGTGAAAGGCTTTCAGCTTTATTTTCTGTAAGTGGAACTTTCATTGGTCTACAGATGGTTCACGTCCAACCTTCATTAGAATTTATTCCTCCAGCTCTCAATCCCTTAGTTCTGCGGCTGACGAAATTGCTGTTACCTGCTCTAGTGCGATCGCAAACAGCCATTACTCATATTCAAGCAGATAACACGGAAGTTTTAGTAGAGCTTTATCGTTCTTTTGGGGCAGGTAAAACCCGCTTCCTGATGGCATTTCGGCATCCCAGCCCTGACGATCCATTTTGTCTGGCATACCTGCTTCATCGCCTAGTACCACAGGTAGCACGCCAACAGCAAATATTGCTGCAAGGTCCAGTTCACGCACACTTTCTTTACGACCGAGGAATTCCTTTATGGGCTGAGCGCGTGTTGGTTGGCTATTTTCTAATTTAGGCGGCATTCCCATCCATCGCGGCAAAGTAGATCGGCTAGGGTTGCGAACGGCGAGAAATTTGTTAATCAATGGTAGCTATCCAATGGCAGCAGCTCCAGAGGGAGCCACTAATGGACACGGCGAAATTGTCAGTCCTTTGGAGCCAGGTGTTGCTCAACTGGGATTTTGGGGCGTTGAAGATCTGCTGAAGGCTGGACGTGACGAACAAGTTTTGATCGTGCCAATCTCAATTAGGTATCGCTACGTTCAGCCTCCTTGGAAACCTTTGTCCAAGCTATTGAGCGAATTAGAAGCGGATAGCGGTTTGGCACAAGCCGGGGAAACAGAGACTCGCCCTTCAACTGACGAAGCTATTCTCTACCAAAGTCTGTATAAACTGGGCGAACACCTACTATCCTTGATGGAGGAGTTTTACACTCGGTTCTATCATCAAACTTTGTCAATAGACACTAATATACCTGCCACCGAGGCAGTGACAGCAGAAAGTTCTGAGGAATTAAAACTACCTAACTCCAAGCGAGATTTTGCCACTCGACTACAGGCACTACTAGATGCGGCATTAAAAGTGGCAGAGCAGTATTTTAACCTTCTGGCCAAAGGTAGTTTAATCGAACGCTGTCGTCGTCTAGAACAAGCAGGTTGGGAGTTAATCTACCGAGAAGATATCAAGCAAGTAGAAACCTTGTCTCCTGTAGAGCGAGGATTAGCCGATCGCATTGCACAGGAAGCTAGTTTAAGAATGTGGCATATGCGACTAGTAGAAAATTTTGTCGCAGTTACGGGCAAGTACGTGCGCTCAAAACCTACTGTAGAACGGTTTGCGGAAACAACTTTGCTGATGTGGGAAACCATCGCCCGAATTAAAGGTAGCA
>DATNQH010000202.1:0-3561 GCA_036704105.1 Leptolyngbyaceae cyanobacterium | reverse complement strand
AGTATAATCCGCTTCATGCTGACCTTTCGGCTATAAGCATCCTCAAGTATCGGAAATATATACTTGCCTACTTTCCTTGCTGTCTCTGAAGAGATTCTCTCAGTAGTATCGGGAAGCTCCTCGTTACTCAGCCTGAGTAACACCTGCTCCATATATTGTTCACACATCTCGCGAGGCACGGGTGTTGCTGCTGCGATATCGTCCATGAGCTGCCGAGTAAACAAGTTGAATTCCGGTAGCCCGATCGCCTCATGCATATACTGTATACCTGCTCTTACCGCTAAACAGGCTATGAAGGAGTGTACTGCATTCAAGAATCTCGACTTCATATACAGGAAGGGAGTGATGTCTTTCGTCATAATCACCCCCGCATCTTCCCACTTGGGTCGATCGCCTGTGAAGTTGTCTTCCACGACAAACTGCCAAAATGGCTCCGTCACAATGGGTCCGCGATCGCGAACTTGCAACAGTCGGCTGGGGTAGCTATAGTCGGATTCCTGTTCTTGAGGCACAATCCTGTCTACAACCGTATTAGGAAACGTCGCGTTATCCCTGATGTATTCTGCAAGCTGAGGATCGATCAGCTCAGCGTAAGCTAGCACTGCTTTTCGCAGGATCTCCCCATTTCTTGGGAGGTTGTCGCAAGAAAGCGTGGTGAACGGGGTCATTGAGCGATCGCGTCGTCGGCGTAGCGCCTCTACTATAAAGCCAATTGCAGTGGTAGGAGTGGAAGGATTTTGCAGATCGTGCGCGATGTCTTCATTCGCTGTGTCGAGATTAAAACTCTTGTCTAGATGGTAGCCTCCTTGAGTAATTGTAAGAGTCACAAGGTGCACAGAGGGAGATGCCATCTTTTCAAGCACATAGTCGTACTTCTCTCTACCATTAACGATTTCCCTGATAGAACCTATAACTTCCGCTTCCTCACGATTTTTAGCGCAACTAGAGTGTTTGGTCAAAGTGTAAAGGAATCTCTGCGGTTTCAACCTATTAATGGTGCGTTGGCTCTTGAGGCTAACCCCACAAATCCCCCATCTCTGCTCTTGGGGCTCCTTCTGTGCAAGATAGTTATGTATGATGTATGCAAGGTGACCCCTAAAAAAACGACCCGGCCCGAAATGGACGATACCAGTATTAAGCGCCCTTCTGTCGTAAAGAGACTGTTCCCTCCACAAACCAGTTATAGTACCGAGGTGAGAACTTGAAACACTAGGCGGTCTGAGTAAGTTAACCATTAGACTTCTTAAATAAGTGGATAATGAGTAAAAACAGTAGGTCAGTCTGGGTATAGCTCATGACCTACAAGCAGCACAAATATTTCAAAGTGCGAAAATTTCAGGCATACTCTGTGGCATCTACAAGGAAACGTTTGACCACAGGGTAAGTAGGATGTGGCAGGGTAGAACAGAAAAAGAAGAAATTAGCTTTACTTAATCAATTAAGTATTAAAGGTCGAGTTTTCACTAACCTGGAGTCAGGCGCAAGGATATCGCCCATACTTTTACCTTGCTGAATCTGGGAAGTGCATGAGTCGAATGCCTGTCGTATAAGTTGAAAATAAGTTGAAAATTAGAGACGAGGGATTCTCTCAGGAATCTTCAATCTGCCAAACAAAAAGCAATTACATGACCCTAGGCTAGGAAAGTGATTGTAATTGATGCAAATGAAAGCCTAATTAAACGACCGAAAAAAGCCAGTAGGGCATTTATAGCGGCAAAAAACTTTTACATACACTTAAATATCAAGGTGTTTGTATTTATAAGTCATATGTTGAAAGATGCCTCTTCACCATCAGATTAATTTCGGGCTGGCTGTCTCTTTAATAACAACTCAAAATTGCTTCTTTTTAGGCTGCGATCGCGTATTTTAAATTCTTTATTTCTATTTCCTAATAATTCTTTACACATTCATATTATTTAGCTTGGCAGTTGCTTTTCTCTATCTTTAGGAGAGTCTACGAAAAATTCTTTAGAGAGACTTATAATAACAATCAAGTGTATAAGAATTCACTACTTGACCAACCGTCGATTTGAGTTTCAGTAGTTTACCAATAGTCATTCGGTTACTAAGTACCGAGCTTTTAAAAAATTGGCAAATTTTATTGAGTTATCTATGAGTCTCGAAGTGGATCTCATCGGTTGTAACCCTTAAAGGCGTGTGCGAAGAGAACGCCAATTTTTTATTCTTTCCCACTTAGTACCTGATGATTTAGTTTTGCACTAGCACAAAACACCTGTAAAGCAAAGAAATCAGGAGCGAGTATTTGTAGCGAAAATATCATTTCATCGGCTTGAAGACTGTTAAAGTTTTAACCGCAGATTTAGACTTTAGCCTATGAGCGCGTTTTGTCTGTCCCCTAGCGTACTGTTATTACTTCTTTGCCAAAAATTAGAATTAGCCGCGCTCCAATCATTCACCCCATCCTTAAAGTAGCTTTAAAAAAGCAATTAGTGAAACTCAAAAATAGAGCTAGCATTGACATAAGTTTATAGCCATTGCTTTGATATCCCGGTAATCTTGGCAATTTCAGCTAAAGTAAATTTTCCTAACAGCAGTTTTTCAATCAAGACTTTAGTTCGCTGCGAAATACTTCGATTTTGGAGATTTGACATTATGACTACTCCGCTCAATGCTGCAAGTACCTTTTTTACGCTTATATCTAGATAAAGTAGCGCTTTTAACTAAGCTATGTCTGTCCGATATCGTACATTTTTTCTTCTTTGAGGTTATACATTAATAAATTGAGCAGGTCTTCATTAGATTACGCGACGACTCCTTACTACAACTAGATATGACAAAAAGACACAGCGAGATTTATTTTTGTAAGGATGCTTTGCCTGGACGCAATAACTAATTATTCATTCTGAATATTTTTATCCTGTCGCCTGCAAAATATTTTTGTACAGTAACGAACATACAATTCTGTTTAGTGTATTTAATTAAGTGCGTTAGTATGTAAGAAAGCTAACATAAACTTTTAACTAAAAATTCATCTGACGACAAGAGTCCTGACCGATGCCGTTAGCTGTCTGCTTTTAGCGACAGCAGTTCAATAAGGCTCATATGTTTATATACTCTAGTTGCCGTAATCCGGTTGGTAATCGCCTCCTAGCTGCTTTGCCACAAGAGGAGTACGAACGTCTCTTGCCTAAGCTAGAGCCAGTTTCCTTATCTTTGAAGCAAATCCTTTACGAACCTAACGAACCGATTGAATACGTCTATTTCCCTAACAATGCAGTCGGCTCTCTGCTCAACCTGATGCAATTGAGGTCAAACCATCGAAGCGGCAACGGTCGATAAAGAAGGAATGATCGGTATTCCGCTGTTGTTAGGAACAAATCAAATTGCGCTACAAGCTCTTATACAGGTTCCAGGAAATGGTTTACGAATGAAGGCAGATGTGTTCCAAACAGAGGTCTATTAGGCATCTCCAAAATAGAAGTGTTGTGTGGTAAAAGAGTATAAAATTTACTTTTTTAGCCAGAAAAAAATGAGTTCTGTATTAAATTACATTGAAAAGAACCCCCATGAGACACAGCGATTGGTTGGTCTGAAGTACGA
>DATNQH010000201.1:0-9692 GCA_036704105.1 Leptolyngbyaceae cyanobacterium | reverse complement strand
TCAAAAGGTAAAATGGCAAATTCTGTCGAGTTTGATTTGTTTGCTCCTTGCAACAAATCAGCAGTTTTAATTGCTTCTTTTTCTGAATGGAAAGAGATTTCAATGGAAAAAGGAGAAGATGGTTATTTTCGGACAAAAGTAGATTTGGAAGATGGGGTTTATCAATATAAATTCCGCGTCCAAACCAAAAGCCCAAATTTTGCCCCAGATGAATGGGTAGATGTAATCGATCCCTACGTCACAGATGTTAATGAAGAGAAGCATATCGGTACGGTTCGGATTAAAGAGGGGAAAAGAATTGTTGACACTTATGTTTGGCAACATGACGACACATTGTTACCGCAAAATCATGAGTTAGTAATATATGAAATGCACGTTGCAGATTTTACTGGTGGCGAAGTCGATCCGCACAAACGCGGGAAATATGTAGATGCAATAGAAAAGCTAGATTATTTGAAAGAGCTAGGAATTAATGCGATCGAGTTAATGCCAGTGAATGAGTATCCAGGTGATTATAGCTGGGGATACAAAGTTCGTCACTTTTTTGCAACAGAATCTAGCTATGGCACTACGGAAGATTTGAAGCGGTTTATTGACGAATGCCATGCTAGAGGCATTCGCGTCATCATGGACGGAATTTATAACCACACTGATGAAGAATGCCCGTTATTACTAATTGATCGAGATTATTGGTACTACCACACTAAACACTATCCGGAAGATCCTGCGAATTATTGGGGTCCAGAATTTAATTACGACAATTACGACGAAAAATTAGACGTTCACCCTGCATGGAAATATGTCGGGGATGTGGTGCGATATTGGATTCAGGAGTATCACATTGATGGTATTCGCTTTGATGCCGTGCGCCAATTAGGGAATTATAAATTTCTCGATTGGCTAGCTCAGCAAGCGAAAAAAAATACTGCACCTAAACCATTTTACAACATTGCGGAAAACATTCCAGATACCAGTCAAGTTACGGCTCCAGAAGGGCCATTAGATGCTTGTTGGCATGAAAGTTTTCGCTATTTTATAGTTCCTCATGTTTGTGGCGAAACATTTGAATTAGAAAAGCTGAAGGAGGTTTTAGACCCTAGAAAGCAAGGTTATGCAACTGCTACGAATGTAGTTAATTATTTGGAAACTCATGATCGCGAACGTATATTTAGAGAGTTAGGCGATCGCGGTATTTTTGATACACCTGCATTTGGGCGCGCGAAGTTAGCAGCTGCGATGTTATTTACAGCAATGGGCGTACCAATGCTTTGGATGGGACAAGAATTTGGCGAACACAAGCGCAAAAGTGAGACTGTAACTCAGCCCAAAAAAATTGCTTGGCCGCTGTTAGACAGAGAGGAAAATCGCAATCTTTTTGAGTATTACAAAAGCTTAATTGCTTTACGTAAACAACATCCCGCTGTTCAAACTGACAACATTGAGTTCTTCCACGAAAATCCAGAGGCAAAAGTGTTTGCTTACGTGCGCTGGAACGATGCAGGCGATCGCGTTGTTGTTATTGCTAATTTTTCTGACCAAACTTTGAATGGTTATAAAGTTCCTAATTTTCCAGCAACTGGTAAGTGGTGCGAGTGGTTGAGTAAGTCAGAAATTAACGCAGCAGAAGACGGCTTAATTATCGATATACCTGACTATGAAGCCAAGGTGCTGGTTTACTTAGGTACTGGCAAGTGATGTAGAGCATATCTGGTTTGCCGGGAACTCGATCTTAGTTTAAATCTAAAGAAGGTGGTCTGCAAAAACATACCACCTGTTTTTTTTAAGGAAGTTGATACCAAGCTGAATACCTGCATGAAAATAAATTAAAATTACTCCTAACAGGAGTGTATATAAGCAAATAACTACTCCTAATATGAAAAAGGATTTACTCATAGCAGTAATAAAAGATAAATTTTGGGAATTAATTTAGCTAAGAAACTAAAAGTTTTCTGTATTTGTAGTTAAATTTTTAGTTGCTTGAATTGCTGGGAAAATAATGTTATTATTTATAATTTAAATGAAATTTAACAAATATAAACTTTCCTTCTGGCTGCCGCAATTGAATCCTCAAGTATGGATTCTGGCAATTGGTCGATTTCTCTCGGAAGTTGGCACGGGATTTACTCTGTTTTATGCGCCGATCTTTTTTGTCAATCAAGTGGGTTTCTCTTCGACTGCTGTTGGTTTAGCTCTTGGCAGTGCTTCAATTTCCGGAATATTGGGGAGAATTCTGGGTGGTTCGTTTGCTGATTCCCGATTTTGGGGTCGCCGACGAACACTGTTACTTTCATCTGCTATTGCAGCGATCGCATCCCTCGTTTTAGCTGCAACTAATAATTTCCCTACCCTAGTAATTGGTAACTTATTGGCCGGGCTGGGACAAGGTTTATACTGGCCCCCAAATGAGGCATTAGTAGCAGATTTAACTGTACCAGAGCAACGCCAAGAAGCTTATGCCGTGACGCGACTGGCGGATAATTTCGGTATGGGTATGGGAATTGTTGCAGGTGGGGCGTTGGTTGGCACAACTGGAGCTTATCGGGCACTATTTTTAATTGATGGAATTTCATTTGTAGTGTTCTTTGTAGTAGTTTATTTTGCCATCAAAGAAAGTTACAGACCAACAGTAGATAAATCAAAATCCGATCTATATAATGCTTGGGTAACAGCACTGCGCGATCGCCGTTTCCTCGTCTACATCCTGGTTAATATCATCTTCACCACCTACACCTCTCAGCTACACAGTACCTTGCCGCTGTACCTGAAAAACTTTGTGCCAGTGGGAGACAGCAAAGGATTTTCCGAAACAATTATCAGTGCGCTGTTTGGCTGGCATTTGGTTGTTGCTATTTTGTCTCAGCTACCTGTTGCCCGTACCTTGAGGCGGTTTAATCATTCGCAAGCACTGAGCATTTCTGCGATCGTGTGGGGGTTAGGATTTAGTGTTATTTGGGCAACAAGCTTTGCCGCTTCCAATCAGCTAGGGTGGGCAATTTTGGCATTAGGATTATTGGCTCTCGGCACTGTTTCCTATACACCCTCTGCCTCCTCCCTAGTTACAGATTTAGCCCCCCCTGCTCAAATCGGTATTTACTTTTCCATTAGTTCCCTCTGCTGGGCAATTGGATATTTCATCGGCCCGCCTTTGGGCGGCTGGGCATTAGATCAATCGCCACAAGTTGCAAGTAATCTTTGGTTAGGTTTGGCTGGCAGCATAGTTGTTACGATTGCGATCTTGCAATACTTAGACAAAATGCTGCGGAAAAATGCTGAATTATGAATGCTGAATTAAAAATTAATAATTCAGCATTCAGCATTCATAATTCATAATTTTTAACGGCGGCGTGCTTGCAGTTTCCGGTAGACATCTTTTAAATCCACTTGATGGTAAGCTAGGGCAACCAAAGTGTGATAAAGTAGATCTGCTACTTCGGAGGCGATCGCGTCTGGCTCATCATCTTTACAAGCCATAACCACCTCAGCGGTTTCCTCGCCTAGTTTTTTCAAAATTTTGTTATCTCCACCTGCAAATAGTTTGCAGGTATAAGAGTCTTCAGTTGGATTACCTTTGCGATCGCAAACAGTGGCAAATAACTGAGACAAAGTATCTGCTGGAGGCGGTACGACTTGCCCATCTACCTGATGAAAACAACTGCGCTCACCAGTGTGGCAGGCAATATCTCCCATCTGTTCCACACTAAATAACAGTGCATCACTATCACAGTCATAGCGGATCGAGCGCACTTTTTGAATATGACCTGATGTTGCACCTTTATGCCATAACTGAGCGCGAGAACGACTCCAAAACCAAGTTTCCCCAGTTTCTAGAGTTTTTTGCAACGACTCACGATTCATCCACGCCAACATTAAAATAGTGCCATCTAAATAATCCTGCACAATAGATGGCACTAATCCCCGCTCATCGTAACGAATTTTTTCTAGCTCAATAGCTTGTCGGAATGAATTTAGTTCAGAAGCAGATGACATACCAGCTGAGTTTCCAGCAATAACATATCAATTCAAGATACCATTGAGGATATGTCAGTTGGTTTGTTCAGTGAAGCGATCGCCTTTTAACACAACCAAAAACCTTTGGCTTAAACAAGTGCAGCCAAAGATCTGGCAGAATAGATTTTGACTGCACTCAAGGCAACTTTGTGCGCCTTGGCTGCTTCCCCGTACCACTGAATTGCTGAATTGTAAGCAGCCCGATATAAATCTTGTCCTGCTTCCGAGAGGCGATCGCGAATTTCTAAAGGTAAATCTTGATTGGTTTGATACAACATAATTTTATTTTTCCAATGCTGTACTAATTCCTTGAAAATAGAAGTTATAAACACAGCGCACAACAGTCAAAAGACAGATATTTAGACTTCCAACTTTAGGAGAGAACCTTGGTTAATACCACGATTAAAACCACCAAATCAGAAGAAATTTTCGCCGCTGCTCAAAAACTCATGCCAGGTGGAGTCAGTTCGCCAGTTCGAGCGTTTAAATCTGTGGGCGGACAACCAATCGTTTTTGATCGCGTCAAAGGTGCATACATTTGGGATGTTGATGGCAATCAATACATCGATTATGTTGGCACTTGGGGTCCTGCTATCTGCGGTCATGCTCATCCAGATGTGATCAATGCATTGCATGAAGCCCTAGAAAAAGGCACTAGTTTTGGTGCGCCCTCGCTGCTGGAAAACGTCTTGGCAGAAATGGTAATAGATGCCGTTCCCAGCATTGAAATGGTGAGATTTGTTAACTCTGGCACCGAAGCCTGTATGGCAGTACTGCGGTTGATGCGGGCCTTTACCCAACGAGATAAAATTATCAAGTTTGAAGGCTGCTATCACGGTCATGCTGATATGTTCTTGGTAAAAGCAGGCTCTGGAGTTGCTACCTTGGGCTTACCCGACTCGCCTGGAGTTCCCAAGTCTGCTACCAGCAACACCCTCACCGCACCTTACAATGACTTGGAAGCAGTCAAAGCCTTGTTTGAGGAAAATCCGGATGAAATTGCTGGGGTAATTTTAGAACCAGTCGTCGGAAATGCTGGGTTCATTCCCCCCGATGCTGGGTTTTTAGAAGGATTGCGGCTAATTACCCAAGAGCATGGGGCATTGTTAGTATTTGATGAAGTGATGACAGGATTCCGCATCGCCTACGGCGGCGCTCAAGAAAGGTTTGATATCAAGCCTGACTTGACCACACTGGGTAAGATTATCGGTGGTGGACTACCAGTTGGAGCCTATGGCGGCCGTGAGGATATTATGTCAATGGTTGCTCCTGCCGGGCCAGTGTATCAAGCGGGGACACTCTCTGGTAATCCCCTGGCTATGACTGCTGGAATTAAAACTTTGGAATTGTTGCAAAAGCCTGGTACTTACGAGTATCTTGATCGCATTACTAAGAAATTAGCCGATGGAATGCTGCAAATTGCTCAAGAAACTGGTCATGCAGCCTGTGGCGGTCAAATTAGCGGTATGTTTGGCTTTTTCTTTACTGAAGGGCCAGTTCATAACTACGAAGATGCTAAGAAGTGTGACTTAGTGAAGTTCAGCCGCTTTCATCGCGGAATGTTGGAGCGTGGTGTCTATCTGGCTCCGTCTCAGTTTGAGGCTGGGTTTACTTCTTTTGCTCACACAGAAGCAGATATTGATCGCACTCTAGCAGTAGCGCGGGAAGTGATGGCTATTATTTAAGCGACTAGAGGCTAGGGGACAAGGGGAACTCGGGGCCCCCACGTTAGCGAAGCGGGGCGAAGCCCAGTGGGGATTAGGGGCAAAGGGGACAAGGGGACAAGGGGAAACGAGCCACTCAACGCTATTTGGAGATGAGATGACACCGCGAACAAGCGATCGCGGTGTTTTGTCTGTAATTGGGAAAACTAAATCGCTTTAATTTAGTACATCCGTATTAATATAAAGAGCAGATCAGTTCTCTAGCTACGGATATATTGCCTCGCATAAGCAATCTGGGTGATATTCTGTAGCAAAGAACTACCCTTGTAAAGGAAACAGGTAAAACAAGCAGGTATTGCTAGTCTTTTGGCAGCATTGCCAGAATTTGATCGACAAACTGTTGATGGTCAACCACTGGCTTTGAGATGTAGCCATCAGCGCCACTCTGCTTGAGAAAGTTTTCGCGATCGCCTTCCATCACATGGGCTGTAACGAGAATAATTGGCAGGCTGGCAGTTTGCGGGTTTGCCTTCAGCATTTGGGTAATTTTGATGCCGTCAACTGCTTTACCTTGATAAACACTGCGCGCGAGAGAAACATCCATCAAAATAATGTCAGCTTTTCCAGTTGTGGCAATTTGCATCACTTCTTCCACATTTTCCGTATGCTTAACGTCTAAGCCGCCTCTTTTGGTCAAAATTTTGGAAAAAACACGAGCATTAATTAGATCGTCTTCCACAATTAATACTGTTTTCATAGGAATTTGCAATTTGGGATTCCATATTAAGATTTGATAGCAGAGAGGATGAATGCGAGAACTGCTAGCGTGGCAAGGATTCTGCGATTAAAACAACTACAGGTGCGATCGCCATTCATTGAAGTTGACAAATTGGAGGAGCAAACAATTTTCCATCCTTTTTCCCGCTAATCAAGGATAATACTGCGGATTGCCCAACGGCTACTATCGGTTGCTTTTTGTAAGCTATCTAATCGTGATGCTGTAGGTAAGCTTTGTAAATTTACTCAAACTTTTTTGTTGTTAGCAATCAGGAAACAGAATTCATGGCAAAACAGTTAAACCTTCTCTCAACGGGACAGGTCATTCCCACAGCCCTGCATACAGAAATGCAACGGTCATATCTGGAATATGCCATGAGTGTCATCGTCGGACGAGCATTACCAGATGTGCGGGATGGATTAAAACCCGTTCACCGACGCATTTTGTACGCTATGCATGAGTTGGGATTGTCTCCGGATCGCCCTTTTCGTAAGTGTGCGCGGGTAGTAGGAGACGTTTTAGGTAAATATCATCCTCACGGCGACCAAGCAGTATATGACGCTTTAGTGCGGCTCGTACAAGAATTTTCTAGCCGCTATCCCTTGCTAGCTGGACATGGCAATTTTGGCAGCGTAGACAACGACCCCCCTGCCGCCATGCGCTACACTGAAACCCGCTTAGCTCCAATTAGCTATGAAGCAATGCTAGCAGAAATTGGCGAAGAAACGGTTGAATTTGCCGGAAACTTTGATAACTCCCAACAAGAGCCTACCGTACTGCCAGCACAGTTGCCCGTGCTGTTGCTGAATGGTTCATCTGGTATTGCTGTTGGTATGGCAACTAATATTCCACCTCATAATTTAAGTGAGTTGGTTGATGCTTTGATCGCCTTGATCGAGCGGCCAGATCTACCTGATGAAAAGTTATTTGAGTTAATTCCTGCACCAGACTTCCCAACTGGCGGCGAAATTGTTGGTTTAGCTGGAGTGAAAGAAGCCTATACTACAGGTCGAGGTAGCATAACCATTAGAGGAATTACTAACATCGAAGAAACTCAATCCGCGCGAGGGCGTTCTCGGCGGACGGCAATTGTGGTGACCGAGTTACCCTACCAAGTGAATAAGGCTGGCTGGATTGAAAAGGTAGCGGAGTTAGTCAACCAGGGAAAGATTGAAGGAATTTCCGATCTGCGCGATGAAAGCGATCGCGATGGCATTAGGGTAGTAATCGAACTCAAACGCGATACCAGCCATCAAGACGTTTTGCGGAAATTATACCATCAAACAGCATTGCAAACGAACTTTGGGGCAATTCTCCTTGCCTTAGTGGATGGGCAACCACGCCAGCTATCTTTGCGGCAGATGTTGGAGGAGTTTTTACGCTTCCGGGAAGAAACTCTCAATCGTCGTTATACTAACGAGTTGGGTAAGGCTGAAAGTCGCCTGCATTTGCTTGAAGGTTTGCTAACTGCTTTATCTCATCTCGATGCTGTAATTGAGATTTTACGCGGCGCAAGTGATGGCAGTACGGCAAAAATTACGCTGCAAAATAGATTTAATTTGAGTGAGGCGCAAGCTGACGCTATTCTGTCTATGCCATTGCGGCGACTAACAAGTTTGGAACAGCAGAATTTACAGTCAGAGTTTGATTCGTTAAATCAACAGATTCAAACGTTACGGCAGTTATTGAGCGATCGCCACGAGTTACTCAAAGCATTGAAAAAAGATTTGCGAAGTCTCAAGCGCAAGTACGCCGATGAGCGCCGCACCCGTATAGGAGAGCAGGGGGAGCAGGGGGAGCAGGGGGAGCAAAACAACCACGAACCCCAATCCCCAGTTGAAGAGGTGGTAGTGGAATTTACCCATAGGGGGTATGTCAAGCGATCGGCTGTTAATAATTTGCGATCGCCGAAAAAGCAAAAGGCAGACAATGGCTTGGCTGAAAATGATTTTGTCATTCAAGCTGAGACTGCCAAGACTGACCAAAATGTGGTAGTAATTACCAGTGCTGGTAAGGCTTATCCGCTGAAGGTAGAAGACATTCCCTCAAGCAATGGTCGAGCCGCTAAAGGAAAGCCTTTAGTTAGCTTGCTACCCAACGGCGCTACTAGTGGTACAGAAACTATAGTTGCTCACTTCTTGCTACCAGAGGAGCCAGAAAATTATCAAATAGTTTTGGTGACTAAGCTAGGGCGAATTAAGCGTCTGTTAGCAGAGGAGTTAGTCAGCCTGACCAATCGTGGTTTAACGGCGATTAAATTTAAGGATGACGACGAGCTAGTATCTGTGCAATTAATACAGCCGGGTCAAAATTTAGTTTTGGCATCTGCTGGGGGACGGCTGCTACGTTTTCAAGCTAACGATGAGCAACTACCAATTATGGGGCGTACTGCTATGGGGTTGCAAGCGTTGCGGTTGCGGAAGCAAGAACAACTCGTTGGTTGTGTGGCTTTGAATAAGTTAGATGAACTGTTACTAGTTACTCGATCGGGATATGCTAAACGGCTGCCAGTCAATTTGCTCAGAAAAGCTCATCGTGGCGATTTGCCTACACAAGTATTGTCTTTTACTAGCAAGTCAGATGCTTTGGCTGGGATGGTAATAGCAACAGCAGAATCTGAAGTTGCTCTGGTGACGAATAATCAGCAAGTCGTGCGTATAGCTTTTGATGCTGTGGATTTATGGGGGAAAGAAGGAATAGGCGATCGCTTGACCGACATCAAGGACAATGAAAATATCGTTACTGTTAGTCTCCTAGCACCTATTTCCGCTTCAGGCTAGTTCTTAATTCAGTTGAACTGCAATGCTGAATCTCAGACAAACAAACTTAAATAATTAGAGGCGCTTGTCCAACTGCGCTTCTAACTCTTACTTGAAGTTGGGAATATTAAACGTTTTTTACAAATCAATAATTATCTGTATTTATCGATTTTATCCGTGCAAACTGGGAATTGTTTATTGGGTTAATAATTGCGAATTGCGTTCACGAGCGCGATCGCTTCCCGTACCCCGGACTCTTTGCCGTACTCGAAGAGAAGCCGCAGGCGCTTGCGCTTGCTAGTGTAGCGATCGCGTTTACTGCGCTCTTGCAACTGCTTTACTTATTGATAGGTTGTTATTTGGAATGTTTACTCTATTTATTAAACAATTTTTTGTATTTTTTGTTTTCTCAAACTTCGTTCGCTAAATTGTTTAATATTGGTTGAAAATTTTAATATTACTGTGTTTTGAAGGGGGGGGGGA
>DATNQH010000200.1:0-4512 GCA_036704105.1 Leptolyngbyaceae cyanobacterium | reverse complement strand
CATCAACTAGTCGCCTAGACCCTGGTGCTGAGCAACACTGAAAACTGCTCAAAACCCCAAGTCGAACTGACTCATAGCTGTTTATGCTGCAAGCGTTCTTGAATTTGGGAGAGCGCTTGTTTTTCTGATTCTGGATCGGTTGGGTCAATGACAATGGCTCGTCCTGATTCAGAAAGCTTGTCCATGTAAGCGTAGAATGCCTCGGTGTCGTCGCGGTGTTGCAAAAAGTAGCGCTTCACCTCATCCAAACTCATCTGGTTAAATCTATCGCTCATACCAACTCTCCATCTGGCTTAATTTGCAGTTCGAGTGATTCTTCAGATCCCGCCAAAATAAATAGATTTCTGGTGCGCTCATCCAACCGTACTAAATGAATGGGTTGGAGAAAAACATTGGTTAATTGATGGCACTGTCGATATAGACTCC
Organism: Leptolyngbyaceae cyanobacterium; assembly: GCA_036704105.1. Lineage (GTDB taxonomy): Bacteria > Cyanobacteriota > Cyanobacteriia > Cyanobacteriales > Chroococcidiopsidaceae > Chroococcidiopsis. The sequence goes on along the minus strand of DATNQH010000200.1, from coordinate 4,086 downwards.
GCAGCTGCGCTTCGGTTAACTCCATTACTAAATATGCTCCAGCGGCACCGACAGTCGGCTGAGGGGATTGATGTCATTTATTTGCATCTATCCCTCCTGGGATTTCATCCAAAGTACAGTTAAGGATTTTGCATAGAGTCTTAACTTGGTCAATCGTCAGAGTTGGAATTGATCTACTTCTCTCCCAGTTGCTTACTGTTTGACCACTGACACCCAAAGCTGTGGCGATATCGTCTTGGGTCAGCCCCTTTTCACGTCGCCTCAGCAAAAACCACTGACTAAAGCTAAGCCCCAAACTAATATCCAACTCTAATAGAGTCAGCATATAATCTTCTAATTTTTAATACTACGTAACAGCTTAGCCTTTTATAAACTAAGTTGACAAGTATAAATGAATTTGAGAAAATAAGTATAGAGAAAGGCGACCGACTGGACATCTGACGCCTTCTCTACTCGAAACCTCGATAAAAGGATTATACCAATGCCATCTCTATTTTTCAGCAAAGCAGCTGCATTACGCATTCTTCAAGCCCAGGGCATCGCTGCAAAACAAGTTGAGTCAATCCGAGTTTACAAAGGCTCTATTCAAATCACTTACCTAACCAAGAACGGGCGCTGCTCGACATTTTTATCCAAGAAATCCTTCTACCGCGATTTCGTCCTCTTCCGCCAGTTGGGAGCTAGAACCTGCACGGTTAAGCGCTGGGGAGCGGGTAGCTATCAAAATCGTTATGAAGTATTCAGCGGCGCGAGCGAAAAGATTTACACCGTCGAGTTGTCAGCGGGAATTGCGATGTGTGGATGCCGGGATTACGACGAGCAGCAGAGACAATTAGGTAGAGCCAAACCTGGTTGCAAACACATCATGGCTTTGATGTCCCAGTTAGGACACGCCAGTTTACAAGATTACAGGGATTCTGTAGCAGCGAAAGCGGCGATGGAGCGCTGCACAATCTGCGGTGGAAGTGGTGCGATTCACGACAGAGACGATTACCCAGTCGAGCGCTGCTACCACTGCAAAGGGTTGGGATACGAGAAAGTGGTGGACTTATCGGAAACAGCAAAACTTGAGTTAGCAACTTCAAAGCCTGCTGTCAGTGCTGCCAAGAAAACACAAGTAGATCCCTTCGGTGGATTCAACTTCTAAGCAACTTCTCTTAGTTCCGGCAAATCTGCCGGAACTAGACAATCATTTTTCGCCTTGTGGGTAGCTGGTCAAATCCTCACATCAACCCAATTTTTACAACATCAAAAATATGCCACGTCACAAGTATTTTGTAGAGAAAACCAAAGACGTTTTCTCAACCGATGCGCTCATTGTCCCTGAAACCGCTATGTGCTTAAAAAATGATTGCAAAGAAGGAAAATGGTTTTTGGGTGAAACAGAGTATGGCAGCAAGCTGAAATTTATCTGTCTCAAATTCAGCCGTCGCATTGCCACAACTGAATATGGAGCGATCGCACCTGGGACACCACTCGGACAACTGTGGTTCTGCCCTGTCGCAGCTGGTGAAAGTCCCAATGGTCAACCGCTACCTACCAATGTGGTTTACTACACGCTGGTCAAGAACTCATCCAGCGGTAAATCTGGCTCTTTAATCAACTTCGGACAGAAAGCAGTACTAGCCCAAAGCCAGGGCTACGACTATCGAGAAGTGGTTTGGAGTGCAGCATTCAAAAAGAAATCAGCCACCATCGATGGCGAGGCTGTCTCCTACTACGTGCTTGATTTTGAGTATGCCGAGCCGGATGAAGCAGCGCTCAAAAGACTAGACCAAACGATTGGAGTGCTGGAATCCTCTGAAGATATGCAGAAGCTGTTTGATCCGTCACTAGAGGCAGCGACTCAATGTGTAGACGGATTGAAACCGGAAGCGATCGCGCAGTTGGTTGAAAATCTCCGAGCCAGCAGAGCAGCACTGCCAGCAGCTTAGGTGGTCGATATCGAGTAAAAACCAGTCCTCGCTGCGCTTTGAGTTGGAAGCCAGGACTGGCACATAGCACGATTAAACATACTTCGAGATTAGCATTATGATTCACAATTTCAGCCGTCGCCAGTTTATGTTTGGGTGCTTGGGATTTTTCCCTACTTTAGGAGCAGCTGCTAAAAGTCCTCAAGTCTCAATTCCATCCGTTGTGGCAAATTTGCCACAACGGGAAGAGGAAGAAAGAGCAGATGCTATTCGCTCCCAAGTCTCGAATCCATCCGACTTCCCAAAACCAAAGTTTCATTTTGGGCAGGAAGTTGAACACACGCTGGTTTTTGATGACGGAGAAATCTCAGTCGAAACTGGCACAGTGATTGGACTCAACTATGAGTTATCAGACCGCAAACAGCTTGAATGGCAATATTTAATTGCTTGGACGAACTGCTGCAACCTGACACACGGCAGGGCTTGGACTCCTGACCAAGATGAGCCTTCTTTTGTATTCGAGAGTGAGTTACAAGCCGGTTGATGTTTTGTGAAGTCGCGCCCTCCACGCGCGACTTCACTCCCCCCCAAGAAATTAGGAGATTAACCCCCCATTATGGCTTCTAAAAGAAAGTCTAAGACGCGGCGCAGATTCTTAATTGGTTCTGGAGCAGCTCTAGTCCCAACAGCCAGAGCAAGTACGGCTTTGATTTCAGTTACACCCAACTTTCCAGTCGCCAAATTCAAAATTGGGGAGCAAGTCTCGCCCTCCAAGAAGGAATTGCATGGCAGCAGAGCCATCGTCATTGGCGCGGTCTTCAACCCGGAAAACAGTTTTGTAGATGGATGGTGGTATTTTTTACGTTGGGTGCATATCCCTGAATCACCTTGGCTGGTGGGAAAAAGTGACGGTGATTGCTGGCATGAAAGTCAGATTCGGAGTTTGAGTCGATAAAACTGTATACAATCGCGTCTACTCTTCAGTGGCATCCTGAAAGAGTAAACCAAACCATCCGGCGGAGACATACCTGATGGGATGTTACCCCGGCTCAAAAAGTCGGGGTTTTCTTGCGAGAACGCATAAAGAACGCTCAGTCCCCCGGCGGTAAACTGCAACAATTAATACTAGTAACTTAGAACACTTTCTGTTTATTTTAGGAGCGATCGCACCTTGATTAAATACAGAATTACTGCCAACAACGCTGAAGTTATTGTCACTGTTAACTCTAACAACCCAAATCTTTCCGCTGAAGTTCAGTACGAAGGAGATCCCGAACTACTAGAAATTGTCAAGATGTGGCTACCTTTTGCTACTGGAGCTTTTGGGCATTTAATTGGTGAAAATACTACACCAATAGATCTGGACGCTGCTATAAAGTTTGGACCGCCTGCTTTTCCTCAATACAACTTACTGAGATTCATGCCCGATTACAAGTGGGAATTGCTCGTCGGCGCAGATTTAGTCAAAAGCTACGATCCAGGCATTCCTGAAGGCGCGTTCACTTGATGACATTCACCATCAAGGAGACACAACGCCCATAGGGCAGCCCCGGCTCAAAAAGTCGGGGTTTTCTTGTGGTGCAATCGCTCAATCCGATGCGACTGCCAATTCTCACTAATCGAACTGCCCCTGTCCTTTGAGGTTTGAAGACATTAAAATAGCCCAGGTTCTTCTACCAGGGCTTTGGCTTTGAAATAATGAATTCGGTATATTAAGTAGATTTAGCTTCCAGGTGTCGCTGTCACTCGCTACATTCCTGCATTGACCTAAGCGCATTGATTAGGATAACAGCACAAGCTGTATGCTCTAAGTGCGGTATAGGTGTACCAGGGCTTCAATCGTAAACAGGGATGCTTACCTGAGACTCTCAAGTGATGCCGCTGTCTCGCAAGTACTCTATAGATGTGGTGCTTACCTATATATTTATTCGTTTGATATCTGAAATTTATGCAGCGGGGCAAGTAATCTTTTGAGCAATTGAAGGGAGACGGGCGCTATCTTTTCTCAGTTTCAAGTGCCAAAGAAAGAACTACTAAGCCTGGGATAATTTCAATTAGTAAAGCAAAAGCGGTGAAGATTGACCAAAAATCAGTGTGCATATAATCTCCTTCTTGTATAGGTGAGGAGCGTGTTAGTTATCTGTGGCTCACCTATAGAGCTATATGTCTAACA
>DATNQH010000199.1:0-3454 GCA_036704105.1 Leptolyngbyaceae cyanobacterium | reverse complement strand
TGCTACCTTTAATTCGGGCGATGGTTTCCCACATCAGCAAAGTTGTTTCCGCAAACCGTTCTACAGTAGGTTTTGAGCGCACGTACTTGCCCGTAACTGCGACAAAATTTTCTACTAGTCGCATATGCCACATTCTTAAACCAGCTTCCTGTGCAATGCGATCGGCTAATCCTCGCTCTACAGGAGACAAGGTTTCTACTTGCTTGATATCTTCTCGGTAGATTAAGTCCCAGCCTGCTTGTTCTAAACGACGACAGCGTTCGATTAAACTACCTTTGGGCAGAAGGTTAAAATACTGCTCTGCCACTTTTAATGCGGCATCTAGTAGTGCCTGTAGTCGAGTGGCAAAATCTCGCTTGGAGTTAGGTAGTTTTAATTCCTCAGAACTTACTGCTGTCACTGCCTCGGTGGCAGGTATATTAGTGTCTATTGACAAAGTTTGATGATAGAACCGAGTGTAAAACTCCTCCATCAAGGATAGTAGGTGTTCGCCCAGTTTATACAGACGTTGGTAGAGAATAGCTTCGTCAGTTGAAGAGCGAGTCTCTGTTTCCCCAGCTTGCGCCCAACCGCTATCCGCTTCTAATTCGCTCAATAGCTTGGACAAAGGTTTCCAAGGAGGCTGAACGTAGCGATACCTAATTGAGATTGGCACAATCAAAACTTGTTCGTCACGTCCAGCCTTTAGCAGATCTTCAACGCCCCAAAATCCCAATTGAGCAACACCTGGCTCCAAGGGACTGACAATTTCGCCGTGTCCATTAGTGGCTCCTTCTGGAGCTGCTGCCATTGGATAGCTACCATTGATTAACATATTCCTCGCCGTTCGCAACCCTAGCCGATCTACTTTGCCGCGATGGATGGGAATACCGCCTAAATTAGAAAATAGCCAACCAACACGCGCTCCAGCCCATAAAGGAATTCCTCGGTCGTAAAGAAAGTGCGCGTGAACCGGACGTTGCAGCAATATTTGTTGTTGGCGTGCTACCTGTGGTACTAGGCGATGAAGCAGGTATGCCATACAAAATGGATCGTCAGGGCTGGGGTGCCGGAATGCCATCAGGAAGCGGGTTTTACCTGCCCCAAAAGAACGATAAAGCTCTACTAAAACGGATGTATTATCTGCTTGAATATGAGTAATGGCTGTTTGCGATCTGAGCATTGCAGGTAACAGCAGTTTCGTCAGCCGCAGAACTAAGGGATTGAGATCTGGATGAATAAATTCTAATGAAGGTTGGACGTGAACCATCTGTAGTCCCACTTACAGAAAATCAAGCTGAAAGCCTTTCGCTTTTAAGCAGGGCATGAAAGCTAATTGGTAGGTTAAGACCTACTAGTCTTGAGTATAACTTAATATTTAAAGTAGTCATTTTATTACATATTAATTAACTAGGCTGTGATCTGTTTGTACAGATGTCAGCAAGTTTTATTGCAACCAACGGAAGACATAAACTCATGTAAGATTTGGTTGCAATCGTTACGAGCTTCGCAGATAGACTAGATGGACAAAGACGAACTAAACCTAAAAAAGAAAAAATCATTACCAAACCAAAAGATGCAACTAGTTGAACGACATATAATTAAGCAGGGGCATGAGTTCTACAAGAGATAGATAGTTTATGCTAGCTATCTAAAAATCTCTACAACTAGGCTGACTATTTAATTCGTCAGTCATTTATATTTGAACAAAAGTATCTAAACTACAACGAAATACAAAAAAGAGTTGAGTCGAATGAATCATATAAACCCTTACCCACGAAAGTAAGCCAGCAAATGCTAATGGTACTAGACCGCAACTGGAAAAGCTTTTTTGAAGCTAGCCAGACTTCGAAACAAAACCCAAGTCTCTTTCTTGGTATTTCTAAACTGCCTAAATACAAACATAGAAAAAAGGATGAAAGCTTTATTATATATACAATTCAGTTCATCAATAAAAAGAAATTGCCTAGCGGAATTATTAGAGGTCATTTATAAAGAAAAAATGAAGACAGATAAGTTTGAGGGAGGAAGCTTTTAGGATAACCACAGAGGAGTTGGTTGTGCAAATGGCTAATTACAAGAATTGCCTATAAAAGTGACCTTACTGATAAAGAGTGGCAAATTATCAAACCACTCATTCCGCCACCTAAACTCCGAGGGCATCCGCTTGGTAGATATGCGGCAGGTAGTAAATGCCATCTTTTATTTACTAAGAACCAGTTGTTCATGGGAGATGCTACTCCATGACTTCCCACCCTATTCAACGGTTTATTATTACTTTCGTTTTGGCAAAAACGAGGAGTTTGGGAGCAGATAAACCAAGTATTACGCGATGAAATACGTATAAAGCAAGGTAAATCTGCTGGGGCCACTGCGGCAATAGTAGATAGCCAGTCGGTAGAAACGACGGAAAAAAGGGGGAAGTATACGGCTATGATGGTGGCAAATTAGTTAAAGGGCGCAAACGCCATATTATTGTCGATACCCAAGGACTACTCATGAGCGTAGTAGTTACTGAAGCTAACGCAAGAGAGCGTTTAGGAGCAACAGTAGCATTGCTAGAAGAATGCTGTGATGCCAAAGCATTAAAGTTAATTTGGGCGGACAGTGGATATAGTGGAAACAATTTTGCTGCCGCAGTGATGGCAGTCTGCAGTGCCAAGGTCGAAGTGGTTAAGCGCATGAAAGATGGATTTGAAGTTTTACCCAGAAGATGGGTCGCCAACGAGGACTTTTGGCGCTGTGTCCACGCTATCGACGATTGAGCAAGGATTATGAACTGCTGCCAGAAGTGAGTGAGTCTATGGTCTATGCTGCTATGCTGCGGTTGATGCAACAGACGATTGACTGCTTAATTTTTTCTTTATAAATGACCTCTAAAATTATCAAAGACAGACATAACTATAAAGACAAAGGTTAAAAAACATCAAGCAAGTTAGGATTATTCCTCAACTAGACCACTATGTAATTGAGGTAGTTTATGAACAGGAGTTCACCAATAACCAGTTAGATACATCTAGGATAGCTAGTATTAATATTGGACTAAATAATCTTGGTTCAATCACTTTTAATCAAGCCGGAATGCAACCGCTCTTGATAAATGGCAGACCGTTCAAGTCAATTAATCAATTTTTCAATAAGCAGAAATCTCAATTCCAGTCCCGATTAAAGGATAAAAAAAAGACGTATAAGATTCAAAAACTCTGCACTAAGCGCAACTTGAAAATAGATGATTACTTGCATAAAGCTAGTAGATTCATTGTAGATTACTCGGTAGCTAATGATATAGAGACTTTGATAATCGGCAAGAATCCAAACTGAAGCAAGAAATAAATTTAGGGAAACAGATAAACCAAAGTTTTACTCAAATAGGGCAAGCTCGTTTTTTGGAAATAATTTCATATAAAGTAGAGCTAGCTGCTATTACTGTTAAATTTAAAGAGGAATTTTTTACTTCAAAATCTGATTTTTTCAA
>DATNQH010000198.1:0-8213 GCA_036704105.1 Leptolyngbyaceae cyanobacterium | reverse complement strand
AGCTCCTTGAGGTCGTCGGAATTGGGACGCGCTGGAGTATCTATCACCACGTAGTCCGCCCCTGTTACCATTCGCATCGCTTGACGCTCATCAGCTACTATAAAGGGCAGCTTTCCCCTTGCCGCCCAGCTCACAGCTGTGCGGTTAGGGTCGCCATCGACCAGAACCGTCTTGCCCTTTTCGCTGAAGTAGGTCGCCAGGTGGATTGCAGTCACGCTCTTACCCACCCCACCTTTGTATCCAGTCACCGTAAGAATTTTCATCTGGGTTTCTGGGTTTCTGGTTTTGTTGTTTCCAGTATGACCAGAAAGAATGCTGTCTGTCTAGTCCTAGAAAGAGGCAATAAACTTGTCCAATGCCTCTAGTATCCGCTCCAAGCTTTCGGCTCTCAAGCTACCTTCCATCGGTCAAGGATGTTATAACAACATAGACCTAGACCCTAGACACGCAAGAGGCGCATTCAAGCTCTCGCCCTACATAGATCCGGAGCATGGCACAATTTGAGCAGAAGAAGCCGTAGAGCGCGCCAAAAGAACAGAGAATGCCGACTGACCCTAAGCCGAAGAAAAAACCTGAGATTATCAGCATCCGCAAAAAGCCAGCGGCAGGCGAGGCTTCGTCAGAGCGCCCTCCAGATCTTCTGGCTGATGAAGCGTCTTCTTCTACCGCACAGCAACCCGTGAGTGCGGCACAAGCGCCGTCAACAGATCAATCATTATCTCAAGTAGCTAGCGTTGCCCCTCACAACTCCAAGCGCCGTCAACAAGCTATTGAGCGCATACTAAACGCGGTAGCGCACCTTGTGGAGTCAAACAACCTTCCTGACAATGCCACAGCTAGGAGCCATGCCATCATCGCTACTGCTAAGCAGCTCTTCGGCAGCGGCATCAGCCAAACCACACTACACAAACCGGAATATTTACCGCTATGGCATCCAGACCACTACCAACGAAGGCAGGCAGTGCCAGCCCCAGCTGCATCCACTTCATCTAATGAAGCGCCACCACCAGAAGCATCGACTGCTAATGAAGCTGCACCTGAACAAAAGCTAGATTCATCCACATCCTCTAATGCTGCATCCCCATTAGAACAAGCCGCATCCCAACAGCAGCCAGCGTCGCCTGACAAGATAAAGCCACTCTCAAAAGACGATATCGCCCGACGCATCGGATTGCGCTTGTGGCGTAAACCAGACCATCCTGAATTCAGTCAGGGGTTGACGATGCCGGAGTTGGCAAAGCGTTGGGGAATCGCCTCTTTCAAGATTGGACAGCGCCGCAGTACGCCCAAGTTTCAAAAATGGAGTCACCGCTGTGACCCTGACGGGATTATTTGGGAGTACAGACCTGCTAAGCAGAAAAATATCCCCCAATTTTTCCCGGTGGATAAGGCTCCAAAAAAGCCACAACCCCAACCCTCATCCGCTAAATCGGGGAAACCCAAACCAGGGAAACCCAAACCAGAAAAACCCAAGCTGAAGCACTCTCAACCAGAGCAGTCCCAACAGCAGCACAACTTGCCCACAAGCGCCCCTAGGAGCTAGAACACTCACTCTAGCTGGACGAATGGCATAACACCAGGGTTAGCAGCAGCCCAGGCTCTCACCTCATCCATCAAAACTGGTTCGCCCGACTCCCAAAGAAATCGCATCTTGGCGATGGTTATCCGGCGCTCTCGCTCAGAGGCGCTGAATCGGATTGACTCTAATTGCTCTTGGATTCTCACGGCTTTCTCAGCGATGGGTCGTGCTTTTACCTTAATCCCGGCTATGCGACGAAAGTCTACTACGGCGACTGGGGCGGTATCCTGCTTAAGCTCGGCCTTAGCTGAGCCGGGAGCGACCTTTAGCAGCTCTTCGGTGGCGGCTGCCGCTGGCGTGACTGACTGGGCAGGCGGGTTTTCCACAGGCACAGTAAGCGGCGCATCTCCCCCCTCAGACTCCCCCCTAGAAGATGCTGCCGGACACGAGCCGCCTTTAGGGGCGCTCGTGCCTGACAGCACACATAAACCCTTCATATAGGGGTCACTTGTGTAATTTTCGCTCTCATCCTTTACTGGCGCAGGTTTTAGCGTTTTTGCTGACTCGGCATTGGGGGCTGTTTGGGGTTGCTCTGCCGAACTAGAAATGGCTGTACTCGGCTCTGGTTGGTCTATTACACACTCTTTTGCTCTTGGTTGATAGTGGTTGGGATGCCACAAGCTTAGGTATTTAGACTTATGTAGTGTCGTTTGACTAATGCCGCATCCTGTTAACTGTTTGGCAGTGGCAATAATGGCATGACTCCTGGCTGTGGCTGCTGCGGGAAGTCGTGTTGATTCTTCTAGGTATGCTACGGCACTTTTAATCCGCTCAGTTGCTTGGATGCTGCGCAGATCGTTATTGGGGAAGTCAACAATATTGTTTTCATGGTGCGTACAATGCGGGCAATCGTTGTCCAAATCGCGGTGGAAGTGAGAGGCGTAAGTTCCCTTGCGGTTTGGCTCTGACCCATAAACCCAGTAGTATGACTCTACGCACTTGCTCCAGTCGGCGGCTCGAAGCCAAATTTCTTTCTGGTGACGGCAGAACTGATCGTAACCAGGGGCGCTTGTGGCGGTGGTGGCTGTATAATCAACCAGCGCAAGACTATCCAGACCTAGCCAAACGCGACCGTAGACCGCGATATCTTTGAGCAGTGCGTTGGTTTGACCAAACCCCGTCCACCCCTGCGTCCACCGCTCTTGTAAATGCTGTCGCCATAGTTCGGCTCTACTGCTGTTAACAACTGAATAGGTTGTCAGCTTTTGACGTGGATAAGCGGCGGCTAGCGCTCTTTCTAGCTGCTTTGTGTCCTGACCCTGTGCCGCCCAGTCAAAGGCAGAAAGCAAATCCTCAACGCTATCGGATTCGGGTTGAAAGTCTTCGTCAAGCAGGTAAGAGCCTGTTTGCAGCGGTAGCCGCAGCCCGTTGAAGAGAGTATATTTACCTTTCTCGCCGTAGGGCTTGGTGTTGGGAAATGACTCGACAATTCCGCTATTCAATTCTATGCAGTGGTCAAACAGCGCGAATTTGATGGCGCAGGCTAGTCCAAATGTCCAAATGCGTTTCGGCAAGGGGAAATACAGGTGAATCCCTTCAGAGTCGCTGGAGCGCACTATAACGTAGCGGCATAAGCCGATTGACTCCATCGCCGCTAGCACTTGTCTGAATTTGTCGGGGTTGTTGTATGGATGATAGGGGCTGTGGCGGTCAAGATCTATTGCGGCGTATCTCGTTTTTTTCTTAAACCTTAAGCCAATGAGGTATTTGGGATTTTGGTATAGTTCCCACAAGTTGCGCGGTTGTAGCGGGTAGCCTTTCTCTGTTTTCCAAGCTGGTTTTTGACCTTGACCTGGTGTAGCGGCAATGAGAAAGTCCCAGCCGGAATTGAAATACTTACAAAACCTTGCTGCTCTGGGGTCAGATGGTTCTAATACGGGTTTTTTAGTTACAGTTAAAGTGTTATTCAATTGTGTCCTTGCTGTTCTTAACTTTCAGCAATACTCCCGGTGGGTCTTTTAACCGCAACCGGGTTTGACATTTCTATTCTTAATCGAATTGCTCCACTTGGAGCTAAATTGTCGATTTCTTAAGTTTTTTTTAAGCTTTTTTTCGCCCGCTTCTAGTCGGGTCGCACACATAGCTGTCAGTAAGGTACAGGCTTGATCGTGAATGCTGCCCGCTCATTGCAACTATTCCAAAAGGGGTAACCCTAGTTGGACTGACTGTAAATCTTGCTGTTGCGCTTCCCTGCCACGTTGTCCAGTTGAATTGCCCCTAGACTTCTTAGCGGCTGAGGCTTCTGATTTTGCTCGTTCTGCGCGAATGCGTTCATGCAGGACTGATGCAGTTTCATCGTTGGGGTCTTGGGGAACCAGTTCACCTCGGAAGGCTCAATCCCGGTAACACTTCCTCGACCCTACCTACAAGTAGGTAAACTCGCTGTTTGCAGTTCGCTATAGCTAGGAACACAGGCGGCATTCGAGCAAATGGAGAATTTTCGGTCATGCTGGGTGGAAGCGTGGGACTGCTAGACTGAAGCATTGTGAGTTAATCAGTAGCAGTACAATGAAATGTCCCCTGTGCGGTCATGATAAACCGCATAAACACGGCAAGACAAGTAAAGGAAGTCAACGCTACTTCTGCCCCAGTTGCCGACAAACCTTTACAGATACCTTCGATACCCTTTATTACCGCCGTCAAATCAGCCCTGAAGATGTGCGAATTGTACTGCAATCCCATGCTGAAGGCAGCAGTTTGCGGGGTATCAGTCGTATAAGTGGTTTAGCTTACGACACAGTTGTCAGTATCGTTCATTCCTCGGCACAAAAAGCGCAGATGGTGCACAATGCTAAGGTTCAAAATGTTGATACGGATGCCATTGCAGCTGATGAGATGTGGTCATTTGTCGAAAAAAACAAAAGCATTGCTTGCCAGAGGAGCTAGAGACAGGGGATTGTTGGATAGCCGTAAGTTTGGCACAGTTAAGCGGATTAATTCTGTGTGCTCGTGTGGGTAAGCATACCGACGAGTTGGCACAGGAACTAGTAAGTAGTACTGAAGCTAAGACGGATTGCTCCGAATGGCACACAGATGGTTGGGGTGGATATGAGCGAGTACTGTCCGATAAGATAGATCATTATATTAGTAAATTGTTAACGCAACGCTTGGAGCGCACCAACGGAATTGTCCGTCAGCAAACAGGACGTTGGCATCGCCGACAAAACAAATTTAGCAAGGTCTGGGAGCAAACCGAGGTAACTGTGAGACTTGTTATCACTTACTTCAACTGGATCTGGCAGCATTCGTGCCTGGGAACTACAGCTGCACAAAGAGCAGAGTTAACCGATGGTGCTTGGACTTGGAATGATATCGCTACCTATCCCACACTTTTGTAGGGCATGACCTAAAATTTTATATTACGCTTAAAAAAACTTTACATACAATGTAATATATTTCGTAACTAAAAGCAAAATAATTGATACTTAATTCTCCGAAAAAACCTAAGTTTTAGGTTAAAAATATTACAACATACTATACTTAAGTTACATTGTTATCCCTGTTATGTCACTTTAGGCAGAAGAAAAATAGAATTCAGGGTGAGTTAGGAAGATAAAAATTGGAGAAGTTAGCCTATAAACGATGGCTTGAAGCTTAGAGAAACCACTAGAAAGTTGAGGAATAGGAAAAACTGTTAACCAGGGATATATGAGGTTAAATAAAATAAAAGGTTGAATAACTAAACGCAGATTGTTGAGAATATTCTTCCAACCTTTACCATTATCCCACCAGGGGTGAGAAGCAAATGTTGATTGAGGAGCTGGGAGAGAAGGACGTAGAGATTCTGAATGAAGACTAACCATGAGGTAGGCACTACATATAATCTCCCACCATCGTTCAATATCTTCATAGCGAGTAAAACGATAATCTGCAAGAGCGTAATTCATTTTTACTTTGTTTTAAGCCATATTCTACCCATGTTCTTAAGCCATAGAAATTACCAACTTCTCTTGGTGTAATGTCTGGATATTTACTCATGACATACCAGGTAGAGTTTCCGGGTAAGTTCTCTGTGTCTGTGGTAATTTGCCAATATCTATGTTCTCCACGTTTGCCAGGGATTATTTCTCGAATAAATCGGTTTTCACTACTTAAGTCAGAGAATACTCGTTGAAATCTCTGCCACTTTAAGTATTGAGTGTACTGTCCTTTGAGTAAGTCTACAGAATGGTTTGAGCGAATCGCCACTAGATAATTTAAATTTAGTTCATCTAATACAGATATAAAGTTTGTGCCACTCTCTCCATATAAACTATCTGCCAGTACTAAGTTAAATCTGAAACCCATCAACTGTAGCTTTCTTATTAGCATTGCCCCGATTTGAGGCTTGGTAAGATATTTATCTCCTGGCTGGAGTTTTTCCCGTGGCTTGTATACTTCAAACAATAAGGGAAAAGTCATCCCGCAGAATACACCATAAGCGGTAACTGCTACGACTCCATTCTCAATCTTTCCTAAATTTCCGATGTACTGCCGTTTCACATAGTCTGTGGTATTTCCTTTCTTTTTATCTCCTGTTTCATCAATAATTAAAATGATTGGTCTTTCTTTTAGCACTTCTAAAATTAGGGACAATCGCAAAGCTCTTAATTGTTCTACTTCCCAAGATGATGTAGTTAAGAAATGATGTAGTCCTTGATAGTTATCCAGCCCGACAATTTTTGCTATTTCAGGTAAACTTTTGCGTTTTAAATCAGAAATACACCCTATATGTAAATATTTGAAAGCCTCAAAATTCCTAACATCTGAAAACAGATTTTTATACCACAAGCAATATTCATCCACAAATTTAACAGTTTTTATGGGTGAACGAGGCTCTACCATAGTCTGCGTCTTCGTTCTAAGCTTCGTACATTATTATACTACCGCGATAGTGACACAAGAGGGTTATACACTGTGTATATAAAAAATAAAATAAAAGCTAGATGTTTGGCGATGATGACTAATTATGTAATACAAGCAGCAATCAACTAAATTTTGATTTGTTTACATTGTAAGACAAGCACAGCGCCGCTACTAGTACACCTACGCGCTTTCTTCGAGTGTGGAGATCGCGGACTCCAAATTCTCATTCAGTACCCCTTGAGCGTGAGAAGTAGAGGGCGACTGCGCTCTCTACTGAGCCAATTAACTCTGAGAAAGTGGCAAAAGCGCATCGTTGGATATGGAATGAAATGTGCTTCATTCACATAGCTCACCCAACTGGTGGGGCTATTATTCAAGGAGATTAAGTTGGTTAATAGCGCTGACAACTAACGGATTGATTGCCGTCATTATAAATCTCAACATTAACTCTATATTCTGCCGGACAAGTCTCAACTACATTATCAGTTATAATTTTGACTGACTGAGAAATGACGCAACTTTGGAACTGACCCTTTTCATCAAAAGATATAGAATGGTCTTGCAGGCAAGGAAAAGCTAAGCTACCTATCCTCACCTGAATATTATTCTCAATGGTACAACTAGCAATTGAATTATTTTGATAACGATTAACCGTGCCATCCTTACAAGGCAATGCTGCTGTAACTGGTAAAGGAATACTCAAAGTCATTGTTAATAAACCCAGAGAAGAGCCAAGAGATAATAACTGCTTAAATAAGGGTTTCATTCAGATAAACTCTATTGATGGAGTTAGGCAGAGTCACCCTTTTATGTTGGCTAGTACAGTTATTATTCAGGTTTAGAGAGCATAAAAATTTGTATGAAGAGTTGACGCTCACCTACGCATTCAAACACATCTTTTGTATCAGCTTATTTCCGTAATCTTCAGTAGGGTTCAGCTTAATGTCAACTAATCTGAGTAAGTCTATCAAATGATTTAACGCCTCTAGAAATCACTCTAGAGGCGTTACAGTTGTTAATTCCAGGGCTAAATATAGTTATCTTCCGTATATATACATAGGTTAATTACTAAATTCAGCTTCTAGGTGAAGAACGCATGAATATAGGTAGTAGTTATATGAAAATAGTGTGTTTTGCGACTTGTTGTTGGTTATCTATGACTATGACTATTTCCAGGCTAGGCGGGAACTTATTCAGTAAATACTAGAACTAGCACCAGCTTCATTTCTTAATTTGTTACTACCCAACTTCATTAAACTCGCTGTTTTAACTCAATCTCAGCCGGATGGAATAAATTTTGTGATTCTGCTAAAGTAGCAATTGTTGACAATAGAGTAGGATTATTTAAAGATTGTAAATTTAAGCCAATCGCCAAATTTTTATAACCAGCTTCAATTAAATTACTTATAGCTTTTTGGAGCAGTTCTACATCTTTTTCTTCTAAAACAGCTTTAAAGTAGGCACTGGCTTCTTTAGGGTCTTGAAGAGATTCAATTAAGTAGGCGTGATAGCTAACACTTTTTGGCATTTTATCTGTTTCCGTAGTTTGTCCAGTATTCAATAGCTTGACGAATATCTTCGGATTGAGTGCTTTTATCTCCCCCACATAAAAGCAGAATTATAGTTGTTCCTACTTGTCCAAAATAAACTCGATAGCCAGGACCATAATCTATTCTCAACTCACAAACACCTTTGCCTACGGCTCTGTAGTCTCCTAAATTGCCTGCTTCAACCCGGTCAAGCCTTGCTCTAATCTTAGCTCTAGCCTTAATGTCTCGTAGGGATTCTA
>DATNQH010000197.1:0-3305 GCA_036704105.1 Leptolyngbyaceae cyanobacterium | reverse complement strand
TGTTAGACATATAGCTCTATAGGTGAGCCACAGATAACTAACACGCTCCTCACCTATACAAGAAGGAGATTATATGCACACTGATTTTTGGTCAATCTTCACCGCTTTTGCTTTACTAATTGAAATTATCCCAGGCTTAGTTGTCATTTCTTTGGCACTTGAAACTGAGAAAAGATAGCGGTAGCCAAAACTTCAATTGCATGAAAGATGACTTACTAACTGCATAAATTTCAGATGTCAAACGAATAAATATATAGGTAAGCACCACATCTATAGAGTACTTGCGAGACAGCGGCATCACTTGAGAGTCTCAGGTAAGCATCCCTGTTTACGATTGAAGCCCTGGTACATCTATACCGCACTTAGAGCATACAGCTTGTGCTGTCATCCTAATCAATGCGCTTAGGTCAATGCAGGAATGTAGCGAGTGACAGTCATACCTGGAAGCTAAATCTACTCAATATACCGAATTCATTATTTCAAAGCCCAAGCCCTGGTAGAAGAACCTGGGCTATTTTAATGTCTTCAAGCCTCAAAGGACAGGGGCAGTTCGATTAGTGAGAGGGAGCGTAACAAAAAGGGTTCTAGCTTGATTTAGATAAATTAAGTCGAACTTATTGAGAATAAACTACCATAAATTAGTAGTTTCAGCGTACTGGATTGGCAATAAATCCCTGGATTAAAGGGGAATATGTTGCTCACCTGCCAGAGAACCCTTTTTGTTACGCTCCCTACCAATAATCATGGTGCTTTGATTGGGGATTAGATTCCTTAGCGTACGATTTTTTACAAATTCTCGCGTGACCCCTAATTGTACTCTCCAGGAAGGTCAGTTTTTCTAACAGTAACGCTGCCAACTTTCTTACCTGACATTCTCAATAATTCATCACCTGAAAATTCAAAACCAAGCTTTAGTGCTATTCGCGCAATATCATCTGCGGTTGGTGCTGCGAGCACCTCGTTTTTAAGTTCAGGTTCAGACTGCATTTTCTTTAAAAATGCTTCGATTTGCTCAAAAGCCATATTTAAAATTTGATCCTTGCTAGCTACTCGTAATATAAAGAAAAACAGCAGTATATTCTTTAAGACTAGCAGCACAAGGGTATCAAGATTCGGGGGAAAGATGATTATCGCGTTAAGATGCTGGCAATGTTGGTCTGTTAGCTCGTAGATTTTCTACCAGCTGCGCGATCGCTTCTGGCTTCAATCCATCTACACATTGTGTTGCTGCTTCCAACGCTGGGTCGAACAGCTTCTGCATATCCTCGTCGGACTCCAACACAGCAACCGCTTGATCTACTCGTTTGAGCGCGGCTTCATCCGGTTCGGCATACTCAAAATCAAGCACGTAGTAGCTAACTGCCTCGCCATCGATGGTGGCTGACTTCTTCTTGAATGTTGCACTCCAAACCACTTCCCGATAGTCGTAGCCTTGGCTCTGGGCTAACACTGCCTTCTGTCCGAAGTTGATTAAAGAGCCTGATTTACCGCTGGATGAGTTCTTGACCAGCGTGTAATACACCACATTGGTTGGGAGTGGCTGACCATTGGGACTTTCACCAGCTGCGACAGGGCAGAACCACAACTGACCTAGAGGTGTTCCAGGTGCGATCGCTCCATACTCAGTTGTGGCAATGCGGCGGCTGAATTTGAGACAGATAAATTTCAACTTGCTACCATATTCTGTTTCGCCCAAAAACCATTTCCCTTCTTTGCAGTCGTTCCGCAGATTCATGGCGGTTTCGGGCACGATGAGCGCATCGGTTGAGAAAACGCTAGTCTTCTCAGCGAAATACTTGTGACGTGGCATATTTTTGATGTTTTGAAGATTGTTGATGTGAGGGTAGACTCTGCTACCCACAAGGCGAAAAATGACTATACCGATGAGGCAAATTTGCCTCATCGGGATGAAGTTGCTTAGAAGTTGAATCCACCGAAGGGATCTACTTGTGTTTTCTTGGCAGCAGTGACAGATGGCGTTGAAGTTGCTAACTCAAGCTTCGCTGTTTCCGATAAGTCCACCACTTTCTCGTATCCCAAGCCCTTGCAGTGGTAGCAGCGCTCGATTGGGTAATCATCTCTGTCATGAATTGCACCACTTCCACCGCAGATTAAGCAGCGCATCATTGATGCTTTCGCTGCTACAGAATCCCTGTAATCTTGCAAGCTGGCGTGTCCAAGCTGGGACATCACAGACAAAATATGTTTGCAGCCAGGTTTAGCCTTACCCAGATGCTTTTGCTGCTGGTCGTGGTCAGGGCAGGAACACATAGCAGTTCCTGCTACCAACTCGACAACATAAATTTTTTCACTCTTGCTACTGAAAACGTCATAGCGATTTTGATAGCTTCCTGCACCCCAGCGCTTAACCGTGCAGGAAAGCGCACCTTCAATACGGAAGGTGATGAAGTCATTGTAGAAAGCTTTCTTGGATAAGAATGTCGAGCAGCGCCCGTTCTTGGTTGAGTAGGTAACTTGAATGCTGCCTTTGAAGACTCGCAGCGCTTCAATCTTTGTGGCGTATGGCAAGATGCGTAGAGCAGATGCGTTGGAGAAGATTAGGGATGGCATTGTATAATTCCTGTAGAAGTTTTTTTCTATGAAGAGAGGCGGCGAACTTTGGCGAGAGAACCGTCTTTCTTTATATCTATATTATTACTCATAAAGTATTACTTTGCAAGTAATACCTTTAAAGCTAAGATAGGAATATCCTCAAACGAGATACTTAAGGAGTAACGCCTATGAAGTCGGTTTTAATGCGAGTGACTTTTAGCAAAGATTTTCCGGGGCTGGGGGAGCGAATAAGGGAGTATCGCCTCTCTTCATCTAAATCCATCACTCAATTAGCAGCTGATGCCGGGATTAGCGTACCGCACTGGAATCGGGTAGAAAACGAGAAAGTTCGGGATCTGCCATTAGAAACTCTGCGAGGGATTGAAAAAGCCTTGGGTGTCAACCTAGGGGTAAACGTTAATACTTAACCTCCCCACAATCGACCCGCTTTACCTTTTATGGAACAAAAACTATGGCTAACTTAGAAGAATTAACAATAGAAACCGAATTGGAGCAACAAAGCGATCGCTGGATTGCTGAAGTAATAGAATTACCTGGCGTATTGGTATATGGTTCTAGTGAAACAGAGGCAATCAACAAAGCCAAAGCTTTGGCACTGCGCGTATTGGCAGAACGATTAGAACACGGCGAACCTACTCCAGGGATAGGACAGATTTTTCGCTTGAAACCAACATCTTCAACAAGTGAAGCTTTGGTTACATGAGCCAGTGGCCTTCTACAAAAGCCAAGCG
>DATNQH010000196.1:0-10500 GCA_036704105.1 Leptolyngbyaceae cyanobacterium | reverse complement strand
CCCCGCGCCATAATCGCTTCGATTTGGCGACGGGATGGATAGGCGGTCAATCAAGGGGGTTCAATACCCCTTTGATTGACAATCTCCTAATAAGTTCTCGAAGTACATCATTTTGAGTTCGTCCTTTTGTTTTGCAGTATGTCACTAAATGCTCATACTCGCTATCAGAGGGACGAACTGTTATCTTTGTCATGCCATCATATTGCCGTCATTTCTAGTATAATTATGACATGAGAACAGCGTACCAATACCGATTACGTCCAACAAAGCAGCAAGCCATAGAACTTGACAGATGGTTGTCAATGCTCTGTAGTCAGTACAATTACTTGTTGGCTGATAGGTTTAATTGGTATGAGAAAAACCGTTCTCCTATCAACTCTTGTCCCCTTGTATGTCACCTACCAGAACTGCGAGACAACCCTGATTATTACTCGCAAAAGAAAACGTTACCTCAACTCAAGAAGACACATCCTTGGTACGAAGAGATTTACTCTCAAGTTCTTCAGGATGTAGTCAAGCGGGTGGGGGTAACATTTGATAGATTTCTTAAGGCTGACAGTAACGGCAACCGTAGTGGCAAGCCAAGGTTTAAAGCGCGTAATCGCTATCGCACTTTTACCTATCCTCAGATGAAAGATGGATGCTTGCAAGGCAACCTAATTAACCTACCAATGTTCGGTAAAGTTAAAGTTGTCTTGCATCGTCCTGTCCCTGGCGGGTTCAAAATCAAGACGGCATCTGTTACGAAAAAGGCTGATGGTTTTTACCTGACACTTTCTCTTGAAGACAAGACAGTCCCAGAAATCAAGCCAGATTTCAAACCCGACAAAATTACTGGGATTGATGTAGGATTAAAGGAATTCTTGACAACCTCTGAGGGTGAAACTGTTGCCATCCCTCAACACTACCGTAAATCTCAGAAGCGTCTACGAGTTATCCAGAAGCGGGTATCACGTCGCAAGAAAGGGAGTAATGGTAGGCTTAAAGCCATTAAGCAACTGGGGAGACAACACAAAAAGGTTGCAGACAAGCGCAAGGATTTCCACTTCAAAATAGTTAATTTACTGTGATCGAAATATGACGTAGTTGCTTACGAAGAGTTGAACGTCAAAGGTCTTGCTCGGACAAAGTTAGCGTTGGCAATTCATGATGCTGGATGGTCAAGTTTCCTGTCAATACTAAAAACCAAAGCCGAAAATGCTGGGTTATTAACTATTGCGGTAAATCCCCATAATACAAGTCTTAATTGTTCTGTTTGTGGCATTAAAGTCCCTAAGGAACTGTCTGAGCGTTGGCATACTTGTGCTTGCGGCTGTAGCCTTGGACGCGATCATAATGCGGCAATTAACATTAAAAACAGGGCGGAAGGGCATTCCGTGCTTAAAGCTCAACGTCTCCTATGCAATAGCAGGATTGGTTGAGAAGCCCGCGCTATATTGCTCTTAGCAATTAGCGTCGGGAGATGTCACTATAGCTATCTCCCTTGCTCTAGCTTCCGCATAGTCAATACATCCTATTCAAAGTCAGCCTCATTGTAGTGTAGGTATACACCCTTTGAGTGTTCTGTTCATACCAACCTTGACATTTATGTGCCAGTTCTGTGGATTTCTCACTAATTTCCCTAATTTTTCTTCTCCTTGTTGCACTAATTCTAGAATTTCAAGTAATTTCTGTTCTTGAGCGGAGCTTATTTGTTGAGTCATGACCAATTTTTCAAAGGAGTTTTAATCCTATTGACGACTATTTTAGCTTCTAAAACTCTGCCTAAGATTTCAGATTGCATTTCTCCGGCTTCTTGGATTTGAATTTCTGCTACTGCCTCAGATGCTACTATTACTTCACGTGATAGATTTGAACCAAAGGATTGCCTGAAGATTGGACACCGATGAACAGTAGCCTGACTATAAATTCATTGAAGCTTTCGGATGCAGACTTTGAGCGAATTGTTCGAGCTAACCCTGAATGGAATTTTGAACAAACGGCAGCAGGAGATTTGGTTGTTGTGCCACCTACAGGAGGAACTTCTGGAAGCAGAAATAGCAATCTTGGCTACCAATTAGAGGCTTGGAATTTGGCTAGTGATGCAGGGCGAACTTTTGACTCCAACACCATGTTTGTTTTACCCAATAGTGCTAAGCGAATGCCAGATGCTTCTTGGGTTAGGCAAGAGCGCTGGGATGCTCTTACCCCGCAGCAGCAAGACGGCTATCCGCCTCTATGCCCTGACTTTGTAGTAGAACTACGTTCTCCAACCGATAGTCTCGAACAGTTGCAAACCAAAATGCAGGAATACATAGCTAATGGGGCGCGTTTGGGTTGGTTAATTAATCCTCAAGACCGTCAAGTTGAAACCTACCGTCAAGGGCAGCAAGTAGAAGTCCTACAATCGCCCACCACTTTATCGGGTGAAGATGTGTTGCCAGGTTTCGTGCTAAATCTACAGCGAATTTTCGTCTAAGCTTGGCTCTATTAGCCCTGCTTTGTCACTCTCGGAAAAAAATCGAAGCTCGTGACTGTAACCTTGGTTGGCTCAAGCTTAGAGGCTTTATTTTCGCGCCAGTAACTAAAATTTATAGCCAAAAACTTGAAAGTGAAAATATGCAAGTGACACTACACGCCTTAAAAATCACCGACGAGCAATTCGAGCAGGTCGTCAAAGCCAACCCTGAATGGAATTTCGAGCAGACAGCAGAAGGGGAACTAATCATCGTGCCACCCGCAGGAGGAACATCGGGAAAGAAGAATCTGAATCTTTCTAAACAATTCGGCATCTGGGTTGACGATAATTTGGATCTGGGTGAAGGATTTGACTCGTCAACGCTGTTTATCTTGCCCGACGGCGCAAAGCGATCGCCTGATGCTTCTTGGATAAGACGCGATGCTTTCGATGCCTTAACCCAAAAGCAGCAGGATGGTTACGTCCCTCTGTGTCCTGACTTTGTGGTGGAGTTGCGCTCTCCTACCGATTCAATTACGGAACTGCAAGCCAAGATGCAGGAATACATAGCTAATGGAGCGCGTTTGGGTTGGTTAATTAATCCGCAAGATCGTCTAGTTGAAATCTATCGCCAAGGGCAGCGAGTAGAAGTCCTACAATCACCCACCACTTTATCGGGTGAAGACGTGTTGCCAGGTTTTGTGCTAAATCTACAGCGCATTTTCGTCTAAGTTTGGCTCTATCAGTTTGTTGACAATTGCATAAACTTATGGAATGATATGCCAGGCTTTGACTGATTTATCACCACTACCGCTGTATAGAGTTTTGCCATCACGACTAAATACAAGAGCATAAATCCCACCAGCATGTCCTACCAGTTGCATGACTGGCTTGCCGGTTGTGAGATCCCGTAGCGTAATTTGACGAGCTAAACCACCAGCAATAAATGTTCGATTGTCGGGACTAATTACTAATGCATCGACATTTGTCCCAACAGAGAAATTATGAACTAGCTTCCCAGTTTTGATTTGCCAAGCTTTGAAGCCTTGACCATCAGTTTGAATAAGAGGACCAGACTGAAAGCTGTCGTCGTATCCACCGCTTAAAAGCATTTGCCCATCAGGACTAACTACCAGGGTGATGGGTGCGGAGGCTTTTTTAGGGGAGAATTCCTTGTTGGCTGGCGCGAAAAAGCTTCGCAGTTGTTTACCTGTGTTTATACTCCAACTGCGGATTCTACCCCCATTTTCACCACCGCTAAAGAGAGTTTTGCCATCAGGACTAATAGCCAAGGCGGTAGTTTCTGCTTGTAATATCTGGCTAATTTTTCCAGTTTTCAGGTTGCTAAATTTTATCTTCCTATCACCGCTAGCACTAATGAGAGTTTGTCCGTTTGGAGTTAATAAAATCGCGTTTACACCTGATTTTTCAGTAACTTCACGGATCTCTTGCCCTGTTTGAGAATTCCAGAATTTAATATTGTTAGAGCTACGACTAATCAAAGTTTGCCCATCTGGAGCGAAGATTATTGATTTAATTGTGCCGCTATCTCCAGCTAGGGTACGAAGTAACACACCTGTAGCTGGGTTCCACAGCTTAATTGTTCCATCGTCGCTACCGCTAGCAAGAACCTGACTATTTGGGGACAGTGCTAATGCACGTACAGGTGCGGTATGTCCTGATAGAGTCAACTTAACTTGTTGCGTTGGTTGAGCATGAATTGGACTATTAGCTATGATTGGTAAGGTAAGGTTAGCAAGCGAGCCAGATAGACCAAATAAAAGCAGTGTTATGCTTGTGCAAATCTCTTCCATAACTCTTGGAGAAGGCAGTAGATTTAACCGTTGGGCAGCGACAGAAGAACAAAGGAATGAGCTGGAGCCGCTTAGGTAGCAAAGCCTTAAGTCTACTCAAAGTGGCTGAACTGAATGGGAGCGTGGAAGCCATTATAGTTTCCCGTTCTGGCTGCCTAATTAACGGATTATTTACAGCTGGAAAATATTGAATTCAATTAGGGTAACTTGCAACCTGCAAACTAGCCAGAACCGTTTTCGCCTCTAGACCGCCGCCTCTTTTTCTCTAATTGCTTTTCGGAAGTTGGTGATGCAGATTTATGCTTCCTTACCTTCTGAAGCTGTTTGAATGATTCTGGCTCGCAGGCAGTTGCCAGATCGGATTCAGTTTCTGAAAAGCTTTGAGAGATAGTGCGGCTTGCTATGTCTTCATCAAAGGTTGAGGATTCAGTCGATTGTTGGTTTAAGATCGGGCTAGTGTTTTCTAAGCTAGATTTAGAGGTTGTCTTTGCATCGCAAAGAGTTGCCACTTGCGCGGCTTCTTGGTTCAACGTCCTATAGGACTCCCCAAGCGTTAATTTCCACGGCCAAGCGCGGTATCTTCCAGTCTGGAAGGCTGATAGATGAACAGATCGGGGCAACCTTAATTGCTTAGGGTAGTGTTTAGTGATCTGCCTTAGTTCATCTGGAATACTTTTCGGAGCGATTTCAATATATTCACGCCCATTTACTTCTGCTTTTTGCTCAATCAGTGCAGTTAGCTGACCCAAAGCATTAGCAAGAATTACCCTATTAAATTGGGACTTAAGCAATGCCCCATTTGGATCGTAACCATCACCATGCTTATTCACAATTGGTTTGGGTCGGCGCGTCGTTTTTTGTAGAGAAGGCTTTGCTGTAACGATTCCGCCGTACTCTCGCACTAACTGAGTAGAAATTTTGTGATTAAAGGCGCGGCGACTGCGACGGAGCTTCTCATGCAGGCGCGAAATCTGCTGTTGAGTTTTTGCTTTGTTTGCACCTTTATAGGGATTAATTGGACAACTTAAGAAATGCTCTCTTAGTTCGGGATTGTAGGTACTAATCTGGCAGAGGTTTTGCTGGCGGCTGAGTTTTCGCTGAAGCCTTTGCAACCGCTTTTCCATTCGATGGTAGTAAGCAGGTTGTTTTACTACCTTGCCGCTATCAGTTGTAAGTAAATCCTTATACCCCAAAGATACCCCTACTGCCTTGGAAGATGGCTTAAATCTCTTTAGAGGCAAACTTCCTGTCAGTTGTAAATAGTATCCTGATGGTTCCTTGACAATTTTCAGAGTGGCTATAGGAACTGAAGCATCCCAGCGCTTATCCAAGGTTTTAACTGTAACCTTTCCTAGTTTAGGCAGGATAATTTGCTTGCCAGAAATCTTAATTGATTTGGAGCTATAGTTTACAAGTGTATTGAGTTTGTCCTTATAGCGCTTGTAGCGGGGGCGCTTGCGTTTACCAGCTTTAAACTCCGACCACGCATCTGCCAGAGCCTTAAGCGTGCCAGAAACAACTTTAGCAGGAACTTCGCAAAACCAAGGCTTATCTTCATGGTTCTTTTGAGCGAAGTAGTACAGAAGCCCAAAGTGATTGGGTGACTCTACTTCCGGCTGCCGATAAACCTGGGGAATTGGACAACTCATTCGATACGGCTTAGTCTGAGCAAGTCTTGTAAAGGGGATGAGCTGCCCATCATCATCTTTATAATACTCCCAGCGAATTGGGCAAGATGGAGTCCAAGCCTTTGATACCTTATCCCAAGAAGTAAAACTGTCGAATTCCTCCAACAGATGCAAACCTCGATTCCAAACCCAACGCAACACATTGAGCCAATCATCTACCTTGCTCTGCTGGGATTGATTCAGGTTCAGCTTGAACTCAACAGTCTGCATACAAAAGTCAGTTTGAGTAGTAGAGGCGCGAAAAAAACTACAAAATCAAATTAACGCTATTTCTGTTAGCTAGTCGCCGGAAGCCCCGCGCTCTACCGCTTCGGTGAGCGACGGGATGGATAGGCGGTCAGACGACCCCCTCGATGGGTGTGAGACTGACAATTTCTTGCCAAGGCTTCTAACTAGACTTCTGATTACGTCGGACTGAGTTCTATCTGTTTGGTCGCAATAAGTTTTTAAAATATTAAGCTCTGGCTCAGACATCCGAACAAATAAGCCTTTTTTCATAGTTTTGTATATCAATATGCTATCATTTATTAATGATAACAGCATACCAGTACAAGTTGCGTCCAACAAAACAACAAGTCGTCGCAATTGACCAATGGCTATCAATGCTGTGCAGTCAATATAATTACTTTTTGGCGGATAGATTTGACTGGTACGAACGCAACCGCAGCCCTATAAATGCTTGTCCGTTAGTTTGCCACTTGCCCGAATTGCGAGATAACCCTGATTATTACAGCCAAAAGAAGACACTACCTAACCTTAAAAAGACGCATCCTTGGTACGCAAAAATATATTCCCAAGTGTTGCAAGATGTTGTTAAACGAGTCAAAGTTACTTTTGATAGGTTTCTCAAAGGTGATAGCAACGGAAAACGGAGTGGACGACCTCGCTTTAAACAGCGGTCGCGTTATCGAACTTTTCTTTATCCCCAAATAAAAGAAAGATGCCTGCAAGGTAGTTTAATTAACTTGCCGATGTTCGGTAAAATCAAACTTGTTTTGCACCGTCCGATACCTGATAGCTTTAAAATTAAGACGGTTGCTATTACCAAAAAAGTTGATGGGTACTATGCAACTTTGAGCTTGCAAGATGAAACTGTACCGACTATTAAACCAGACTTTAATCCAGAATCAATAACTGGAATTGATGTGGGATTGAAAGAATTTTTAACTACTTCAACTGGCGAAGTTATTGCGATACCCCAGTATTACCGCAAAGCTCAAAAACGCCTGCGCGTCATTCAAAAACGGGTATCTCGCAGAAAAAAGGTGCCCGCAAGCAATAAGGGAGGTCGCCTCCCTTATGCAACTGCTGCGGGCAGTAACCGCAGACTCAAAGCAATTAAGTCTCTAGGCAAGCAACACAAAAAGGTTGCTGATAAAAGGAAAGATTTTCATTACAAAACGGCTAACAGCCTACTAAGAAAATATGATGTTATTGCCCATGAGGATTTAAATATTAAAGGTCTAGCTCGTACCAATAAAGCAAAGTCAATTCATGACGCTGGATGGTCAAACTTTCTGACAATACTTGCAACCAAAGCCGAAAATGCTGGGTTGCTAACTATTGCAGTCAGCGCCTATAATACCAGTCAAAACTGTTCTGCTTGCGGCGCAAAAGTACCCAAGGAGCTATCAGAACGTTGGCATAATTGCGCTTGTGGTTGCAGCCTTGACCGTGACCATAACGCCGCTATCAATATTAAAAATAGAGCCGAGGGTCATCCGGTTCTTAAAGCCAAGAGCCTCCTATGCAATAGCAGGATTGTCTTGGAAGCCCGCGCTGTATGCTCTTAGCATCAGCGTCGGGAGATGTCACTACTCTAGCGAAAATTTACTGAGAACAGAAATCGAAGCTACTATGACTAGACACAACTTCAGTGAATACACGGTGGTAAACCCAAATTCTTGTTCCTCTTCTAGTGGGAGCGCATTATGTGGCGCACACTCATCTTGACTCCAATCCGACATCGGAAGACAGCAACTCAAATTTATTTTTAACAACGCACTAGCCTCTCAATGAGTCTTTGTGTTAGTCAACAACATCCGGCGGTATGTTTAGCACCGCCGCTAATCTCCAGCAAGTTACTGTAGTTAATCTCCGGTAAATTAGTAGGAATACCGTAGTACGTGCCTCTTTATCCTCAAAATTCTTCAAATACGGCAATCCGTATTTATTTGAAATCTACTGTAATTATACACAAGCAATTGAATTGATTTGATAAATATTGCATAAATTCTCAAAATTATTCAAATTACTTCAGCGCAAACCTAGTATTTTGGATCAAAAAGCACCAATCCGTAAAAATCAGTAAATTGCCGTACACATTTGAATTTTATTGAAATTAATTTCACCTAATCGAAAGTAATTGCAGAGATTTGAGTGCATCTGTAAATTACCGTAAAACCCAGGACTAGCAGCCAATCGGGGAGGGCAGCCCTCCCCGCGACCCCTCCCGGAAAAAGTTAGGCACATTACTCTATTTCATAGGTTAAGATAGCACAGAATATCATTAGTTTTGTTGGCAGGATCGAAGTGAAAACTGATTCACTAAATACTCTCAAACTTCAAACTCAAATGCGGCAACTTATGGATGCTTGCTTTTGGGCAGGGAGTAATTATTGGAGTACTAGATCGCCGCAACTCAAAAGAGATCCAAGCAAAACAAATATCAAGATTTGTTATTTAGCGAAAAGCGAATGGTTCGCCTTCATCTTCAACAAATTCCATCATGGGGGTGTCGAAGTATTCCGAAAGCAACCCTCAACGCAGCGATGGTTTTACACCGAACCAGTCAACTGTTTCAAGAGCTTCAGCGCCTGGTGCATCAGTGAGCCATGCTTTGAATCAGTGATGGGTCAACTGCGTTCTCTCCCAGATATCGAATTAGAGTTTGTCGTCGCCGCGTCAAAAGAGGGGCTACGTCTACCTGCACCATTCGAGAGATGGGGGTTAGAGTTCTATGAGGTAAACGCACTATGCTGACCCCAAAGAACATCAAGGCGAAGACAGCGGTTAAGTATTTTAAACAGGGATACTACCAGAAAGGGAAGTGGTTAGGGAAAGGAGCGCGATCGCTCGGACTCAAGGGAGAGATTAAGAATGATCTAGTTTACGAAAACATTGTTAATGGGCTGACACCAGACGGGAGCAAACGGCTAAATAGAAGAGAAGTCCAGCAAGATAGGCGTAAAGCAGCAGTAGATTGCACATTCGCCGCTCCGAAAAGCGTTAGCCTTTGTGCCTTAGTGGGTAATGACGAGCGGCTAATACTAGCCCACGAAAGGGCAGTAGAAAAGGTATTAGAGCAGATGGAATCCGAGTATTCCCAAAGCAGAGTAATGCTGGGGGGCAACCAACAGGAAGTAGTTAAAACTCAAAACATGGTCATTGCCAAATATGACCATATTGAGAGTAGGGAATTAGATCCCCACCTGCATAGTCACTGCCTGGTGATGAACATGACTCAACTAGCCAATGGCGAGTGGTATTCTCACCTGAATGATGAGATCTTTAGAAACCAAAAGCTATTGGGGATGAAATACCAGCACTATCTAGCCCTAGAAGTGCAGAAGCTTGGTTATGAAATAGAACAACGCTCACATGGGCAGTTTGATATCAAAGGGTATAGCGAATCAGATTTGAACGATTTTTCCAAGCGCCGGATGCAGATTTTAGCACGGGCGGGTGTGAATGCTACTTGGGCTGAGCGGGAGAAGGCATGGAAGAAAACTCGTAGAAATAAAGAGAATGTATCACCAGAGGAACTCAAAACCCTTTGGCGAGAAGAAGCAGCAGCGTTAGGGCTAGAAATTGTAAAACCAGGTGTGCCAACACCGTCACATGAGACAGAACTTGTAGATGAAAAAATATTTGCGGATGCAGTTAAGTATTGTAGTGAACGGCGAGTAGCGTTCAGGGCAGAAGATATTCAAGCGTTTATCCTCAGCGAGAGCAGACCTGTTGATATCACGAGTATTGAGCCGTTGATTAGTAACAGTGATGAGTTGATTCGCATCGAGCAGAAGAATGAATGTCGCTATACCACTATTACTGCGGTCGAGCGGGAACTAGCCACAATTAACCTGATGAAGGCAGGAATAAGAAGAGAAAACGCGATCGCACAAAGGGCGGTAGTAGAACAGCATTTAGCGGATTCCCAGTTAAATTTTGGGCAGCGGCAAGCGGTAATGATGACACTGACATCATCCAATTCTTTCATTGCGTGGCAGGGTGTAGCGGGTGCGGGAAAGACATTTGCACTCAAACAAGTCAAGGAGATTGCACAAGCGCAAGGATATACTGTCAAGGGTTTTGCTCCAAGTGCCAAAGCATCGAAAGTTTTAGGTGAAGAAATTGTCACTCAAACCCAGACAGTAGCTCGTTTATTAGCGTATAAGCCACCCGACAAGATAGAGCCGAACCAGCTTTGGATAGTAGATGAAGCAGGGCTATTGAGTGCTAAAGATGCCTACCGCCTATTTCAAAAAGCAACCCAAGAGAAGGCGCGAGTAATTTTGGTCGGTGACACCAGACAGCTATCAGCGATTGAATCCGGCAACCC
>DATNQH010000195.1:0-56889 GCA_036704105.1 Leptolyngbyaceae cyanobacterium | reverse complement strand
CCCTGGCAACCCAGCCCAATAGAAACCAAACAAGTCCAACAGCTAGCCGCGATGCACGGGTTGCTGAGTACCTGTGGTACTGATACTCACGGTCGCAGTCTCCTCCAGAGACTCTAATCTCGTTTGCAGTGAAAGACTTTTCGTTATAGGATTTGAGGTATCTGAGGGAGCATAAGGAGAAATACTAGATAAATTCCTCCTTGTCCCCTTGTCCTGCCCCTAGCCCCTAGCCCCTACAACTGCAAAAGGTTCCCAAGCGGTTCCCTTATATCCATATTGGAAAATTTCTGGATGTAAAATTTCTGCCATAATTTCCAGAGAATCTACCAATCGCGGCCCTGGACGGTTGAAGTAAGAATTTCCATCAGTAATGTAAACTCTTTCGGTCTTGACAGCGCGTAAGTTTTGCCACTCTGGACGCTGAGTTAATATTAGAGCTTCTTCAAGAGTGCGGTTTAAATCTAAGCCGCAAGGCATGAAAACAATTACACTGGGATTAGTTGCTACCAGCGTATCCCAATTGATTTGAGCAGAAGGCTGACCGACAGCACTAAATAAGGGTTGACCTCCGCTAATGGTGACTAATTCTGGAATCCAATTACTAGCAGTCATCAGTGGATCGATCCACTCTATACAAGCGACAGTGGGCAATTCAGTGAAGGAGAGTCCTTCGAGCTTTTGCTGACAAATTTTGATTCGAGACTCTAAATTTTCTACCACGCGGCGCGAATCAACTTCCGTTGCTTTGGCAATTGTTTCAATATCAGCCAATACATCAGCCAAAACGTTTGGTTTTAAAGAAATAATTTGCGGCTGAAGGTGGGTGAGGGTGGCAACTGCTGCTTCTACCTCTTTGAGGCTAACAGCACAAACATCACACTGATCTTGAGTCACAATGTGCGTAGGCTGCAACTGCTGCAAAACATCAGTTTTAACTTGATAAATGCTAAGGGCAGATTGCAATAATTCATTAATATCCTGATGAATCTTGGCGCTACTTGCGCCTGAGTTGATTCGTGCAGAGGTGCAAACTGGACGGGATTGAATTTCTGGGGGGTAGTCGCATTCATGCGATCGCCCTACAATTGCATCCGTTAACCCCAAGGCAGCTAAAATTTCTGTTGCGCCAGGAAGGAGAGAGACAATTCTGAGACTTTGCTGATTCATAAATTTGTTTTCCATCCAGCTACTAATTGCCTAAATTATTTAAATTTTTTATAAAAGATATATCAGAGATAAAACTCAGTTCTAAGAAAAGTTTATTTGAAGTAGAGGCTCTAAAAATCAACCGTTAGGATTACCTATACTCATAGAAGGAGTAATATTAAAAACTTTAATGTTATTTGTCTTTTGTTCTTTGTTCAAAACCAAGCCTCTCGGCTAATAACTCTTGACAAATGACGTAGGGCTTCGCCCGCACCCGTTGGGTATGACAAATGACAAATGACAAATGACGAACTGTGACGAACATGATCCTAGAACCACTGAAAATTTTGCTGGTGGAAAAAAAAACTGCATCTGGGCAACTGGTTCAGGAAATGTTACGGTCGGTAAAGAATTCATTTCAACTGGCGAGAGCTACAAGTGCAAAAGCAGCACTGGCTTACATGGCAACAGAACCAGTGAATATAGTCTTACTCGATTTACCACTGACAGAAAAACAAGGTTTGAAAGCACTTAGCCAAGTGCATGAAAATTACCCTAAAGTAGCGATTGTGCTAATGTGCGACCTCAAAGATGAGGCGCAAGCTCAACAAGCATTAGACATGGGAGCGCAAGAATATTTAATTAAGGGACAAATAGAGCCTCAATTGTTGGTACGAGTGCTGCGATATGCAATTGAGCGTCAGCAGTGGCGCGATATGCTGCAATCACAGCAGTTCCAGCAAACAGAAACTGGAGGCCCTGTATATTGTGTTGAAGTTGGAAAAGACATCACACAACCCCAGCAGACACAAACCGAGCGTCAAGAGCGCGATCGCTTACTTGAAGGTGTAGCCGCTGCTACCAATCATTTATTAACTATCAAAGATTTCCCTCAAGCCGTGACACTTGCTTTGTCTGCTTTGGGCAATGCTTGCCAAGTAGATCGAGTTTACATCTTTGAAAACCATCTCGATCCAGACAGAGGCGAAATGCTAACGAGTCAGCGCTTTGAGTGGACAAATCCTAAGGTTGAGGCGCAAATAGACAATTTTGAACTACAAAACTTGTCTTACGCAACTTTCTCGCCCCAATGCTATGAAAATTTAGCTGCGGGTAAACCAATAGGCGGCATAGTCAAAGATTTACCACCTAAAGAGCGACTCTTCCTCACAAGTCACAATATTCTTTCGCTCTTGATTGTACCGATTCTGATTGAAGGTAAATTTTGGGGCTTGATTGGTTTCGATGATACCAAAAGCGAACGGCAGTGGACAGAAACCGAACAAGCAGCCATCGCAGCAGTAGCACTCAGCATTGGCGGCGCAATTATCCGCAACCAGACTGAAATTGCCAGACAAGAAAGTGAAGTGCAATTCCGTGCGATCTTTGAAAAATCCAGTATTGGCATTGGCTTAGCAAATCTGGATGGATCGATCATAGATACAAATCCTGCCCTATGTAAAATGCTGGGTTACAGCCGGAAAGCTCTGTTGACTATGCGCTTTGTCGATTATACTCATCCAGATTATGCGGCAGCAGATCTAAAACTCTTCCAAGAACTGGTGACGGGAAAGCTCGACCATTACGAACTAGAAAAACTCTACATCCACAAAGATGGGCGCTTAGTTTGGGGGCACCTCAATGTCTCCCTTGTTCGAGATAGTAGCGATAAACCTAAATTTATCGTTGGCATGATAGAAGACATTACAGAGCGTAAGCAAGTAGAAAGGGACTTACGCGATAGTAAGGAGGCAGCTGAAGCTGGGAGTCGTGCCAAAAGTGAGTTTTTGGCAACTATGAGTCATGAATTAAGAACACCTTTGAATGCAATTTTGGGGTTATCCCAGTTGCTACAGCAAGAACTTTATGGCAATCTTAATGCCAAACAAAAAGAGTATGTCAAATGCATTCATAGCAGCGGCGAACATTTATTAGCATTGATTAACGATATTCTCGACCTTTCCAAGGTAGAAGCAGGTAAAGAAGAATTAATGCCTGTAGCACTGAACGTGCAACAGTTGTGCGATTACTGCTTAAATATTGTCCGCGATCGCGCCTTAAATCAGAATTTGCAATTGAGCGCGCAAATCGATCCAAATGCAGATATCTGCATTGCTGATGAGCGACGAGTTAAGCAAATGCTGTTGAATTTGCTGACAAATGGGATTAAGTTCACTTCTAAAGGTAAAGTGTCGTTGAGTGTTGAAAAAGTACCATTAGGCATCGCATTTAAGGTATCAGATACAGGCATTGGCATTGAGCCATCTCAGTTAAACTTGCTGTTTCAACCATTTAAACAACTAGACAGTCGGCTCAATCGTCAGTACGAAGGCACTGGTTTAGGTTTGGCATTGACGCGCAAGTTAGCGCGGTTGCATGGTGGTGATGTCACGGTGAAATCCACTGTAGGGGAAGGTAGCGAGTTCACGCTGATCCTACCAGGCTATTCCCAAGAACCAGTGCGTGCGGTGTCTGCTTCTTCTGCGTCACCTTTACGACAAGAACAAACCAAGACTGAAAAATCAGATCTTACCAAATCCACAAGCAGGCAAAAAATATCCACAAGCAAGCGCATTTTGCTGATGGAAGGTGATGAACGCCATGCCTTATTGTTGCACGATTATCTCAAGAGTGCAGGCTATCAGGTGAAATATATTCAACAGCCAAATAGCTTTTTGGAGACGGTGCGATATTTCAAACCAAGTTTAATCTTATTGGCTGTGCTGTTACCAAATCGGGTTAAAGGATTAGATTTGCTGCAAGATCTACGGCAGGAACCAGAATGGCGAGAAATACCAGTGGTTATTGTCACATCAAAAGTGATGACAGGCGAACGCGATCGCTTTTTCGCCGCTGGCGCTAATGATTACCTAGGTAAACCGATTGACATTGCTCAAATTGAAACAATTTTGATGCAATATCTTAGTTAATTTGTCATTTGTCATTTGTCATTTGTTCAAAACTCACCTCTCACCTCTCGCCTCTCACCTCTTACCCCTTACCCCTTACCTCTTCCTGCGATGACTGCTGAAACAGCGAGACGTAGTGCCATGTTTGAATCAGATCGCCTTGCATCAAGGCAGCAATGGCG
The DNA here is from genome assembly GCA_036704105.1 of Leptolyngbyaceae cyanobacterium. Lineage (GTDB taxonomy): Bacteria > Cyanobacteriota > Cyanobacteriia > Cyanobacteriales > Chroococcidiopsidaceae > Chroococcidiopsis. The sequence goes on along the minus strand of DATNQH010000195.1, from coordinate 52,652 downwards.
GCCAGTGCTTGTAGTTCTGGTAAGTTGGGTTTTAGTGCCAAAGCGGGTTTGAGGGCTGAGGAGGCTGCTGCACCATTCCAGTTGTATAAATGGACAAACGCAAGATAGGCGTAGGCGTAGGGATTTTGCGAGTCTATCTGAGTGACACGCTCAAACGCAGCGATCGCGCCTGGAACTTTTTGTTGCAAAACGTTGGCTAAACCTAAAGTATATGCCCACTCCAAGTTCTGTGGTTCTTTTTGCAGTCGGTATTCGATTGCTAATTGCGCTTGAACCAAGTAGTCTTGAATTGGATCGTATTGATTAATTCGACCGACTTCTGCAAACACTCGATCTAGTGCTTTTATCCCTTGAGGTAGCGCAGAAGCTAGCGATCGCAATTGTGTAAGTAAATCTAATTCTGGTGCAGGTGTTGCCCGAACAGCCCGATCTATCTTCAGCGTGACTGGTGGCACGGAAATTGGGTAAGTTTCGCCTGTTTTCCGATTTAGGTATGTAGCCGCCAAAGTGTAATTTCCTGCTGGCAAATCCGCCGGAGGTAACATTGACGTTTTTTCTGTTACATGAGAAATTTCGAGTGGCGAGTTTTGAATTGTTCCCATAGCAATACCATGATCGTGCAACCAGCGATCGCGTGGATTGGAACTGAATTGATTTTGCCAAGTTAGTAGCACCAACCCAGGTTGTAATTGCTCCCAACTACCAGCCCACTCATAAGTTACTGGTACTGTTTTTCCCGGCGGTGCTTCGGGTGGTACTATAACCCGCGATAGAGTAATTTTACCTTCTGGCTTTTGTGCGGGCAGGTTTGACAGTATGCTTGTTGGGAATTTAGACAGATCTGTTAAACCCGCCCCTACAGTTCCTGCTACAGGCTGCACTTGCACCTGTGGCGTGCGACGGTGATACAATTTCAGGGTGCTGCGATCGGGTAAGTTCCAATTTTGGTGCAGATAAAAATCAGGCGATCGCTCGATTGTTTGAACCATGTCAGCTTGAGCTGGTGGTACAGATCCTTGAGTGCCTGTTTTAGTCAGAAACCAATCGAGCGATCGCGCATCTTGATAAATCTGCTTTTTTTGCGTTCCTACTTGACGTGCGTAAACCTGAAAGTTTTGTAACGCCCCGTAATAGTTCAAGTTATGCTGATTAATTTCTGGTGTGGAAGGTAATACTCCAAGATTGGAACTAACATAAGGCGCTGCTTGAATAATTGAGTCAATTACTTCAGCATGAGGAAACTTTTGTCCCAAATAAGCGTAGTGTTGGGCATTAGGGCTAAGTGCAGAGGCGATGCTATTAGGTAAGACAGGAAACAAGTTGAGGAACATTAGCATCACTGCCAAACCAATAGTTCCCCAACGAATCCGCTTACCCCAACGCCCATACCACCGAGTTAACCCATATGCCAAAAACAGCGATACAGTTGGTAAATAAGGCAAAACATAGCGGTAATCTTTATTAATATTCAGCGAACAAAGTAAATAAGATCCAACCCAGAAAATTGCTAGCCATTTCAGTGGTGAGTGGTAAGAACGGGATATATCGCGTCTTTCCAGTGGCTTAGCCGAACGCCTCCAGTATATAAGTAACCCCACAATTGGCACTATCAATAATAGCCAAGAAACTTGTTCCGGCAACTCTTGCCAATAGTAAGTCCAAGCGCCTAGGGTGTTCAAAGCTGGATCGCCTTCTTTCAATGCTGAATCTACTGTTGCCCGCTTACCGCCAGTCAGAATCAGCAGCCAATTTGTTCGATACCAAGGGCCAAACACTGCCAGCGATAGCAACAACCCTATAATCAACTGGAATATGCGCTGCCAACTGCGGCTGCGAATTGCCTCTACCCCTGCCCATAAAATAGGTGTTAGCAGAAAGAACAACGCCGTCTGCTTCACCAACAACGCCAGCCCAAAAGAAACGCCAAACCCAGCCATCCACAACCAGCTTTGAAATGATGAACGGTGAATGATGAATGGTGAATTAATACCACCCCTTACCTCTTGCCTCTTACATCGATCCTCTTGCCTCTTACTTCTTGCCCTCCAAACCGTCAGACACCAAAAACTCAAAGTCACAACAGCTGCGAGGGGATAATCAAGTAAAAAATCCAGGCGCAAATGATAAAGTGCGGGTATTAGCTGACATAGCCCAGCTGCCCATAAACCGACTTGGGCGCTAAAAAGTTCTACACCTAACCCATATACAGAAGTTAGAAGTATGGCGCTGAAAACAAGGTTTATTAGCGTAGCTTGTTCTATTCCCGTGCCAAAAATCTGTTGAATAACAGCTGCCACAATGAAAGTTAAGGGAGGTACTTTAGTGGAAACTTGCCAAAAACTCGTCCACCATTCACTTTCTAACCAGTGAGGCTGTTGCAGAGCTTGCCAATAATTCATCGCTCCATTTAAATACTCTGCCTGATCCCAGGCGGGAACAGAGCGATCAAGGGCGAACCAAAAGCGATCGCAAAGCGCCCCTACCAGCCAAACGAGCGCTAGTATGAACAGACTTGATTGAGGATGTTTTTTAGGCACAAAATCAACTATATTAGCTTAATTTTTTACTCATTTTGACATGAGGAATGCCCGCTTCTTCAAAGATTTCTCCTTCTGGTTCAAACCCTAATTTTTGATGCAATTTGATAATATATTGCTGAGCGTGAATCACCACTTCTTGAATATTGTTTTCAGCCGCAATTTCTAAAGCCTTTTCCATTATTTGCTGGCCAATTCCTAGTCCTCTTACTGTAGGCAATACAGCCAGCCTTTCAATCTTTGCTGTTCTCTCATCCAAATATCTAATTCTTGCCGTTCCTACAGCTTTGCTATCCAAATAAGCAATAATTTGTTCGGAAGTTTCATCCTTGCCATCAAAATCCAACTCTGGCTCGACTCCTTGCTCTGCTTGAAAAACTGCTTGTCTAATCGATTGAATTGCTAGCATTTCTTGAGGTAATTCAGCAGTTTTAATTACTAAATTGCTTATCACAATACTTGGCTGTTTAACTAAATAAAAAAATAGGTGGGCAATGCCCACCCTACAGTTGCTTTAATCTGCGCCTTCAATTGGGGCGAAGCCTTGACGTTGGATATTCTCTGTCACCGTGCGCGGTTCGAGGAATTGTAACAAATAGTCTGGGCCGCCAGCTTTAGAACCAACACCAGAAAGTTTAAATCCACCAAAAGGCTGCCGAGAAACGATCGCCCCCGTAATTGTGCGATTAATATACAAGTTGCCGACTTCAAACTCCTCCTGCGCCTTCTGAATATGAGATGGAGTGCGAGAGTAAATTCCACCTGTTAAGGCATAGTTGGTGCTGTTAGCAACTGCGATCGCATCGGTGAAATCCTTCGCCCGAATCACCGCCACAACCGGGCCAAAAATTTCCTCTTGGGCAATTGTTGCTGTGGGAGAAACTTCAGTAAAGATCGTAGGGTTGACAAAATAACCATTTTCAGGCACTGGTATTGACAACGCCACTTCAGCTTCGGCTTTACCTTTGTCGATATATTCCCGAATCCGATCTCTAGCGTTAGCATCAATCACCGGGCCAACTTGAGTGCTGGGTAACTCAGTTTCGCCAATATTGAGCGATCGCGTTGCTTCTACCAAGCGCTCGACAAACTTATCATAAATCGGATCTAACACAATCACCCTGGATGCAGCAGAACACTTTTGACCGCTATAACCAAAAGCAGATTGTACCACTCCAACTACGGCTTGATCTAAGTCTGCACTTTCATCCACAATAATTGCATTCTTGCCGCCCATTTCGGCAATCACTCGTTTCAGGTGCTTTTGCCCTGGTTGTAATATTGCTGCATCTGCATAGATCCGGCAACCCACCTCTTGCGAACCTGTAAAAGCAATTAAGTGAGTATCGGGATGATTGACAAAGTAAGCACCGACTTTTGAACCTTTCCCTGGTACATATTGAAATACACCTTTGGGTATTCCCGCATCTACCAGAATTTCAGCCAGTTTCGCTGCAATTACTGAAGATGTTTCAGCGGGTTTAAGCAGAGTACAATTACCACTAACCAAGGCTGCAACTGTCATCCCAGTTGCGATCGCTAAGGGGAAATTCCAAGGAGAAATTACAATCGCAATTCCGCGTGGCTGATAGTGATAGCGATTAGTTTCACCAGGCACATCGTAGTTATGCCCCCGATCTAATCTTTCCATCTCGTCAGCATAGTAGCGGCAGAAATCGATTGCTTCTGACACTTCTGCATCTGCTTCCCTGACAGGCTTACCGACTTCTAAAACCATCCAAGCTGATAATTCAGCCCGGCGGCGTTCCATCAAATCGCCTGCTTTGCGTAATATTCCAGCCCTTTCCTTTGCTGAAGTGCGTCGCCAACTTTGAAAAGCAGCTTTTGCCGCTTGCATCGCCTGTTCGGCTTGTTCGACACTCAACTGTCCGACTTTACCAATTACTTCACTGAAGTTAGAAGGGTTGACAGAATCAATAAATTCCTCAGTGTTTACGTATTCGCCGTTAATTAGGGGTAAATAAGTTTTACCGAATTGCTGGCGGACATTTTGAAAAGCTTGTTTTGATTCTTCTCTTGCCTCAGCTTCAGCGTAATCTGTATCGGCAGCATTAGGAAATGATGAATGATGAATGATGAATGATGAATTATTCTTTCCATCTTCGACGACAGGTGGTGCAAGTAATTCTTCAATCGGGCGTTCTTCCAAATTCTGCCGCAGGAAGGAACTATTTGCTGTATTTTCCAGCAAGCGGCGAATTAGATAAGCCATCCCTGGTAGCATTTCACCATAAGGACAGTAAACGCGGACGCGATAGCCGCGATCTACTAAGGCTTTAGCAAGTTTATCTCCCATACCGTAGAGGACTTGCATTTCAAACCGACGGCTTGGGATGTTCAGGGTTTGGGCGATCGCAATTGCGTGGGCTTGCGATCGCACGTTATGACTACCAATTGCCGAGTAAACATACTGGTGATTTTCCAGCAGTAGCTCAGTTATGGTTTCAAAATTAGCATCAGTGGCAGCTTTATCATTGAATACTGGCTGCTGCCAATCTTTTTGTGCTGCCTTAATTGTCTCCTGATCCCAATATGCACCCTTCACCAAACGTACTGTGAGAGAATATCCTCGCTGTTTTGCCCAGGCGATCAAATCTTTTGTGTCTTGTTCACTGTCACGCAGATAAGCTTGGATCGTGATTCCGACATCTGTGCGATTGCGAAATTCCTCTTCTATTAATATTTGTTTCAGGATAGAAAGGGTGAGGTCTTTGTAGGAATATTGTTCCATATCAAAGTGAACCGATACCCCTAACTCTTTGGCGCGGCGCAAGAGGGTGCGGATGCGATCGCTAACTCGTTCCTCACTACCTTGAGCATCCAGCGGATCGAATTGCGAGTAAAATGCCGTTAACTTCACCGATACTTGCACTTGTGCCAACTCTTCACCATCGGCAACATCAATTGCTGCTACTGGTTTCCAGTTCTTTGCTGCTGTTGCAAGCTGCGTCATCAAATCCACGTAGCGATCTAAATAAGACTTTGCCTCAGCTTCGGTAATTACAGCCTCACCCAAAAGATCGATGGTGAAAGCCATCTTTTCCCTGCGTAGCCGTTCAATTGTCTTCAGCACCTGTTGGATGTTTTCCCCAGCAATGTATTTATGCGCTAGGGTTTCCACAGCTGTTGCGACTGTTGTAGCTGCTACCTGTCCCGGCATAGAATCTGGAGAGGCAAAGTTGAGCATTCCCTTAAGACTTGCTGGAAGTTCAACTGACTCATCGCCCAGATATTCTTGTAAGTGTGCCGAAATTTCAGACTTGCTATGTAGGGCGGGTAAACAATCAATAAAGCGAAACAACTGTACTCGTAACCCTGGATTACTCATTGCCCATGCGAGTAATTTATCATCCCACCGCATTTGATCTCGCAAGGAAGCAAAAAACGATCTGTTCTCGCGCGTGGCGGATAAAAGTTGTTTTGCGATTTCCTGAGTTTTAGCTTCGTAGGTGCTGTTTTGTACTTGTAATACCACTGATGCTGGACTCCCAATTTGAGGCAAAGCTTTAGTCGAAACCCTCTGTCTTTATTTTCTCGCTTTTAAATATCAGATTGGGCTATTTTCACTTTTTTTGTTGACTATTGTTACAAGCCGAGCGATTTAAAATTCTTTTTTCAAAAATGGTATAAGTAAACAGTATTTTTAGGTTTTTCTTGACATTACCGCGAAGCTAGCATTAGCACTGTAATAAAATTGACAGATTGCTTTGAGTACTTGTAGTAGGAGCGATCGCTTGTTTAAATAAAAATACTCCCCTCGTATCAATAGACAACAAAGCGGAGCAAGCTAAAAAATTTTTATTTGTGTCAAATTACTTACCATTGGATCTAGCCAGCGCTTAGATTTGCGATCGTAGTTTGACTAGAGGTAATATTTTCATCGCTAGCATCTTCAAAAGGCTGCTGATTAGGAGTATCAACATTTTCATCATCATGAACAGAGTCATTCAAGTCGTTCATTGTTCCATCCGCTTCTACATCTGGATTAGGACTAATTAGACTTGGATCGGAAGATTCATGAACTGACAAATTAATCAGCTTTTTTGGATCTTGAGCCATATTTTACCTCTCGCTCAACCTTGCAAGTATTAACTACTTGTACAGGCTAATTGTTGGCGATCGCCCGTTGCCTCTAGCAAGCGATATATCCCAAAAGAATTTATTTTGATGTGAGATAGCGCAAAGCAACCAGAATCAGAAAACAGCCAAAAGCCCGCTTTACTATCACGTCTGGCAAACTCAGAGTTAGTTTCGCACCAAAGAAGGCACCGATAAATAAACCTACTACTAGCAGCAAAGCAGCAGTTACGTTAACTTGGCCTTGGCGGTAGTACTCTAAAACCCCAAGTATACCGAAGGGTAGAAGTAAAGCGGCAAGAGAGGTACCCGTTGCCATCTTCGTACTGAAGCCAACCAAGAACATCATTGCAGGAACCATGATTGCGCCGCCGCCAATTCCAAACATTCCCGCCAAAACACCAGCAACTAAGCCGAGAACCAACAGCTCAACGATCTGAATAATAGCCATCGCTTGTCACACTAAAATTGGGCAAACTTAGCATATTTTAAGAACTATTTAGCTGCCCTTAAAACGAAAATGTCCTAAATATTCATCGCCTTGACGTTCTGGGATTGAATTAGTTACTAGCTCTAGAGAGAGGATGTTAAAATCTGGAGCAAATAACTGCTGAATTTCCTCGGTTGTTGCGCCAAAGGGAGGGCCGCCAGGGCGAGTGTGCGCCCAGAATAAACCGATCAGTTCACCTTGCGATCGCAATATATTGCGGGCTAATTTAACATAAGCCGAGCGCAAGCTAGGGTCAATTGCACAAAAGCAGGTATGTTCTAACACATAGTCGAATTCATGGGGAAATTCAGCAGGTAATTCAAAAATATCTCGTTGCATGAATTTAGCTGAACTTCCGGAAGCTTGAGCTAAAGCAGTCGCGTCTGCGATCGCACTAGAAGCAAAATCAAATCCTATTGCTTCAAATCCATGCTGAGCGAATAGTATTGCATCATAACCGCGACCGCATCCTAATACAGCTATTTTACCAGGACGGGGAGCCTGCGGTGAGTTCAACAAGCTCTGCAAAGGTGGCGCAGCCTGCCCCAAATCCCAGCGAGTCGTTCCTTCTTGATAGCGATTTTCCCAATATTCTGGATTAGCGCTCAATAGCATAAAAAATTATGAATTATCAATGATGAATTATCAATTGAAATAATTTTAGCATTCAGCATTCATCCTTCAGCATTTCTAATTTATTCCCTATTTTGCCGCTCTTTAAGCTTGAGTAAAATTTCTGCGTGTACCTCACGAGTGAGTGGGTAGAAATATGCTAAAACTAAACCACAAATCAAAAAAAATGCAGGCAGAATACTAGTGGTGAAGCGGATAGCTAACAGTGCTGAATCTGGTTGAATTGGTAATGCATCTTGCCCAGCCGCCGCAGCTTTGAAACCAGATGCTTGCAAAGCATTTCCTACCAAAAATAGCCCAAAGGCTAAGCCGAATTTTTGCAGCAGCACCATGAAACCATAAAAAATTCCTTCGCGGCGTTGTCCAGTGTTGAGTTCATCTAATTCAATCACATCTGGCATCATCGACCAAGGAATTAGATAGGCAGTGGAGATACCAAAACCAGCCAGCACAGCCAAAGCATACATCAAAATGGTTTGACCAGGCTGTAAAAAAAACACTCCGATCTCTGCAATAATCCATAGACTCATTCCCATGAAATAAACAACTTTTTTCCCCAATCGCTTACTTAAAGCACTCCAGAGAAATAGCACCAAAAGGGCTGTTCCTTGAAATCCCAAAATTACTGTAGGTACCTCTGATTCTTTCAGGCGCATCCAGTTGACTACAAAGTAGGGAATAACGCTGGCTGTTACCTGAACAGCTAACCAGGAGAAAAGATAGATACCGATAACGTATAGAAAAGGTTTATTACTGAAAATGATTTTTAGCTGTTCGCCAATGGGGATAGATGGAGTTTGTTCAATATTCTGGCGTTTTGCTTCAAAAGCGATGACGCGATCGCGCGTTCCCCAAACACACCAAAATAATGATAATACTGCGATCGCTCCACAGATTGCTGCTAGCACTACATACTGTTGTTGGCGATCGGCAATTTGGGAAAAAATAACTTGCGCCAAAATTAATGATAAGATACTGCCACCAATCGAAAAACTAAAGCGAAAGCTGTTAAGCGTAGTGCGTTCGTCGTAATCCTGAGTCAGTTCTGGAGTCATTGCCGTGTAAGGCAAATTAACTACAGTGAAAAACACCTGAGAAATAACTCCAATCGCCACATAATACCAAAACAATCCCCACATTTGGGCAGTTGGCTCAGTACTAAATCGCGGTACAATCCACTGCAAGAAGAAGAAAATTCCAAACGGAATCGCCCCATATAACAACCAAGGCAAGCGCCGCCCCCAGCGACGAGATTTTGTTTTGTCAGTCAGCACCCCCACAATCGGATCGTTGACTGCATCCCAAATTTTGCCAATCATCAGAATGCTACCTGCTAACCCCGGTGGGATACCAGCGACATTGGTAAAGAAAACCAGCAGGAAAAATACGGCAATACCAGCAGTAATTGCAGGCCCTAAATCCCCTGCACCATAAGCTAGTTTTGTTTTTAAGTCCAGTTTTTTATCTAGGGGTGTTTTATTAGGAGTACCATCAGAGTCAGAATTGTTCATAAACATTTGGCAAGCGTGGAAATAATCCAGATTTTAACTGCTAAAGGGATTGAACCATCGACGAAATATCCTAATGAGTTTGGAGTTACGCAATCTGCAAGTAAATAAAAATACAAACCTTTATATGTAACTTTTGATTAAGGTATATTACTTGCTGCTTTAGTTGCGATCGCTTTTTTATTGACATAAATTTTACAAGCGATCGCTTTTTAAGTAACCCTAATAATCAGTTTTCAATTCCATTTGGGTTAGGTACGAAAGTGTCAGCAATTATACAAAATAACAAGCTTGGCATCACAAATTGACTATAGGGTTACAACTATTGAGATCGCTCAACCTTATATAGCCATCCCAAAGTAGTTGAATATTTAACTATTAATGCCCCCCTAGGGCATTGTTTCTTCCAAGTTGCATTACGAAAGCAGATAGCGCAGATACTATTTAACTAATAGCATGATAATATCTAGTTGGAAGTGACATCACTTGAAGCGATGGGACTTAGGCACAAATAATTGGACGAGAAACCACAAGTTCCTTAACTTACCATTGTTTTGCAACACAAACCCAATTACTCAACTGACATTGCCACAATACGAAGAGTATGTTTGACAAACACAAAGTCGTTGAAAATATTGATCGGGTGAAAGTCTCGTGTAGTCTTTTGAAGACAAATTACAGAGCTGACTTTCTGGCTTATTTTAACTTTCTATTATATTACGGGTAAGAAGCTTATCAACCAAGATGCCGCCAGGATAACAAGCTCGGCTTGCTGCTAATGCGATAGAAGTTGCTTTTAACCATTCTTTCAAATAGAAAGACTGCACACTTGCAGATATCCAATGCACTAATTCTTAAAAGTAATAAGCCTTAAAAACAAGGCAGTTTTATGCCAATTTTTTTGAAAAATCTTTTTGCCACTAGTCCGTTTATCCCTCATGGACATTGCTACCTCTGGAAGCCACAATTAGTCTGGCTACATATCGTCTCAGATTCGCTGATTGCCTTAGCCTATTATTCAATTCCGATCGCGCTAATCTATTTTGTCCGCAAAAGACGCGATTTGCCTTTCGACTGGATATTCTTGATGTTCAGTACCTTCATTGTCGCTTGTGGCACAACCCATCTAATGGAGGTTTGGACGCTGTGGCACCCTACCTATTGGCTGTCGGGATACATCAAACTTATTACCGCTGCAACTTCTATATGTACAGGAGTGCTACTGATAGGGTTGATTCCTAAAGCACTAGCCTTACCAAGTCCGGCACAAATAGAAGCAGCCAACGTAGCACTACAAACCGAAATCATTGATCGCCAGCAAGCTGAATTGGCGCTGGAACGGCTCAAGACTCAACTTGAATTGATTTTGAACTGTGCGGGCGAAGGAATTTATGGCTTGGACTTACAGGGAAATAATACATTTGCTAATCTAGCTGCTGCCAAAATGGTGGGATGGGAAATCGAGGAAATGCTCGGTCAGTCCCAACACGCAATCATCCACCATTCTAAACCAGATGGCACTTTCTACCCGGAGCAAGAGTGCCCTATCTATGCCGTGCTTGAGGATGGGTTAGCGCGTCATGTCGATGACGAAGTATTCTGGCGCAAAGACGGCACGAGTTTTCCAGTTGAATATGTTAGCAACCCCATTCATGAAAGCGGCGAACTGGTTGGTGCAGTCGTTATTTTCCGCGACATTACAGAACGCAAGCAGGCACAAGCAACACTCCAGCAGCTTAACGTTGACTTAGAGCAGCAAGTGCAAGAGCGGACGCTTCAGCTGCAACAGGCTTTGAAGTTTGAAGCAATGCTCAAACGGATTGCAGATAAAGTGCGTGACAGTCTCGATGAGAGCCAAATTTTGCAAGCGGCTGTGCGGGAATTAGCTGTAGTTCTGGAACTGAGTGGCTGTAATGCTGCTTGGTACAACATCGAGCAAGGCACTTCTACGATCTGCTACGAGTATGTCACCTCAATTCCGACAGCGCAAGGTCGAGCCGCGCAGATGGGAGATTTTCCGGAGATTTACGATCAACTGCTTGGCGGGCAGTATTTCCAATTTTGTTCCCTCACTCCCCACCCACTTCGGGGTCGAGTGGCAATGCTAGCTTGTCCAATTTTAGATGTCGACTCGGTACTGGGTGATTTATGGCTGATCGCACAGCCAGACTATGCCTTTAATGAGTTAGAGATTCGACTAGTGCAGCAAGTAGCTAACCAATGTACAATTGCGCTGCGGCAAGCTCGACTGTATACTGCGGCGAAGGCGCAAGTCGAGGAACTAGAAAAACTCAATGCGCTCAAAGATGATTTTCTCAGTACGGTTTCCCATGAATTGCGGACTCCGATGTCTAATATGAAAATGGCAATTCATATGTTGGAAATTGCTTTATCCCATAGCGATGAAAGAACAAGGCGTTATTTGAAAATTTTGCAAACTGAGTGTGCGCGCGAAACCGAGCTGATTAATGACTTGCTAGACTTACAGCAGCTGGAGACATCATCTTTGCCACTCTCGCTCAACGATGCGATCGCTCTTCAAGAAATGTTACCCAGCATTATTGCACCGTTTCAATTTCGATCTGGGCAACGCCAGCAAGTTCTACAAATTCATCTTCCCCCTGACTTGCCTTTGCTGGTTTCAAATAATGCTAGCTTAGAAAGGATTTTAACTGAACTCCTCAACAATGCTTGTAAATATACTCCAGCAGGTGGAGAGATTGTTCTCAGTGTAGATTGTAAATCCTTAGCAGCAGTCAAGGTTAATACAACAACAGCTAACACAACAGCAGTAAGTATCTTCAGCATCAGCAATTCAGCAGAAATTCCAGCGGCTGAGTTACCACGAATTTTTGAGAGGTTTTATCGTGTTCCCAAAACCGATCCTTGGAAACAAGGAGGTACTGGATTAGGCTTAGCACTGGTGCAGAAGTTGGTTACACAATTGCAAGGAACTATCTCTGTTGAAAGTTCTAGAGGGTGGACTACCTTTACTGTTGAGTTACCCAGTCAGCCTTTATCTTCAGCAGCAATGGTATGACTTGCTTTGAACAGAAGGAGTAGGCAGCACAACCTTTAGGTAGATATTTGCAACCAGATCTGGCAATTTTAATATAAGGCTTCGCATTTAGTATTAGCTGAAAATCTACACCTTTATGTCAGATATTTATGTTTCTTGGTCAGATTACCACCAAAAAATTGAGGAACTGGCAGCCAAAATTTATCTATCAAATTGGTACTTTAACCAGATTGTCTGCCTTGCAAAGGGAGGATTGCGGCTTGGTGATATTCTGTCCCGGATCTATAAGCAACCACTTGCAATTTTAGCTGCTTCGTCTTATGTCGGTACTGGCAAGCAGGAAAGAGGCGAACTCGTTCTTTCCCATCACTTAACAATGACTACTACTGAGTTGGGATCGCATATTCTTGTAGTTGACGATCTTGTTGACTCTGGTGTGACACTCCAGCAAACTATTCCTTGGTTACAAGCGCGTTATCCACAAATACAAGAAATTCGTACAGGTGTCCTTTGGTACAAAGCCTGCTCAACCGTTGCCCCAGATTATTATGTAGACTATTTAGCAGACAACCCTTGGATTCATCAACCATTTGAACACTACGAACAGATGAATGTAGCTGAACTAGCAGCCAATCATTCAACTGCTTCCACTGTTAAACATGGCGAAAAGTTATGAATGATGAATGATGAATTCCAACTTCTGCATTCTGAAGCTGTTAAGATCAACCAAATAAGCTTAACCAAATTGGCAGCGTAAATAAAAGTCCAATCGTTCCGATCGCCAATGCAGTTACGGCTAAGTCGCGATCGAGATCGTAAGCTTCAGCAATTACCAATGTAGCAAAAGCTGGGGGCATTGCCATCTGTAGTACAATTACTAACCGGGGCGCGCCAGTTATCCCGAATAAAGATAAACAAATACCTAAAATCAAGGGTACAAGCAGCATTTTAATTGCCAAGCTAATTGAGGCTTTAGGTAAACTGTGCCAAGAATTCAGTTTTTGCAGACGCATTCCAATTAGTACTAACGCCAGCGATACCACCATCCATCCCAACTTTTGCAAGCTTAATTCAGCTAGATGAGGTAGTGGAATTTGACGAAATACTAAACCTAAACCGAAGCTCCACAAAGCAGGATTAATTAATATTGCCTGCGCTAACTGCCTGGAATTATTGACACCTTTGCCAAAACGTGCTGCTAGGATAACACCTAATCCATAAGCTCCCAGTGTAGAACCGAGTAGATCGTAAAATAGCGCCCAAGCAAAGTATTTTGTCCCGACAACAGCCAATGCGACTGGATATCCAATATAACCAGTATTTCCCACCATTGCCGCTAACAGAAAACTACCTTGAGTTGGTTTGCTCCAAGATGAGGAGTGAGTAGCGACGAAGGAGTGGCGAGTAGTGAGTGGTTTTTCCCCCCTAGCTTCCCCAGCTTCCTCAACTTCCTCAGCTCTATTCTCACCTCTTACCTCTTGCCTCCCACCTCTTACCAAACAAATCCAACACCAAGCTCCTGCTGCTCCAAGTATAATAGCTAGCCAAGCGAATATTGGTGCTAACCAAATGGCTCCTGATAAATCTGTCTGCCGCAAAAAAGCCAAAATGCTTATGGGAACTCCGATCCAGAAAAGAAACTGCCCCAAATAGGTGGGAACGGCTTTTGGCAGTTTGCTGCCAAGAATGAATCCCAGCAAGACTAACCCGCCCAACTGCGTATATAGTGCTAAAAGTTTCATCAATAAACGCTGGCTGTAGTGAAATGATTAACAATGAATGGGGAATAATAAATCAATGCAGTATAGAAGTTTCTACCATTTAGCGTTTGATGAATCTTGTGTCTAAAATTGCCAATTTGCAAGGGTATTGAGTCTAGGGGTTAACTTGTGGATGACTCTGATTTGTCGGGAAAACGGCGAAATAATTCCGGGGAGCGATCGCCTGATGATATTCCAGAGGCTTTCCGGGAGCTTCCAGACGTTCAGTCTAAGTCTAGAAGCAACCTGGTTTATCTATTAATTGGCGGATTATTAGGATTAGGCGCGATCGCAGGAGTCGCAAGTTTTTGGTATATCAATTCTGCTCCGTCAAAAAACACTGCCTCTACACCAGCACCTACAATTTCCCCTAGTCCAGCAGCTACACAAACAGCACCAAAAGTCAATCCCCCAAATAATTCAGATAACTTGCTAGGGCACTTAGCTTATGCAGAAGCACCAGCGTCAGAACTGCAAAAGATTGTAGCGGGTAGTCAGATCAAATTGCGTCAACCTGCCGCGCAAGAATTTCAGGCAATGCTAAGAGCTGCAAGAGCTAGTGGTGTAATTTTAGTACCAATTTCCGGCTTTCGGTCGGTACAAGAACAGCAGCACGTTTATTTTGACATTCAAGCGCAGCGGGGACAAACAGTAACAAAGCGGGCAGAAGTCAGCGCTCCGCCAGGTTACAGCGAACATCACACTGGTTATGCAGTAGATATTGGCGACGCAGCGACACCAGCAACTAATTTGAATCCGAATTTTGACAAGACTAAAGCATTTAAATGGCTAAGAGCCAATGCAGCGAGATTTCACTTTGAAATGTCTTTTCCGAAAGGCAATCCTCAAGGAGTGAGTTATGAACCTTGGCACTGGCGATTTGTAGGCGATCGTCAAAGTTTAGAAACTTTCTATAAAGCCAAAAATCTCACCCGCACTACACCCTAATGACGACTTAGCTTGACTTTTGACTTTTGAGGGCTGTGAAAATACGCTTCCATCACTTTTAATACCATTGGGGCGCAGAGCTTACCACCACCGCCGCCGGAGTGTTCAGCAAAGGCAACTACTACAATCTCTGGGTTATTGCTAGGGGCATAACCACCAAACCAGGTGTGAGATTTCTTTTTATAAGTTTCAGCCGTACCACTCTTACCAGACGCTGGCGGAATTGTGGGTGAATCGAGTGCCTTACCCGTACCACCAGCCACCACACCCCGCAATCCTTGACGGATAGTTTGCACTGTTGTTGGTTTCAAATTCAAAGACTCACGTAATTTTTTCTTGTCCTCATCGTCTTTCAACAAATGGGGAGTAACTTTGTAACCACCATTAGCAGGCACAGAAAACATCACGGCGACTTGCAAGGGTGTCACTTGCAAAAACCCTTGCCCAATTGACATATTCACCGTGTCTCCCACACTCCAGGGCAGCTTGTAGTTTAGCTGCTTCCATTTATCATCAGCAACCAGCCCCTTTGCTTCTTCTGATGCAAGTTCAATACCCGTTTTTTTGCCGAAACCATAGCGGCGCGTCCAATCGATTAAAGTCGGCACTCCGATTCCCCTACCGATTTGATAAAAGAATGTATCACTACTCCAGGTAAGCGCCCCTGCAAATCCCAATGGTCCAAATCCCGCAAGGTTCCAATCGCAAAAATTAGTCCCGCCAATGTTCATACATCCGTAGGTTGGCAAAACTGTTTTAGGAGAAAATTTCCCTGATTCCAGCCCAGCAGTAGTGGTAATGATTTTGAACGTACTAGCTGGGGGAAAGCCGCGTAAAGCGCGATTGACAAAAGGATGGTCTTTTTTTTGCAGACTACGCCACACACCCGGAGTCAAGCGCTTAGAAAAGATGTTGGGGTCAAAAGTTGGGCGACTAACCATTGCCAAAACCTCGCCAGTTCGAGGATCGAGCGCTACGATCGCTCCTTGGCGATCGCCTAGAGTTTTTTCTGCTGCTTTTTGTAATTCCAAATCTATAGTTAAATGAATATCCTGACCGGATTTTGCTTTTTTAGCGCCAAGATACCGCAAAATTCGCCCAGCCCCATCGACTTCTACTTGTTGTCCGCCCCATTCTCCCCTCAGTTCTTTCTCATACGCCGCCTCGACTCCCATTTGTCCGATAACATCTCCCAAGCGATAACCTTCTTTACGCTTGTTGGCTAACTGTTCGTCATTCATCTCGCCTGTATAACCGAGAATATGAGCAGCTAACTGTCCATTAGGGTAAGTCCGCACACCTTCTATAAACATTTCAATGTCTGCAAGCTGGTTTTCGGATTCAGCTAACCTGGTAATTTGGGCTGGACTTAAATCTCTGGCTATTCGGATCAGCGTGGGAGAATTATAACCAGCTTTATCCATGCGCTTCTGAATTTCAGCTTCTGGCATATTGAGAATTTCGGCAAGGCGCTTTCTTGTCACAGCCCATTCGGGCTTTTTCGGAGCCATAGGCCAGACATATACTGAGTGGGAAAGCCGACTGCTAGCTAAAATTCTGCCTTTGCGATCAAAAATGCTACCGCGTTCTGGTTGTTTGGGAATCAACCGAATTCGGTTATCTTCTGCCTGCTGGCGATTTTGGGTTCCAGCGATTAGTTGTAGATAGGCAAGACGACTACCAATTCCACCGAACATCAATAAAGTAATGCCCAGCATCAAACCCAACGACTGGTAACTTCGTCCAATATTACGTGCAGTTTTTTTATTAGTCTTACCACCAGAGGCAGTCAGTTTCATAGGTAACGACAAAAGAGTCAGCGCAGGTGATTGTTAGTGTTTAATCAGATGAGACGGTTCTAAGTTTAGCCGCGAAAAAGTGCGATCGCCAAACTAACTACCTTGAGCCTTTACTCACCCAGGTAAAAGTTAGTAAAAGTTAAATTTATCCGCATTTATACTTTGCAGCAGGCTGATAGAATAAAACCAAAATCTCAGCCGCTACTACTCAAATATATTATGCAAGCTGGCAGATAAGGACTACTTTAGATGCGGCTTGTGGGGCGTGTCCTACATCAAGCCGCGAATTTACAACTTTTTTAGGCGCACAGCATAATTGGAGTCTTAGTTTGGCTTTAAGTATGGTGTTGGTTTTTGCTGTAATACCGTTTAGTTTTGTTGCTGCAACATTTCAATTCCAGCTTGCCTATTTGCAGGCAAGGGTTTTATAATCCAAAATCCAAAATGGTAAAGTAAGCGCAATGCTCTTTTTATCTTTGCGCACAGATAACGCTATCTTCAGCAGTCAGTAAGTTGGACGTGAAATAATATAGCAGTATATCTTACCAGCCAACACTCGGTAAGATAGTTTGTCTGAGTTTAAAACAACCAAGCACACTCCATGCGTATCTCTCTTAACTGGCTGCGGGAACTAGTCGATTTAAAACTGACTCCAGAGGAGTTAGCAGAAACACTAACAATGGCTGGCTTTGAGGTAGAAGATATCGAAGACCGTCGCACCTGGGCTAATGGCGTTGTGGTGGGACTTGTGCTTGAATGTCAACGCCACCCCAATGCTGATAAGTTAAGTGTTACTAAAGTAGATATCGGTAAAGGCGAGCCATTAAATATTGTCTGCGGTGCTGCCAATGTCCGCGCAGGTATTTATGTCCCAGTAGCCACTGCCGGTACTTATTTACCTAAGATAGATGTCAAAATTCGCGCCGCTAATCTGCGCTCTGTGCGTTCTGAAGGCATGATTTGTTCTTTGGCGGAAGTGGGTTTAGCAAAAGAATCGGCAGGAATTCATATTTTTGGAGAGGCAAGAGGTGAAGAGGATTTCCCAAATCTCAAACTGGGTGCTGATGTCCGATCGCTTTTAGGTTTAGATGATGTAATTTTAGACTTGACAGCAACGGCAAATCGTGCCGATGCTCTGAGTATGGTAGGTATAGCACGGGAAGTAGCAGCATTGACAGGGGCAACTTTGCGACTGCCAGAACCTGGTGAACTATCTATCCCAACTGAAGCGGCTGGTTTAGTCATAAATGTATCTCAACACCAAGCTTGCCCTGCATATATTGGGACAGAAATTGAAGCGATAAAAATTGCTCCTTCTCCCGCTTGGTTGCAACAGCGCTTACAAGCAGCTGGAGTGCGACCGATTAATAATGTAGTTGATATTACTAACTACATTATGCTGGAGTGGGGACAGCCGTTACACGCTTTTGACCGCGATCGCACATCTGCAGTAGCAGGTGTAGAGGCATTACATACAACGCCTCTACAAATCGGTGTCCGCTTTGCCGATGGAGAATCGCTCAAAACCCTAGATGGACAAACCCGCAACTTATCACCCCAATCTCTCCTAATTACTGCCAACGATAAACCAGTGGCTTTAGCGGGGTTGATGGGTGGTGAAGAAACCGAAGTCCATGACAATACACAAAATTTGATATTAGAAGCGGCACTATTTGATTCAGTCGCAATTCGCCGTTCTGCCCGCAGCATGGGTTTACGCACAGAAGCTTCTGCTAGATTCGAGCGTGGTGTGAATTATGCCGAGTTAGAAATAGCTTGTCGTCGGGCTGTCACCCTCATAAATCAGATAGCAGGGGGAATTCCAGTTAATCAGCAAATAGCTGACTATAGACCCGATGCAGGTACGCTGACGCGCTCGATCGCACTGCGTCTTGAGCGAGTAAACTCTCTACTGGGGTCAGTCGATTTAGGAGAAACCATCGGAGAACTGCAACCCCAAGATATTCAGCACACTCTGACAGCCCTGGGATGTCAAGTAGTTCCAGACAGCGAAAAAGAGCAAGTTTGGATGGTGACAGTACCGCCTTATCGTTATCGTGACTTAGAACGGGAAATTGACTTAATTGAAGAAATTGCCCGTGTCTACGGATATGACAAATTCTGCGATACTCTGCCGCCACAAACCGAACTTGGCTATTTGTCGGCGGAACAGCAGTTAACGCGACGAGTGCGAGAAGCCTTTCGGGCAGCAGGATTGACCGAATTGATGCACTACTCCTTGACAAAGCCAGGGGAAGACAGACAAGTGGTGCTATCCAATCCTTTGTTTGCAGAATATTCAGCTTTGCGAACCGATTTGATATCTGGTTTAATCGATGCTTTACAGTTCAATCTAGAACAGGGGAATGGTTCGCTCAACGGTTTTGAAGTTGGGCGGATCTTTTGGCAAGATGAAGAAGGTTTGGCAGAAGCAGACGCGATCGCAGGTATTTTAGGCGGCGATCCAGCTAAAGGCAAGTGGACGCGAGGCGGACGCGATCGCCCGTTGACTTGGTTTGAAGCCAAGGGTATGTTGGAAAGCGTGTTCAAAAGATTGGGCTTGATAGTTGAATATCAACCCAGCCGTCAAGATTCGCGCTTGCATCCAGGGCGTACAGCTTCATTGTGGTTGGGAGGGAATCGCCTGGGAACGTTTGGGCAATTGCACCCTCAACTACGGCAAGAAAAAAGTTTGCCGGATGAAGTTTATATTTTCCAATTGGATTTAGACTTACTTTTGGATGCATTGGATCGAGATCAAATGTCGATTCCGCGTTTTCATCCTTATTCCACTTATCCAGCATCAGATCGGGATATCGCCTTTTTCGCCTCGACTCAAATCTTGGTGGGGGAATTCACAAGAGCGATCACTCATGCAGCTGGAGAATTACTAGAGTCGGTGGAATTATTCGATGAATACACAGGTAAAGGCGTTCCAGAAGGACAAAGGAGTTTGGCGTTTAGGTTGTTCTATCGCGCCAGCGATCGCACTCTCACTGATGCCGAAGTTGAATCAGTACATCAAAAAGTGCGAGAATCCCTGATGGAAAAATTCAGCGTTAATTTGAGAAGTTGATTAATCAGATCCTCCCGCCTACCCTACCCGCTTATTAAGAGGGCTGGCGGGGAATCGAAAAACGGTACAAACACCAAGACACTAAGACACAAAGATACAAACAAAGCCATGACTAAATATGTAATGTGGGGAAGCTACTGCGAAGATGTGCTAGAAAAACGCGCCCCCTATCGACAAGCGCATCTAGATGGACTCGCAAAACAAAAAGAATCTGGTGTCTTAATTACCATCGGCCCTACCAAGGATGTGACAAAGGTTTTTGGTATTTATGAGGCAGAAGATGAAGCCACAGTCCGCCAATTAGTTGAGTCAGATCCCTACTGGGAAAATGGCATCTGGACTGAGTACGATGTACGTGAATGGATACAAGCGTTTTAATTAAATATC
This sequence comes from Leptolyngbyaceae cyanobacterium, assembly GCA_036704105.1. GTDB lineage: Bacteria > Cyanobacteriota > Cyanobacteriia > Cyanobacteriales > Chroococcidiopsidaceae > Chroococcidiopsis. The sequence continues at coordinate 32,397 of DATNQH010000195.1, read as the reverse complement.
AACTTTATTCAGCACTTGGTATAGAAGTCTTTAGTGGGTTTTCAATGCTGGGTTGCTGAATATTACTAATATTTTTTACTGCTAAGAACATAAAGCTTGCTGCTAGGGTAAGAAAGCGGACAATGAGCAGTCTAAAGATTAATCTCAGCATAAGGCAGTCAGATACTTTTAGCCGGATTACCAATAACGCGATCGCACAGCAGGAAAATATGTTGTAATCAAAGGTGGGCAATGCCCACCCTACAAAATTATCTATTGTTTATTAGGAATTTAGGATTACTATACAAGCGAGCATCACATCTATATAAAGGACTTTATAGCTATTTAAATAAAGCAGGAAGCATTGTAGAACCTTGCCAAATTGCATAGCTAATAAATCCAAATAGCAAGGTAATTAAAATAGTTAGTACGTAGCTGATGCACATCACTAATCCATCTGCTTCCAAAGCAGCAACTGCTAGTAACAAAATTACTCCTGTGGGGATAGGATTAGTCATAGGAATAGGTAAAATTAGTAAAATTGCTAGCCAAGAAATACAAAGCCCGTTCAAGCGCCAAATATATTTACTTTCTGTCAATTTCGAGAAGCGGGGACGGACGATTTTCTCTAGTACTCTTGTAACTCTTCTGAGATTTTGCAGGAGTTGCTGCGCGAACCAACGGGGAAATTTAAAATCAGCGATTTTTTTCGGTAGCCAAGGCGATCGCCTTCCTAACGCCATTTGCACTGATAAAATTAAGCAGGCAGTTCCAGGTACACCAGTCAAACCAGGCGGAATGGGAAACAAAAACGGCAAAACCAGTAAGGCAATGACTAAGCTAAACCCCCGTTCCGAAGTTTCCGCCAAAATATCGCCCAAAGAAAGTGGCTTTTCAGCTAACCTTTGCAGTAATGACTTAATATCTTGAGAAAATCGTAGATGCATATATTGCGTCAGACTGGACGGAGATTAGGGCGAATAAAAATTTGGCGTGAGGATACGGGAATGTTTAAATTCTAGAAACACTTTAGGCATCGCGTCTCTACATTTAGCGTTAATATATTTTTCTAATTAAAATTAAGTTTGGGTAGGGCTATCGCCTGCATTTCCTATTGCATATTAGCCTTATATCCAGTTATTGCGGTACTAAAACTGCTAAAGCTTGAGGTATGACTCGAAAATCTGCTGGAGTATGAGTCGTAATTTCACCATCTGTATTAATCGGGCGAGGTTTGTTAGTATAAACTTGAATTTCTTGCCCGCGCAAAGCCCGAACGCCAGGGAAATCGGTATGTCGTCCTCCTCGCATTGCTGGTAATAAAGCAATAATTTGCCACCAATGCTTCAATTCCAAACTGTACAAATCTAGCCTGCGATCGTCAATAGTGGCATCATGCGCTACCGCCATTCCGCCGCCATAATAGCGACCATTACCCACAGCAATTTGCACTGTTTTTACGCGAATTGATTCACCTTCGATCCGAATCTCAGCCCTAAACGGACGCGCTTTCCAAAGCGCTTGCAAAGCGGTGATAGCATAAGCAAATACTCCCCAACGGCGTTTAGTTTCTTTCGTCAAGCGTTCAGTAATTTGTACGCTTAGCCCCATGCTGGCAACATTGAAGAAGTGCTTGCCATTAACCCAACCTAAATCTATGCGCCGTAATTGTCCTTGAGCGATAATTTTGCAAGCTTCGGGGAGAGAGTCGGGAATTTCTAAAGTACGCGCCAAATCGTTGGCAGTTCCCAACGGCAATATTCCCAATGGTAGCTGAGTTTCAACTAAAGCGTCTGCTGCCGCGTTGAGAGTACCGTCACCACCGCCAATAATTACTAAGTCAACTCGATTTTGGTAACGACGAATTAATTCTGGCAGCTGCTGGGGATTATCCATCGACTCCTCCTGCAAATCGAAGCCCAATTTTTTCAATTGTTTGATAGCTTCTGTTATCCGGTTCTGTCCGTGTCGGGCGTGACGATTCACTAGCAGCAGGGCGCGTTGACTCATAATTGCTTCAAAGGAGTTGTTTAGAGTCTACACCTTCGATGGCTGATTCTGTTGCAGTCAAGCCAAGCGTTGGCGCGATAGTTTTTAATCTAATCTGAATTAGATATTTTCTCAATTAAATACCTACTTAGCATTATTTACTAAATCATCAAAGTATTCAACTATAGCAATAAATTGTGATTTAAATTACTATAATGTTGCCAGCAAAACTAACTTGTGAGTGAAAATCACCCTACAAGTAGTTACTATTTCAACATTGTGAATTATTCAGAGTTTTGTACGAACAGGTTTGACGAAATAATCTGTTTGCACACAAATATGTTCGCTCAACCTGCCCTACTATCTCCTGTCTTGTTTATTAATGTTCGCTAGGTTTAATGTTGAGGCGACGGATTAACCAGTAGCTGATTGAAAGCGCAAAAATAGCCAGCGCTAACCCCATTAAATCTATTCCTGTAGATTTAGCAAAGTCAAAAATAATAATTTTTCTAGCTACTGCAATCAATGAAGTAACAATAACTAGCTCGACTTGAACCACGTGCTTTTTCAAATAGGCAGTGATATTTTCTAATAGTTCTAGAGCAATTAATATATTTAAAAATAATCCAAAAACTTCCAGTAAAACCTTGTTAAAAAAGCCTAAAGGCGTTTCATCGAGGTTTTGAAACATATATATTGTTAAGTCAAAAACCCCCACTAAAATTATTATTACCATAGCGAAGGATAAGATTTTAGAAACAAAAGTTTCTATTACCTTGATAAAGTCCAAGAAGTTTTCATCATTGCCTATAACTGAAGTTTGCTTTGCAATTTTTCGCCAGTTTACCATTTTTCTTATTAATAGGTGGAAACAGAAAATACTAGGCACTAAGCCTTTTCCGGGTTTCTCAGGCTGAGCTTGGGAAACCCGAATGCGGGGCTTGTTGGCTTTAATCGTGTTTAGTCGTCATCGTGAGCAAATCGACGATAGAGAAAGTCTAGGGCTTGGTTGCGGAGTTGATAGTATTGTGGATCTTCCATAATGCGGGCGCGATCGCGCGGACGAGAGAAAGGAATTTCCATCACTTCACCGATCTTGGCATGAGGTCCATTGGTCATCATAACTAAGCGATCGGCAAGGAACAATGCCTCATCAATATCGTGGGTGATCATCAAAACTGTACATTGATTATCACTCCAGATTTTCAGCAGTTCTTCTTGTAATTCTTCTTTAGTTATCGCATCTAAGGCCCCGAAAGGTTCATCTAAAATCATCACCTTGGGACGAATTGCCAAAGCACGGGCAATAGAAACTCGTTGTTTCATCCCACCGGACATTTGCGGGGGCTTTTTATCAGCAGCTTCTGCTAGTCCTACCATTGCTAGATGTTCCCGCACGATCGCTGTCTTCTCTGCTTCTGGCTTATTAGGATATACCGCATTAACTGCTATGTAAACATTTTCAAAAGCAGTCCGCCAAGGCAATAAAGCATAGTTTTGGAATACTACCATGCGGTCTGGCCCTGGCTTGGTGATAGGCTGTCCTTCCAGCAACACTTGTCCATCGGTAGGAAAGTTGAAACCCGATATCATGTTCAGAAGAGTTGACTTACCACAGCCAGAGTGACCGATAACGCAAATAAACTCACTTTCATATACGTTGAGATTAACGCCTTCGAGTACGGTGAAAGGTCCATTTTTAGTTGGATAGACTTTAGAAACGTCTTTGATCTCCAAAAAAGGCTTGCGATCGCGTGTTGAAGTTGACAGGGGCTTTCCAAGTCTACCTCTAGCTACTCCGGTATAAGTAAAAGCGTTGTTATGCATGGCGATTTTAGATTTTGGATTTTAGATTTTGGATTTTGAAATTGAGGAGTCAGAATTCGTAGTACAGACGTTGCAATGCAACGTCTGTACAGTCAGCCGCGATGATGCTGAATGCTAAATTCATAATTTATCATTGCTGCATTCCCCTAGCCCCTAGTTCAGGCTACTCTTCTGGCTGAGTCGAGAATAACGTCTGCAACGGAAAAATCGCGTTTCACCAGCAAACTGTTGAGATAGGCGAGTGGATCGTCGCCATTAAACACAGTACCGTCAAACATTTTGATTGGCTGACGAGTGTAAGTTACATCCAAACCGAGTTCTCTAGCTGCAGTGCTGTACACGCCAACTTTGCACACTCGTTCAATGATTTCTACCCAGTTTCTAGGAAAGGGAGTGTGACCCCAACGTGCCAATTGAGTCATGAGCCAAGTTTGTTCTGTGCGGCTGGGGCGGTTGATTGCAGACTCGGCATAAAACTGGTGATGGGCGTACTCGCGCATCGGATAGCTTAAGTCACAGCGATCGCTATAAGGATCTTCAAGCTGGATATAATCAATATCCGTGCTGACATACTCCCGCCGTGCCAAAATTTCCCGGATTTCTTCGGCATTTTCTGGCATTGAACAGTAATAGCAAGCTTCTAACAAAGCTTTGACTAAGGCAATGTGGGTGTTCGGATAAGCTGCTGCCCAATCTTCCCGCACACCAAGAACCTTACCAGGATGTCCCAGCCAAATTTCTAAGTCTGTGGCAGCGGTAAAGCCGATGCCTTCCTCAGCAGCGCGGTAATTCCAAGGTTCTCCAACACAGTAACCATCAATACTTCCCGCTTTTAGATCTGCCACCATCTGCGCTGGAGGAATAGTTTTGATGTCCACATCCTTGTCAGGGTCAACACCACCAGCAGCTAACCAGTAACGTAGTAGCAGGTTATGCATTGACGCAGGATGTACCACGCCCATTGTGTGCCTTTGGCTGCGCGTAAGACGCAAGTAGTTTTTGAAGTCTGGCAGCGATTGTATTCCTTGGTCATAAAAGCGTTTTGACAAGGTGATAGCGTTGCCATTACGGGTCATAGTGAGGGCGGTAACAACTGGTAAGGGTCGGTCTTCATTTCCTCCCAGAGTTAACCACATCGGCATTCCCGATGGCATTTGAGCAGCATCTATATATCCGCCAGTTATACCATCGACAATGCCGCGCCAGCTGGTTTCCCGCACCAGATTGACTTCATCTAAGCCATGCTTGGCGAAGAAGCCTTTTTCTTGGGCAACTGCCAAAGGAGCGCAAGCGGTAAGGGGAACAAAGCCGATGTCTAGATTAACTTTTTCTAAGCCGTGACGCGCGATCGCAGCGGTTTTGCGCGCCCTAATTTTCTTGATTCTTTTCTGCTGGTTGAGGAAATAGATCATCTCGCTGCGCAAGCTGTAGTAGCTGGGATGTTCTACCACTTCCATCCGCTTGCGGGGTCTGGGGATGTCTACTTCCAAAATGCCCCCAATTTTTGATTCTGGCCCGTTGGTAAGCATGACAATGCGATCGGACAACAAAACGGCTTCGTCAACATCGTGAGTCACCATCACCGCCGTGACTTGGTTTTCCTGGCAGATTTGCATTAGTTGCTCTTGCAAGTTACCCCGTGTCAGTGCATCCAAAGCTCCAAACGGTTCATCTAGCAGCAGCAATTTCGGACGAATAGCTAAAGCACGAGCGATCGCAACGCGCTGTTTTTGTCCACCAGATAACATTTCGGGAGGCTTGTCAGCATGAGGGCGCAACCCCACCATATCAATATGCTTTTCAACAATTGCTTTGCGTTCTGCCGCTGGCGCACCCTTCATCACTGCATCTACAGCCAGGGCAATATTTTCTCTTACTGTTCGCCAAGGTAAAAGCGAATAATTTTGAAACACCACCATCCGGTCTGGTCCCGGCTTAGTGATTTTTTTTCCTTCCAGAGTAACTAATCCATCAGTTGGCAGGTCTAATCCGGCAATCATATTTAATAAAGTTGATTTTCCACAACCGGAGTGACCGATCAAAGAAACAAATTCACCTTTTTTAATCTGAAGGTCGATTCCCTTGAGGGCGATGTATTGTTCCCCACCGACTAGATCGAAAACCTTATCAATTTGGTCAACAGCAACAAATACACTCATTTGTCATTTGTCCTTTGTCATTTGTTCTTTGTGATTTGTAATTTTGTCGTTGGTCATTTGTCCTTTGTTTACAACTAATGACCAATGACGAAGCATTACTTTTGTCCTGCTGGCAAAATCTTTGTCTGCAACCAAGCCATAAATTTATCTAGCAGCAGACCGACCACACCGATGTATATCAGAGCTAATATCACTTCACTGACCTTATTAGCTTGATAGGCATCCCAGATAAAGAAACCAATGCCGACAATACCGGACATGACAATCTCTGCAGCAATAATCGCCAACCAAGCTAAGCCAACCGCAATCCTTAAACCTGTAAAAATGTAGGGTAAAGCAGCAGGAATGAGGATATTAAAGAAATATTCTTTCTTGCTAAGTTGCAGAACTTTGGAAACGTTGTTGTAATCTTGAGGAATTTCTTTAACACCTACAGCCGTGTTAATTAAAATCGGCCAAATTGCTGTGATGAAAATCACGAATAGGGCGGCTGGTTCGTTTTGTCGCAGTGCTGCCAAGGAAATAGGAACCCAAGCTAGAGGTGGTACAGTTCGTAATAACTGAAACAGTGGATCTAAAGCCTTGGACATGAATTTAGAAGTACCAATCAAAATACCTAACCCAATACCGAATATCGCCGCTAGGGTATAACTGATTGCTACTCGTTGTAAACTGGCGAGAATTTGCCAAAACAAACCTTTGTCGATACCACCTCTGTCATAGAAGGGGTATAAAATTAGTATCCAGGTTTCTTGAACTACTTGAATTGGTCCTGGTAGTGTTGCACCAGGAGTCCAAGAAAATAATTGCCAGAGAATTAGAAAAATAGCGATCGCAGCGAGGGGAGGGAAAAGGTCAGGAAACTGCTTTTGCAATCGCCCGAATAAGCTATTACCCTGATTATTATTGCGTCTTCTAGTTGAAAATGTTGTCATTGGTTTTGTTCTCCTAAATATTGGTAGTAGAGACGTAGCAGTGCTACGTCTGTACTGGTAGTTGGTAATTGGTTTTTAATTCCGAATTTGTGACTTCCGAATTCGGAATTACACATTTACTTTCTTGATTTTGAGACTCTTTAAGTAAGCAGTGGGATTTTCTGGATCGAACTTGATGCCATCAAAAAATGTTTCTACACCACGAGATGTACTCTTAGGGATGTCAGCAGCAGCAATACCAGCTTCTTTCGCCGCTTCTCTCCAAATATCTTCCCGGTTGACGCGATCAATTAATTCCCTGGCATTTGTTAAAGTTTCTTGTGGTAAAAAGCCCCAGCGAACACTTTCTGTGATAAACCATAAATCGTGACTCTTGTATGGATAGGAAACGCTACCTCTTTCATCTTTCCAATACAAGACTGCTAGAGATTTATCATCAATTACCCGACCATCGCCCATGTCGTACTTGCCTGCTAATGTATCTTTAAGAATTGCTGGAGAGAGATTGAAATAATTCCGACGACCAAGGATTTCTGCTGCTATTTGGCGGTTATCAAAATTATCCAACCACTGCTGCGCTTCCATAATTGCTTTCAAAATTGCCTTCGTAGCTTTGGGATTTTTATCGACCCAATCTGACCGCATAGCAAAGTATTCTTCGGGGTGATTTTTCCACATTTGCGCAGTCAATACTGCCAAGAAACCGATTTTATCTTTCACAATTAGGTAGGGCCAGGGGTCACCAGTACTGAAGGCATCCATCGTCCCTGTTCTCATATTGGCAACAGTTTGGGCTGCTGGTACTGGAATCAATTTCACATCAGTATCTGGATTAACACCGCCTGCTGCTAACCAATAGCGAATCCAAAAATCTTGGTTGACTTTAGCAAAGGAAAAGGCAGCTGTGAAAGGAGTGGTGGTTGATTTGAGTTGCTCAAATACTCCCTTTCCACCTTTGGCTAAGTCGAGTTCAAGTCCTTGTCCTTGGTGCTTGCTGGCGAGCGCAATACCATTACCTTGGGTATTTAGCTGTGCTAACACATACATCGGAATTTTTGTCTTGCCTTTGGTAATTAAACCTTCAGTAATTAAATGGGGCATTGGCATTTGATATTGACCGCCATCAACACCACCACCAGCAGAACCAATTTCTGTATTATCCCGCATTGAACCCCAAGAAGCTTGCTTGGAAATGTCAACATCAGTCATCCCGTATTTTTTAAATAATCCTAGTTCCTTAGCAATAATTAGGGGGGCAGACTCTACAATAGGAATATATCCTAGTTTGACTTTAGTAGTTTCTGGTGTTGTTTCTGGGGTAAGTTTAATCGGTTCAACTTCCTTTACTTGTGCCAATGCTGCAGGTTCAGGAGGATTTCCCACACAACCTTTAAGTAACACAGCACCAACAGCAGATGCACTTGCAGTTAATAAAAATCTCCTACGAGAAAATTGATTTGAAGCTTCAGCCATAAAATCTCCCTGTTTGCAATTGCAGTTTTTTAACCATGCAAAGACTGGCAACGGAACCCTATGCTCCTTGCTATATTGATGCGCACACAACTCTATAAATCGTGTGTTTTTATCGGTAATTGATCGTGAATATCATTCTGGTTGTTAAAGACAGAGTTTGATGAAAAGATCGCTTCAGCTACATAAACTAAAGTGTTGCAAACCACTGAAATTAATTTTGTTTTAATAAGCTTACAGCCTTTTAATTGAAATTTGTTAACTAAATCCCTATAATTGATAACTAAATATTAAATTGCTTCTATAAGTAAAAGTTTATAGATCGCGCTAAACTAACGGAAGTTCGACTTAAGCCATTGCGATCAAAGCGGCATCAAGATTAAGTGATGGCTAGGTTGAGCGAGTAGACCATGAGTTGACAAACAAGATTGACCAAATTGGCCCTTGTGCGATCGCGCGAATGCAATTGGTGGTGAAATATCCTTCAGCTGGTCAACTGATTTTTAGAAATAACCTGATACTTACTTTGGCTCCATCAGTAACCATAAATGAATTGTAGGGTGAGCATTGCCCACCCCAAGATGATAAACGCGATCGCGCTTTTCTTGGCTACTGCGAATTGACTCGTTTGAAAATATAGGCAGTATTATTAGACTCACCTGCAGTAACCATAACGCGATCGCCAGAGATACTAACTACCTCTCCATAGTGTGTCACCTGCTCGTTGGTTTGAGGTAAAAGCTTTGTAGGCTGCGACCAACCACCCTTGACAGGAGCGCGCACATATACATAAGCTCCGCCTTGATTCCAAGTAAAGCCAAATACATTTGTCAGCGTTTTAGTAGAAGTTCCGACAACGATCGCATCGCCATCAGTCGCCACACTAGCACCAAAGCCATAAGCAAAAAACGGCGGTACATCGCGCGGTACTAACCGAGTCTGCTGCACCCAACCACCAGTTGCTGGGTTGCGCTCAAACACATAAGCTGCACCTTGCTGTAAATTTTCTCCTGGTGTGCCAATTATTACTGTATTACCAGAAAAAGCGATCGCGTTGCTATAGCCAACATCTCTTCGGCGTGGAGTCAATTCAGCTTGCTGCAACCAACCACCCGTAGCGGAACGCACAAACACATATGCCGATGCACAACCTCTATCTCCACCGCTAACAATGATCGTATTACCGTCAATCGCCACCGTATCACCGAAGTGGTAGTCTGGTTTGCAACTTTTAAGTTCCGCTTCATAAGCCCAAGTACCTGTTGGAGAGTGACGGCGGAAAATATAAACTTTTCCCTTAGTTCCAGCAACAGCTGTATCTCCCGCCAGCGCCACAGATTGGTAATAGATCGGGCTTTGGGGAGGTGCGGGAAGTTCCAGCTGAGCTTGAAAGTGCCAGCGATCTGAGCTACGAGTAAAGACGTACAGAGGAGTACTAGAATTGGCTACATTCAAAGAGTCAGCCGCAATCAAAACAGTATTACCATCGATCGCCACACTCGAACCAAAGAAACTATAACTACCAGTTTGAGTTTGAGGTACAAATAGTTTTGCTTGTAAAGACCAAGTTTTGCCCAATTGGCTATAGATGTGAACCGTACCTTTGGGTTCGCCTTGCGAAGGCACACTATCGCAGGGAGCCGCAATTGCAGCGGTATTTCCTTTAATAGCAATGGCTCGACCGAATTCTTCAGAAGCTGCTTCGTTATCAGCAACTATCTTGGCTTGTTGCACCCATTTATTCTTTGCTGGAGGAAAGATTAAACAGCCTATAAGCACAGCAATTAAATCCACTGCTCCCAAAATGCAGAAAGATGAATTCATAATCAGAAATAGGCGTGAAAAGAACTAATGACGATCGCAATTTCAAAGGCTGGATGCTAATTACTAGCCCAAGACGATCTCAATCTGCTTGAGGTTTCTATTACGAAAACCAACAGTTCAGGTTAACTGGTGAATTTTTTGAGCAGAGATAAAAAATCTGCGCGATCGCCTAGTAGAAAGTGCCATGCCATCTCTCATCTGATTCTGCAATGGGTATCGCCATTTCTGACATTCAATATGAAGCTGCATCGTAGATACACCCAAGTTAAACACCTTAAATTAAATTCTCAACCTGAAAAGTTTGAGAAACAATACACCTGAAGTTACAACTAGCCAGCCAAATGCTAACAGCAAAATAGCCAAAAAGCAGGCTGAGTTTATAAAGTATTTGATTTGATTAATTTTTCTAATTTCTACCTAATAATTTAAATAATTTCAACAATTCCAGACTTACCATCAATCCGCACTCGTTGACCATCTTGCAACACCTGGGTGGCATTATCGACATCCATCACCGCTGGAATCCCATATTCCCGCGCCACGATCGCACCATGAGAAAGTCGTCCCCCCACCTCTGCAATTAATCCTCCAGCTTGTGCCAACAGTGGTGCCCAACCAGAATCTGTATAAGGCACAACCAAAATCGTCTCGCGGTCAATCTCCGGTAGCGACTGCCAACTTCGCAACACCTTTACCCACCCCTCTATTTGGCCGGGACTAGCTCCGATACCTTGCAATAGAGAAGCTGAGGAAGCTGAGGAAGCTGAGAAAGCTGGGGGAGTGTTGCCGTAAAATAGGGGGGGTACTGGTTCAAGCAAGCGGTCTTGTTCGAGTTGCGATCGCCTACTTTCCACCAACCCACTTATAAACCCTGAATCAGCCCCATCAACCACCCGCCTAACTTCATCAAACTCCAAAAAGAAAATATCCCCAACCTGAGACAACAACCCCGATCTGATCCAAACCTCCTCCAAAGCCACAAAACACCAACGTAGCTCAGCCAACAAGCGAGAATAAACCTCAGTCACCCTTCCCTTAAGATCCACTCTCCCCTGAACTACACCTCCCTTCCTCTTTCCTCTGCGCTCTCCCCTCCTCCCCTGTTCGTTTCCCTCCGCTAAAAATCTCACAAACAATTCCCTAACCACATGAGGCTCCTCCTTCCAAGTTGGAACCGCAATATCAGTTCCCACCTGACTCAAATAACCATAGCGCTGCAGCAACTGCTCAAAAGAGCTTAAAACACTTCTTCCTTCCGGGCTTTCACCCAATTGCTTCTCTACCCCTTCAAGACTTAATTCAGGTACTACATGACGCGCCTGTGTCGCAAGATCTGCGATCGCTGACAACGCCGCCACCTCCGGAGCCTGACTATAATCTATTTCCGTATCCTTCACCCGAAAAATTGCCTGACGCAATGAAGCACTCAAAGGAGCCAAAATACTGTAATAAGTCGCTCGTCTCAACAACTCCAAAATCAAATCTACTCTAGCCAACAACTGTGTGGGAGAAAGATTTTCAACTGCTTGCTCAGCCAACCTAGACAAACCAGGAGCAAAACGTTGCTGGTAATCTCGCTCTAAATCCCTTTCTAAACTCAGTTCTCTACCCAATAACCGCAGTAACCCAGGCACATTTCGTAAAGTAGAACTCAAAGGCGGCTTGCTAAACGAGGCTCCCCTAGTCAAAAATTCCAAACTTTCCGCAGGTAAACCCATTCGCAAAAAAACCTGTCCTAGGAGGGATGCATTGAAATAGGCACGGGAGTTGTGAAGTGCCGCAGTTTGATTAAAATCCAACCCAGCCGCACGTTTACCCAAGACTATAGTAAAAATTTCTCCCCACACTCCGCACGTCAAAGGGCGATTAATTGACCAAGTTAGCGGGCGAATCAATCCGGGAATCACTTCTGCTGCAATCTTGCGCGTCCAAATCGGTAGCAGGGTAGTAATGGGGCGCGATTGCAACAGCCATAAAGTTTCACCGTCGTAACTCCACTCAATATCTTGAGGAACGCCGCGATCGCGGTTTTCCAGGTGTCGGGCTAAGAAGGCAACTTGCTTAACTAATCCTGGTGGTACGTTTCCCTCTCCCTCGATTTGTAAATCTACATCTTCAGGTAACATCCAGCTAGTTTGTCCAGCCGCCTTAAATTGCTGTTGTGTGACAACGACGCGATACTGTTCTGGTGTCACTTGTCCTGAAACTACCAGCTTTGCCTCTCCGGGCAATGCTTCAATGACAACAGCATCACCTTGCTGAGTAATTGGATCGCGGCTGAAAGCAACTCCAGAAAATACGCCCCGGACTTGTTTTTGAATCAGCACTGCCATTGCGTCTTCTGGTAAACCACGTTCGCGGCGGTATTGCACAGCAGAAGGGTTGTCATAAGAAGCTAGAGTGCGGGCGATCGCACTACGCAACTTTTCTTTGCTAGTGACATTCAAAACTGTTTCGTACTGCCCTGCTGCTGAAGCTTGTTCCGAGTCTTCCCCCACTGCGGAGGAACGGACTGCTAGTGGTTCTGTTTCCCTCGGTTGCAGAAAGTTAATTAAAGGTTCGGCATCATCTCCTGGGGGAAGCACCCATCCTGGCGGTACAGGATATCCCCATCGCTTTAACCGAGATAGAGTTGCCGCCTTTTGACCAACTTTACTCGCTGACAAAGAGTTATCTAGAGAAACGATCGCTTTACTTCCTTGAAAGAAACGAAACATTGTTTGAGATTGTGCTTGGACTGCTTCTGATGGTAGATCTAGATCGTCCGGAATTTTTTTATAAATCCAACCAATCAAAACAGCCAGTGCGATCGCAGCTCCAATCCGGGCTGAATCTTCAGGATGTAATAATGCTGTAATCAAAGGAAACAGAATCAAAACTCCAACTCGTCCTAGTTCCCGTTCGCGCAGAATGGTAAAGCTAACACCCCCAATCAAAAATACCAATCCTGCTACCTGCAGATCGTGGAGTGCATAGCCCCAAACAACGTTTGTAGTTCCCGCACCTTTGCCCACCCAATAACGACCCATTACCAAGGCGATCAGAGCGATTAACTCCCAAGCAGAACCCTCTGGGAAAAACTGACGTGCCAGTAATACTGCTGCAATTCCTTTAAAAGCTTCTGACAGAACTGCTAGAATTCCTGCCAATTTACCGCCATGATAAAAAGCGGCTGAGACACTGATGTTACCAGTTCCGAGCCTAGCTAAATTTCGTCCTGTCAGTGCCGAGGTAATCCAGGCAATCAACGGTAGCCCGCCCAATAGAGGGCAGAGAATAAAAATAGTCAGTACACCCCAAACTTGCAGCATTTTACTAATAAGGGGGTGAAAGGTTTAATTATGAATGATGAATGATAAATTAAACACATTCAGCACTCACCATTCATAATTTTTTGCCATCTGTTTTGTTTAAGCGGCGTAGGCTACTTGCAGCGCCCAAAAAATGAGAACAGCGATCGAACCCAACACCAGCACAGTTGAGATAATAACTGCTTTTGGGCTATCCGCTCCCTCAAATTTCATAATTCCGCGATTTAAGTCGGACATACCTGATGTAAATCCTCCTACGTGAGAGTGTTAGTCTGTCCGTTTTGATTTTAGTCTTTCCACTCACCGAGTTGCAAAACTTATTATTTATAAGATTAAATTTATGCTGTTTCCGGTCGAATTGCCGCTGTAGCTAAATAAAGGTAGATGTTATTAACTCGTAAGTCGTAACGCTTGCAGCTTTGCACTATATCATGTCTGTCGAATTGCTCATAATAGAAAACCACCTCTCCCCGCCTCCGGCATCCCTCTCCACCTCTCCAAACCTCTCCTTCCAGGAGAGGCTCAGCTGATGTCCCCCCTTCCAGGGGGGAATCTAGCCCTGTGGAAAGGGGTTGGGGAGAGGTAATGCCGGAATTATGGGTAATTAACCGGACTTGGATATTACGTCCGGCTCTTCCTCGAATTGCAACAAGAGCGGTAAGTGAAACAGCTGTTATTTATAGATTGCAGGTTTTATAAATAGTCTTGAAACCACCCTCTTACAACAAAAGATGTACGGGGGCACCCGTGTGCGCCCCTACTTACGACTTAGCTTGACTTTTGCCAGATAAATTAAGTCAATTAAACTGCGACAGTTGGATAATCGCACTCTCGCTCTGGTATTTTCCACGCATGACCATCCACAGCCATTTGTTCAATTAAACTTGCTAATCGCAGAGCTTTGAGAGCTTGTTCTCCACCTACCGAGGGTTGACTACCGCCTCTAACACAGTTGACAAAGTGTTCTAACTCTGCGTGTAGCGGTTCAATATTGCTGGTTGAGACTCTTTCAATTAAACCATCCTGCCGATATAGCACTTGACCGTAATCTGTCATGCAGTTAGCAGTGGTGTGCCGATGAATCAGGATTTCGTTATTGAGAAAGTCTGCTTCAGTTAAGGAATTTTTGCAATGGGCAGCAATTCGACGAATTTTCCGATGAGTAACTTTGCTGGCTGTGAGTGTTGCCACAATGCCATTAGCAAAACCTAGTGTGGCAGTGACATAATCTAAGTAGCCTGAGTTGGAGGCGCGGCTACCGCTTGCCGTCAAGTTTACTACTGGAGCAGCGGTTAAATCTAATAGCAAGTCGATGTCGTGGATCATTAGATCTAACACAACTGATACATCGTTTGCCCTTTGGGAATAAGGACTCATGCGATGGGCTTCTAAAGCTAGCAAATCTTCGGTTTTCAAGACTTTGCTAAGTTCTTGGAAAGCTGGATTAAAGCGTTCGATGTGACCTACTTGCAGAATAGACTGCGAGTCTGCTGCTGCGTTTACCAGAGATTCTGCTTCAGCAATACTAGCAGCGATCGGCTTCTCAATTAGGACATGAACTCCCTCCTGAAGACAAGCCATGCCGACAGCGTAATGGCCTTTAGTAGGGACAGCAACACAAACTGCCTCTACATGAGGCAGCAAATCGCGGTAATCTTCAAAAAAACGCACCCGGTATTTACTGGCGATATCGATTCCTCGTTCAACATTGATATCTGCAACGCCTACAAGTTCGACATCTTTAAGTAAACTCAATACACGGGTGTGATGCTGTCCCATATTGCCAACGCCAATCACGCCAATTTTGATTCCTTTGGGCTGATTACGCTGCAACTGAGGGACTACTTGTCCCATTGATATGCTATTTTGCACTCGGTCTTTTCCTCCACCACCAGAATTTATCGACACTACTGTATCGCGCTTTTATACTTTACATTTGGGCTTCGCTGGTTCCATCTCTCGACCGTCTTAAATCAGCCTGATGGTAACATGACTCCTCTATTTATGAATATTTTCAAAGTTTATTTGAGGTGTTTGTAGTTTGTCTTGCTTTTGTTACGGGTATGGCTTTTTTTAATTGTGATTTTACTGATGCTGCAACAATAGCGCGAATGTGTCACTTTTTTGCCCGTCCATTTATCAGGGGCTGGGGGTTGGGCTAGGGAAGGGGACAAGGGGAAAATTACCTTTTTAATTAAGAATTACGAATTACGAATTATTAGGAGGAAGGCTAGTGAAGGCTGTAGTTTTGTTATCTGGGGGGTTGGATTCTTCGACAGTTCTCTATCAAGCTAAGGCTGATGGTTGCGAGTGTTATGCGATTTCATTTGATTATCAGCAACGGCATCGGCGAGAGTTAGAAGCAGCGAAGGCGATCGCATTGGATGCAGGTGTAGCAAAGCATCAACTAGTGTCTTTCGATTTGCGCGCTTGGGGCGGTTCGGCGTTGACGGATGACAAAATTGATTTACCACATGAGCGTTCTATATCAGAAATGGCACAAACTATTCCAGTTACTTATGTGCCAGCCCGAAATACTATTTTCTTAAGCTTTGCCCTTGGTTATGCGGAAACCCTTGATGCAGAAAGAATCTATATCGGTGTCAACGCCTTAGATTATTCTGGCTATCCAGATTGTCGCCCCGATTATATTCAAGCAATGCAGGAAGTCTTTAGACTGGGAACCAAACAAGGACGAGAGAGAATTGCGATCGCAATTTTTGCTCCCTTGATCGATTTGAAAAAAACTGAGATCGTTCAATTGGGAAACAAGTTGGGCGTACCTTGGGAGAAAACTTGGTCTTGCTACGCAGGTGGTGATCGCGCTTGTGGCGTTTGTGACTCTTGCTATTTGCGCTTAGCAGCTTTTGCCGAATTGGGATTACAAGATCCGCTTCCTTATATAAGTTATAGAGACAAGAATGCTCAATGATAAATTTATTCTCCCCCAGCCTCCCCGGCTTCCCCGGCTTCCCCAGCTTCATTATGCAAGCGACGAATCTCGATCTCATTCAAGCGCGGTCCTTCAACAGACATGACGGTTAGTTCGAGATTTTGATAGCTAATTGTTGTTCCAACTAAGGGAAATTCTTGTAGCTGGTATAGTACGAAACCCCCTAAAGTTTGATATTCATCTCTCACAGGTAAATTCAAATCCAACAATTTGTTCAAGTCTTCCAGATTCATTTGCGCCTGCACCAAAAATGTTTGCTCATTCAATCTCTCGATGAGTAACTCGTTGATGGCTGCGGTTGCACCTGCATTGCCAATAATTTCAGCAATCAAATCTTGCATGGTGACAAGACCAACTGTACCGCCAAACTCGTTAACTACTATAACCATTGCCCCGCTCGAAGGCGTTGCCTGCCGCAGGCTTTGCTGCATAATTGGCAGTAATTCACTTAAGAGCGTATTTTCAGGGATAAACTGCGCGGGGCGAATCCAAGGGCGAATTTCAGTCTCTAAAGACAGCTTTCCTAGCGCCAAAGGCTCAACCAAATCTTTAAAGTGAATGATGCCATGAACGTCATCCACCGATCTGCTAACTACCGGATAGCAAGAGTAACCTGTAGCAGCTACTTCCTGTAGCATTGTTTGCCAAGTAGCACTAATTGGCACAGCAACAATTTGAGGGCGCTGTACCATAATTTCTCCTACCTTCACATCGCCAAACTCAAAAATATTGTTGAGCAGTTCTCGTTCTTCTGCTTCTAAGCCAGTTGATTCGCGTTCGGTTGAAATAATCAGTTGCAATTCTTCAGATGTTACGGGTGGCCTCCAACCTTGCCCAGAATATTCAATGCCTACTAGTCGTAACAACCAGCGGGTGGATTGGTTAAGAATCCAAAGAAATGGACTAAAAAATCGAGCGATCGCTTTTAAGGGTGGCCCTAAAAACCTCGCTAGTTGCTCTGAATAGAGCAGAGCCACTGATTTGGGGCATAGTTCCCCTAAAATAATTTGCAGGTAGGCAATCAGGAGAAAGGCTAGAGGGATTGATAGAGAATGAGCAATCCACCAGCGGCTTTCTGCTGGCAAAGGCAACTGCTCTAGCCAAGTTGCCACGAGGACACCCATTGTACTTTCACCAATCCAGCCTAGGGCAATACTAGAGAGGGTGATACCTAGTTGGGTTGTGGATAGTACTCGGTCGATACTACGCTGTAAAGATTGCACTGCGATCGCTGGTACATCTCCAGCTTGTACCAATTGGTAGATGCGCGATCGCCTTACTGACACTATAGAAAACTCAGCAGTGACAAAAAAGGCATTGATTGCAATCAGCAACAACACAGACAACAATCTCAGCCCGATGTCTGCCCAATTCAAAGAATAAAAAGGGTTCACCGCCAAGACATTTAAAACCGAGGCAATCATCAGCAACCAGGGTATTTTATTTTGGAGCCATAGATTTTGGATTAAAATCTTAAATCTACAACTTCCACGCCTATTTGTTTACAGGGATATCTACCATTTGCAGCCGCAGTTGCTGTTCTGGATAATCAGTCAGCGTCATCGAAACTTTCTTTACGTCATCGAGTAAGGCAGAAGAAATACTCACCGTACTAGGAAATATCTTGCCATTTGGCGGCAATTCCCAAGGCAAGCCTTCAGTATTTGCACTCAACGCCCGCCCGCGATCGTCTGCCACATCTAAAAAACTAGACGAAAAACGTACAGTCTTCTCCCCCTCATTTTTGAAGTTTACCTTCAATCTTAAAGCCCCACCAGAGAAACGCGCCGATAGCACTTCTAGTGTCACTCCCTGAGTTTTATGCACGCGGGGAAATCCTGGCTGGCGAATTTCCACGTCTGCAACCAGCGTTGCTTGTGAAGATTGCTTGCTGCTTTGTTTTTCCAACTGCGGCTTTTCCGGCTTAACTTTCTTCCCCCTGCCCTCAATTCGGGCATTGACATTGGTGATGATATCTTCTTCTTTTAACATCACCGTTGCATTTTGCTGTTGAGAGCTACGTTTGCGGAGTTTAATTTTATTTGTCGGACGAGCATCAGGTTGATTTACACCTTTGAGCGCCTCAAGCCCTACCGTCAACCCCCAGATAGCACTCATATAGCCTGCCCCTAACATCAAAATTAGCAATACCAAAGTCAGGGCGACTGTTGAATTCAGTTTCATTGCGGATGCTCGCTTATTCAACAGCATTTACCTTGTTGACCCAATATTTATCTAAACAATGACTAAGTTGTAACATTATGATTACGTAATTTATCTACTATCAGTGTTGAGTTGATATTAATATTGATTATGTCAAAACTGCCAACTTGATATATGATCTTTAATCTCTAATAAAATCGATTGAGCATTTGAGGCAGCAGTGTCTTACTATATCTATACACAAATACGCTATAATAGTAAATCAGTTATAATAGGCATGAGTGTTTTAGGTAGACGACCTTTATACTGTTAAGAACGAGCGCCGTTGACCGATTGGGGAGGTAGCGAACTCATAATTCGCCTTCAGGCTGGTTCGATTCCAGCACGGCGCACTAAATTAGAAAGCAAGCAATCCTATTTAATTTATGAACTTCGAGCGTAGCCCGGCATTGCCCACCTCTAGTTATTGGGTAAGTTTTACTCTTACAGCCTAAATTTTCAGCATTTATTAGCATTTATTTAGGTTTAGAGCGTAGGGTGGGTATTGCCGGACTACAAAATTATTTTAAGTTCCACTCTTATGCCATAAATTTTCAGCATTTATTAGCATTTATTTAGGTTTAATTGCTAATTGAGCCTCATCATTTCATGTCTACAATTGAAAATCTATTGCTATTACTGAGATTGTTGGTTGTCAAATATCACCTCATTGTTTTGCACATTCCGATTGACATCAATATTGGGAGAAGTCAAAATTGATGTTTCATAGGGATTTGGTAGATCGCGAGTGCGAATAGCTGGAACTCTGCTATTTTGTTGTTTAAGGGAAGACTGATATAAATTGTGAACGCTGGCTGCATCTCGGTTGATTTCAGCTTCAGTATATCCCTTAAAACCAAACATCCAATCAAGTTGCCGTCCCAAGGAGCGATTGCGGTAAAAAGCGGGATCGTTAGCAAAAAAAGCTTGCTCAAATGTTTCAGCAAGCGTTTGATCGGCTTTTGGCTGAGTGCTAGATTTTGGCCCGGCGATGGCAGATCCATGAAAACCAGTGGTAGCGATCGCAAGAACCAATATACTACTTAAGCTATGAAATATACGCATGACTTTATCCTCTATAGTTAGGGAATCTCAATTTATGCTTAAATCTAAAATCAGTCTTAGCCTATTTTTTGATTCACCATCAAGTATTGACTGATAATAAATGATATACGAAGCTCAATCAAAGCCAAGCTCGGATACTTGGGCGGTTACTGCCGATCTAACCGCACTGCGTCAGCATCTATTGGATCTATTCTGCCAACTAGCCTATCAAGAAGGTGATTTCGTTCTCTCTTCAGGACAGCGTAGTTCTTATTACATTAATGGAAAACAAGTGACGCTGCATCCCCAAGGTGCATTAGCGATCGGTCGCCTTCTATTATCCCACCTATCAACAAATACTCAAGCAGTGGCAGGATTGACACTGGGAGCAGATCCGATTGTTAGTGCTGTGAGTGTAGTTTCAGTGTATGAAAATCGCCCGCTACCTGCGCTGATTATTCGCAAAGAAGCCAAAGGACATGGAACAAGGGCATATATTGAAGGCCCCACTTTACCAGATAATACTGAAATAGTAGTTTTAGAAGATGTTGTCACTACTGGACAATCAGCAATGAAAGCTGTTGAGCGTCTGAAACAAGCTGGTTATAAAGTTAATGAAGTAATAGCATTGGTAGATCGACAGCAGGGTGGCGCGCAATTATATCAATCGGCTGGATTACAGTTTCAATCTGTGTTTTCAATTGAGGAAATTCAAGCGCGATCACGTCAATTAAAAGCTAATTTATAAAACTATCGTGGGCAATGCCCACCCTACTAGATTAAACAGCAAAACCCATACCTTGTAAACTTTGGCGTAAGCGATTTGCCCCGGCTAAATTATAATTTTGATAAAGTGCGATCGCCTGTCTAAATGCTGCCAAACCTTCTGTGACCTTACCAAGTTTCAGCAGGACTACCCCTAAATTTTGATATGCTTCGGCGTAGCTGGGATTCAACTCAATTGCTTGTTTATAAGCGGTGATCGCTTCTAAAAATTGCCCCATTGCCTTTAAAGTTATTCCTAAGTTGTAATAACCAGCAGCAAAATTAGGATCGATCTGTAAAGTTATTTCATAAGCTGTTTTCGCTTTGATTAAATCCCCAGTTGCTCGGTGCAGGTTGCCTAAATTGTTGTAAGATCCTAGTTTAAGCATCGGGTAAATATCTAACTGAATTGCTGTTTTATAACTCGCTTTTGCCTGTGAAAAATTCTGCAGTTTACTATAAGCAATGCCAAGATGATAGTGAAGTTCGTAGAGAATTTGGGCATTGACTGAGTTAGCAATAAGTCCTCTTTCTAACAATTCAATTCCTGGTTCTATCTTCCCAGATTGAACGTATAATGCGCCCAGTTTGCTACATACATAAGGATCGGTGGGATGATCGGCTAAAAAGCCTTCCATTGTCTTTGCTGCTTGGGCAAATTTATCTTTGGAGGCGATCACATTTTGTTGATACCCAGAATGCAAAATTGCTACTGCTGGTAAATAACCGATTTGCCAATCGAGTTCTTGAGTCAAAATCTGGGAAACACTATCATCTATCAACGCATGATAAGGGCGGGAAAAACAAATATCTGGGTGACGGCGGAAAAGACGTGAAACCAAAGAATAAGGAGATTGTGCCGCGCCAACTTCTTCTCGTAGTAGGTTAATTACTAGGTAGCGATCGCACTTTATTGCTTGCTGCAAATGTGGCACAATTTCTGGTGCCAAAGTTTCATCTGCATCTAACACCAAAACCCAGTCTCCCGTAACATATTTCAATGCTTGATTGCGGGCAATACTGAAGTCATTACACCATTCAAAATGGTAAATTTTTGCGCCAAATTGTTTGGCAATATCTACAGTGCGATCAGTTGAACCTGTATCTAAAACTACCATTTCATCAACAACATCTTTAACACTACTAAGACATTTAGGTAGTGCTATTTCTTCATTTTTAGCGATCGTGCAGAGACTGATATTCATATAGCAATAGTGATGTTACAGGTAAGCATGATAGAGGAAGAGTTATTGACGATTTAGAAACAGAGGCTCTCACTAATGGATATGTGATGAGTATCTATACAGAAGACCAAAAGCATCGAGTAGTAGAAGCGATTAAACCTATCATCAAAAA
This sequence comes from Leptolyngbyaceae cyanobacterium, assembly GCA_036704105.1. Classification (GTDB taxonomy): domain Bacteria; phylum Cyanobacteriota; class Cyanobacteriia; order Cyanobacteriales; family Chroococcidiopsidaceae; genus Chroococcidiopsis. Next base: position 10,583 of record DATNQH010000195.1, on the reverse strand, counting down.
GTATCGAATAATTTGTATTGTTTCTGATGCTAGGTGGATAGTACATTAAGCAGCCTTTATACCTGGCTTTGATTTTTGATTTTTGATTTTAGAAACTACAGCCTGCAAACATTTCATATTTTAAAATCTAGCAGTTATAAAACTCAATAGTATCAGTCATAAAAAAGCCCCGTTCAAACAGAAATTTGAACGGGATTTATCTGATTAAGCCATTAATACAAGCCCATTTCTTCGAGCAGGTCCTATGTTTATAGTCTAGAGGTAGCCTATAAGTCGGGGGGCAACATCACTTTATCAATTGCATGAATTACACCGTTACTGGCTTTAAGATCTGGCTGCACAACCTTGGCTTCATTATTTAATGTCACAGCTTTAGCAGAATCAACTTGAACGTTGACTGGGGCACCTTCAACTGTTTTGACTTCGCCAGATTTGATATCGCCAGATGTGACATTACCTGGAACTACGTGGTAACTCAGGATTTTGACTAGTATGTCCTTATTCTCTGGCTTCAACAACTCTTGCAGCGCATCTTGGGGTAAAGCTGCGAATGCTGCATCCGTAGGGGCAAAAATCGTGAAGGGCCCTTTTCCTGAAAGAGTTTCTGTCAAGCCTGCTGCTTTTAAAGCTGCTGTGAGAGTTTTGAAAGAATCATTCGATGCAGCTAGAGCTACGACATTCTCGTTTGAGGGTTGAGATGCTCCTGGGGTTGGTGCTGGAGTTGTGGGTGCTGTTCCTGGAGCTGGTGCTGGGGTAGTAGGTTCTGTCTGAGGTGATGGTTCAGAGGGGCTAGTGGTTTCTGCTCCTGGGGTTGGTGCTGGTGTGCGAGAACGATTATACGGAGGTTCGTTAAAAATACTAGGTCTAGGATTAGTTGCTCCTGTTGGCTGTTGCGCTCCTGCTGGATAGCCAATCAGGATGCTAGCACCTAGCATTCCTACCAAGCTAACCAATAGCTTGAGCAAATAGTTTTGTACTTTCCTCACTTTTGCTTTCCTCTATTAATTCCGAAAGTTTTAAGTTTTATAACATTTCCAATCAGCCAGTCTGACAACTTTCACAAAAATCAAACTTTAGAAATACTTATAGGTGAGAAACAATCAAATCTACTTATAGCTGATCGCCTCCTCACAATGTCTTAATTTTGACAAGTAGATTTAATTGCCAAAATGCCACATTACCTCCAGGAGAGAGCTGCAACTCAAAACATAGAAATGATATCGGCTCAAGTCATCAAAATATAACTCAAACCCAATTAATCAATTTAGTCTTCTAAAGGATATTTTTATTTACTTATCGTTAGATGTGGCTTTTGGTATTTAATTTGACGCGGGGCTAGGAGATTAGTTCCCACGTTAGGAGATCGCCGATGAATGCGGAGGGCGATCGCACTCCATTGTTACCATGCAGACAAATTTTTACCAACTAAGGTCACTACGAGCAAAAAGTTACATTTCCAAAAAGTCATTGATATTTATGCCTTAAAAATTAGCTTTATCGAAATAGCTACTTTGATTACGCCAAACAATTTTGTTACTGCTACAGGCAGAACCTAAGTGAAATATAAAGTGGTAAGTTTATAAGTGATTCCTAAAGTTAATATTCCATTGAATTAATCATTTATATTCCTTTAGGTTTCCTTCAAGTTACCACCTTCGGTAGAGGAAGCGAAAAGACTCGAAGTGATAACTTATACAATGTAAAGCAAGTAAGGTGAAATAAGGAATTAAAACTATGTGGAATATAATTGCTTGGATTGCTTTAGGACTGATTGCCGGAGCTATTGCTAAAGCTATTTTTCCCGGTCATCAAGGTGGTGGAATTCTAGCAACAATCATTCTTGGTATTTTAGGTGCATTAGTTGGAGGCTGGCTAGGTCAAACCTTGTTACCAGGGGCAGCTGGTGCAGCAGCAGCGTCAGCAGGAGCTTTTAGCCTCCCCAGTATTATCTTCTCAGTTCTTGGTGCAATCATTCTACTTTTCATCTGGGGATTAATTACACGCCGTACCGCGTAATTTACATAACAAATAATAGAAATTGTTGAACTGTAAATATTGCTTGTTCTCCCCCGGAAACTACACTGGGGGAGTATTATTTTGGAGAAAATATTTTAATTAAGTAATTAGCAATTAGCAAAGAGTTATTAGCTGCCAACGTCAGCAGGGGTGGGTTTAACAAACCTGACTGCAAAGCAATAAATTTGGTGTGTAAACCCACTCGTACAGTCATAAGTATTAAGTGGTAAATTTGCACTACTCACATTTATCTATTCTCTCGATAAAAATAAAAAATAAATGACAGGCGATCGCGCAAAAATAATTAATTTTTAACAAATAACAGCTATCTTAAATAAATTGCCTTTTTTGAGCGCGCAAACAGAAATACTGCCAATATTAGCAGTATTACTAGCTGCTCGATTGGCCTAATTTGCAAATTCTCACGTACTAGTATAAGGAGAGACAAAATGCTGGAGTTATACCAATTTGAATTGTCTCAATATTCAGAAAAAGTACGGCTAATTCTAGACTACAAAGGATTGCCATACCGCAAAATTGAGGTAACACCCGGCATAGGACAAGTGGATTTATTCCGGATAACGGGTCAAAGACAAGTCCCCGTACTTAAAGATGGCGATCGCTTTGTAGCAGATTCGACTGAAATTGCTAAGTATCTTGATCGCTCCTATCCCGATCGTCCCATCATTCCCACAGATCCACAAGAACGGGGACTTTGTTTGCTGATCGAAGAATGGGCGGATGAATCAATCGGAATCAAAAGTCGCAAAGCCCTATTTGGCGCAATTAGTCAAGATCAAAACTTTCGCAAGTCCCTCTTACCAACCACTACACCCGATCTACTCAAGAATTTAGTCGAAGTTATTCCCAGCGATTTGCTCAGAGTTCTAGGTTTTGGGGTGGGATATAGCCCAGAAGTGCTGAAGTCAGCCATGACAGATTTGAAGCAAGACTTAGAAGCATTATCATTACTGCTATCAAATCGCCCTTACTTAGTTGGCGATCAACCGACATTAGCAGATTTAGCAGTAGCTGGCTTATCCATGCTGATTAAGTTTCCAAACGGGCCGTATCTAGAACTACCAGAAGCGGTAAGGGGAAAAGGAATACCAGGATTAGCTGACAGCATGGCTTACGAACCGTTTTTCAATTGGCGCGATCGCCTTTATACCGAATATCGCAAACCAATAACTGGATATAGTACAACTGGTTCCGCACCCACATCGATAAATATTGACTAAGCCAATTTTAGATTTTAGATTTTAGATTTAAATCCAAAATCTAAAATCTAAAATCCAAAATCGCTCTAGCCACTAGCCGCTAGTCACTATAAGATAAGCCAAGGGATCTCGCGCAAGAATGCTATGAATTCGGAGCAGCCTTTAGGCTCAATTACACAAGGCTCTCTCAGTCAGGGTTTAGAAGTGCGTCTACACCCGGATGTCTCAGTTGAAGATATGCGGGTAGGCAAGTTTTTGGTGGTGGAGGGAGTGCGATCGCGTTTCTTCTGTATGCTTACAGACGTAGCGCTAGGGACATCCAGTAACCGGATTGTCTCCAACCCTCCTAACCCCAATGATGATTTTTTGCGGGATGTGTTGGCGGGTAGTGGCACCTATGGCACGATCGACCTCACCCCAATGTTGATGTTTACTCCCGAATCGGATGAACCTCTGTTTGAGACAAACGGCAAGTCTCATGACTCACCCGCATCGGATACAAGCTTAGGCTCGTTTCAACCCCAAAGCAGCAGCAATATGGAGTTGATGCCAGTCAAGACGATTCCCAGCCACTTCAGTCAAGTTTATGATGCCAGCGAACGAGATTTTCGCGCAGTATTCGGCTGGGAAGACGATCCTCACCGCCGCAACTTTGCGATCGGTCAACCGCTTGATATGGATGTGCCGATTTGCATTGACTTAGACCGCTTTGTGGAACGCAGTAACGGCGTTTTTGGGAAATCTGGTACTGGCAAATCTTTTCTCACCCGACTACTGCTATGTGGCATTATCCGCAAACAGGCAGCAGTTAACCTAATTTTTGATATGCACTCAGAATATGGCTGGGAAGCTGTACGTGAGGGAAAACAATTCAGCACAGTTAAAGGTTTGCGCCAGTTGTTTCCCGGTCAAGTGCAAATTTATACACTCGATCCGGCATCCACTAAGCGGCGGGGTGTGCGGGATGCGCAGGAACTTTATCTCAGCTACGACCAAATCGATGTCGAAGACATCATGTTGGTACGAGATGAGTTAAATCTATCTGAAGCAAGTTTAGAAAATGCCATCATTCTGCGAAATGAGTTTGGCGATGCCTGGATTAGTCAGTTGTTAAGCATGACTAATGAGGAAATTCAAATGTTCTGTGAAGAGAAACGGGGTAACAAGTCCTCGATTATGGCATTACAGCGTAAGCTGAACCGCCTAGGCGAACTTAAATATATGCGCCCTGTTTGTCCGCGCAATTACATTAGTCAAATTTTAGAATCTTTGACAGCGGGTAAGCACGTAGTAATTGAGTTCGGATCTCAATCGAATATGCTGTCGTATATGCTGGCAACTAATTTAATTTCCCGCCGTATTCACCAGCATTACGTTCTCAAGGCAGAACAGTTTTTGCAGACGAAAAATCCAAGCGATCGCCCCCAGCCATTGGTAATCACAATTGAAGAAGCCCATCGTTTCCTCGATTCTGCCACAGTTCGACAAACTATCTTTGGCACGATCGCGCGTGAGATGCGTAAATACTTCGTTACCCTATTAGTAGTAGATCAACGCCCCTCCGGCATTGATAATGAAGTCATGTCTCAAGTTGGCACTCGCATCACTGCCTTACTTAATGACGAAAAAGACATTGACGCTATCTTTACCGGAGTATCTGGAGGGCAAAGCCTGCGATCGGTACTAGCTAAACTTGATTCCAAACAACAAGCCTTAATCTTAGGCCACGCCGTACCTATGCCCGTTGTGGTCAGAACACGACCTTATGATGAAAAATTCTATACCGAAATCGGTGATGTTGCTTGGGAAGAAAAATCAGATGCCGAAGTCTTCGCCGCCGCTGAATTAGCCAAAATGGATCTGGGCTTCTAAGGAGTGACGAGTAGCGAGTGATGAGTGGTGAGTGGTTCGTTTTGAGTTTCCCCTTGTCCCCTTGTCCCCCCTGCCTCTTATTCGGTATCTACACCATTATTGCCGTTCAAATAGTTCGGGTTTCCGGTAACTGCTTCAGGGCTAAGGGTGTCATCATATAACAAGTGAGCTAAATAGCCTTTGGTAACGGTAAAAGTGAACAATCAATTTACCCAGTCTCAATGCCAAGCGACCCCAAGCTAGGACTTTACGAGTTTTAAGCTTTGGCATAAAATGAGAAAAGATAAACTCATAATGACTTCATTTTCATTCAAAAAATAATATCCAGGCTTTTTTGAACCGCAATTAGAGCTAACGGTAGTTCAATGAACAGATAGTTAACTTGGGCGGTTTGGGGAAACATTCCCAACGCATTAGCGTCTCTACAACTTCTGTCGGATGTAGTTTCCCCAAATATTTAGTTAACCTCCTGTTAAAGCCAGCTAATAGCTTTTCCACAGCCGCCTTCAATTCAAGCATTTATTTGTTTACGGAGTAAACGACGCACCAATGGCCACTGCTAATATCACTGCTACTACCGAACCCAACAATACCAGATTCACGGCTGATATGGTGCGCACTTACCTGCGCGAGATTGGTCGTGTGCCACTGCTAACTCGTGAACAAGAAATTGTTTATGGGAAGCAGGTGCAACAAATGATGTCGCTGCTGGAAGCTAAAGAAGCTTTGGCTAAGAAACAGCATAGCGAACCGAGTTTAAGCGATTGGGCTGCCCATGTCAAGATGCCAGAGAACGAATTACAACAGACTGTGCATCGCGGTCAGCGCGCTAAGCAAAAGATGATTGAGGCGAACTTGCGCTTGGTTGTAGCCATTGCCAAGAAGTACCAGAAGCGCAACATGGAGTTTTTGGACTTGATCCAAGAAGGTACAATGGGGCTAGAGAGGGGAGTTGAGAAATTCGATCCCACTCGTGGTTATAAGTTCTCGACTTATGCTTATTGGTGGATTCGCCAAGCAATAACTCGTGCGATCGCACAGCAAGCCCGCACGATCCGTTTGCCAATTCACATCACAGAAAAGCTCAACAAGATCAAGAAAGTGCAGCGAGAACTAGCTCAAAAACTAGGCCGTAGCCCCACATCAGTTGAGATTGCCGAAGCTTTGGAACTAGATCCTGCCCAGATTAGGGAGTATCTAAATCTTGCCCGTCAACCAGTGTCACTTGATGTCCGCGTCGGTGACAACCAAGATACGGAATTGCAAGATCTGCTGGAAGATGAAGGCCCATCTCCAGAAAATTACATGACGCAAGAATCCTTGCGCAATGACTTAGATACCCTAATGTCTGAATTAACACCCCAACAGCGAGAAGTTTTGAGTTTGCGCTTTGGTTTGCAAGATGGTAACGAACTATCCTTAGCTAAAGTAGGCGAAAGACTCAACCTCAGCCGCGAACGGGTACGCCAACTAGAGCATCAAGCTCTTGCTCATCTACGCCGTCGGCGGGCGAACGTGCAGGAGTATATTGCTAGCTAATTGTAGGGTGGGCAATCCGGGGCTACGGTGTAATACCGAGCTTCGCCCACCTGAAAAAAATTTGTCCCGAATACTAGGGCAATTTGTCTGTATCTTATATTACAATTGTTTATAGGTGGCGAAGCGTGTATTCTCAAAATAAAATCAATATTTAGGAGTTTGACGGCTCCCTGATAAATCTATAGTAAAAATGCCTCCTGACAAAATTAGGAGGCATTTTTTATTCCACATCTTTCAGGCTGAGCTTGGAAGGAATAAAGAGGGAAACAATTTCAATTCTGAAAGCGGGTGTACAGAACATCTGTTGCTTCCATAGGTAGAGTACTGCACTCAGTCATGAAAGGTATATTTGAGCTAAATAAAGATTGCTATCACCCGCAATAATAGGGATAAAAGCAGAGTATCAAATTTTCGATCTCAGTCTTTCCCCCGATGCTCGACTCACATTGACTGTGCTGAGATAGAGCTATATAAGCTCAGTCTTTTATAAGAGGGATAAAAAGAGGAATATAAAAATGCATAGAGTTAAATTTATAAATAAGTTATATTCACCCATTTATACAAGTTTTAAATTAACCTTGACAAGCTTACTATTATTAACAGGAATTAATGGAATTGAAGCTAAGCAAAGTATAGCTAAAGAATTAAAATCTTCAACTAATGCTGCTTTTGCGGTAGCAACTTCAGCGGCAGAAAATAATATTTTCAAAGGTAAAATGCCGAAAAAAAACGGTATTTATTTATATGGTCAGTCGCAACAACCAAATCAAATTGGTCAAGAATATATGGTGTTTGAAGTGCGCCAAGGTAAAGTAACGGGTGCATTTTACCTACCGCAATCCGAGTTTAATTGTTTTCAAGGCTCGCTGGTAGCAGGAAAATTAGATTTAACAATTGCTGGGGATGCTGGTTCAACTCCTTATTCTGATTCTATTGCCGATGCTCAAAATGCTCCACAAGTAGCTACAGCTAGTGATAGTTCGCAAATTGGAGCGCAATACGAGCAAGTATCATCTCAATATTCAGTAGCACTACAAAATTATTACCAATTATCAAATGTAAATGAAAATGACAAGCAGATCTTGGCAGCTTGTAAAAGTAATTATCAAGAATAAATAAATGAGGCTCTGCTTCTATGTTTCGTTACGAGGCGATTGCCTCGTAACGAGGGCAAATCTAGCTTCAAAACTCAATTCCGGGTTGTGCTTTGACACCTTGTTCGCGGAAGGGATGCTTAATTAATGTCATTTCTGTGACTAAATCGGCTCGTTCAATTAAAGCAGCAGGTGCGCCTCTACCTGTGAGAATTACGTGAGAATTTGCAGGTTTTTGCTCTAGTCCAGCCAAAACATCATTAACTTCTAAATAGCCAAGTTTGAGGGCGACATTGATTTCATCTAACAGTACTAGCTTGAAATCTGGGTTGCGGATATATTCTAATGCCTTGTTCCAAGCCTGATTCGCTTTTTGGATATCTCGCTCTCTATCTTGGGTTTCCCAAGTAAAGCCTTCGCCCATCGCATGAAACACGAGTTGCGATTCCCACTGGCTAAGGACGGCTTTTTCTGCGGGTTCCCAAGCTCCTTTGATGAATTGAATGATCGCTACCTGATAGCCATGACCGAGCGATCGCATTACCATGCCTAAAGCTGCCGTAGTTTTGCCCTTGCCGTTACCTGTATTAACTATTATTAAGCCTTTTTCTTGCGATGCTTTAGCGACTCGCTCCGACTGCACTTGCTTCCGCCGCTGCATCTTCTGGCGATACTGTTCATCTGTGAGAGATGAAGACTCTCTTGCAGCTACATCACTCGTAGTTTCCATTTCGTTAGGGTTGGGATGAGAATTCATTGTTACTAAACTGGCAGCGCTAAAGCATTTATCAATAATAGAATGAGCCAAATTATTTAACTCATACAGAGTTATATTCTGTCGTCAGGAAGGTTGGACAGATGGGCGGGACAAGGGAAAAGATGATGCAAAACAGAATAATGGTTATCCAAGGTGATATTACTCAGCAAAGGGTTGATGCAATTGTCAATGCTGCCAATAACTCCCTACTGGGTGGTGGTGGTGTTGATGGAGCAATTCACCGTGCAGCTGGAGCGCAACTTTTAGCAGAATGTCGGCAGCTTGGAGGTTGTGAAACTGGTGCAGCCAAAATTACTAAAGGCTATAATCTACCAGCAAAATGGGTGATTCACACCGTTGGGCCAGTTTGGTCAGGAGGCGCTCGCAATGAGGATGAACTTTTAGCTAGTTGTTATCGTAGCTGTTTGGCGATCGCGGAACAATACCAAATTGAAACCATTGCTTTCCCAGCCATTAGCACGGGCGTGTATGGATTTCCCCTCGAACGAGCCGCACAAATTGCCACTGCTGAAATTCAAGCTTTTCTACAAAGTAATAATTCTCTACAACAAGTAATACTCGTTTGCTTTAGCCCAACCGCATACGATTGCTTTCTCAAGGCAGTAAAACAAATGATGAAAACATCGCTAGATTAGATCGGCGTATCTACTAATCATTCTGGTTGGAGTGAAAAAATGTCAAGACTGCCCAGCAATAAAATCAGCCCCGTTCCCATAACCGCAGAAATTAGCGTAGTCGATTTAATCGATAATTACTTCACCGCCTATAACTCGGCACGACTGCGGGAAATCTGCCAGTTGCTAAGTAAAGAAGTGATACAAGAAGGCGTGACAGTCGGAGTCAGCTTATCGGGAGCAATGACACCTGCTGGATTTGGAGTTTCAGCCCTAGCACCATTGATTCGTCATGGTGCGATCGACTGGATGATTAGCACTGGTGCTAATCTTTACCACGATATGCATTATGGGTTGGGGTTTGAACTCTATAAGGGTAATCCGTTTCTAGATGATGTAAAACTGCGCCAGGAAAGCACAATTCGGATCTATGACATTATTTTTGGCTACGATGTCCTACTAGAGACAGATGCTTTCATCCGCAAAATCCTTCAAGCAGAACCTTTTCAAAAGCGCATGGGAACAGCAGAATTTCACTACTTGCTGGGTAAATATGTGCGGGAAGTAGAAAAGCAAGTAGGAGTGGAGCATTCTTGTCTTTTAGCTACAGCTTATGAATGCGGAGTTCCTATCTATACATCTTCTCCAGGCGATAGTTCGATTGGGATGAACGTAGCGGCTTTATCGCTAGAGGGATCGAAGTTAGTGTTAGATCCATCAATTGACGTGAACGAGACAGCTGCGATCGCCTATAATGCCAGAGAAACAGACGGTAAAAGTGCTGCTGTAATTATCGGTGGTGGCAGCCCTAAAAACTTCTTATTGCAAACTCAACCCCAAATTCATGAAGTATTGGGCTTAGAAGAACGCGGACACGATTACTTTATTCAGTTTACTGATGCGCGTCCAGATACTGGCGGCTTATCAGGGGCAACACCCAGCGAAGCGGTTAGCTGGGGCAAAATCGATCCAGAAGAGTTACCCAGTACAGTTGTTTGTTATACCGATAGCACGATCGCGCTACCGCTGGTAACAGCATATATCCTCGATCAATGCCCACCCCGGCAGTTAAAACGACTGTGCGATCGCAAAGAAGAAATGCTAGAAAAACTTAAGGCAGATTATCTTGCCGCCAAAACTCAGCCAAGCGAGAAAATTCCCGCTGCTATGGCTGAAAATGTAGCCGAGCAACCCGTAGCCACCTATCCTTGTGGTAGACTCATCCCCAATAACCCTTAGTAGTCTCTTGGTTATGTTCAGTCCTCCTGGTTGATTCTTCAACTAGGAGGACTTTTGTTGTTGCTTAGAGCCAGGAAATCTTTCTCATGTAGTTTTGTAGCGATGAATTAAGTTGCCTGAGATGGGGATAAATCTATTTTTTGAAAGATTTCAAAAAATGCATTCCGCCCTGTTATCCTTCGCAAAATGTAAATTAAACGGTAAAATTTAG
>DATNQH010000194.1:0-34042 GCA_036704105.1 Leptolyngbyaceae cyanobacterium | reverse complement strand
CAGTTGTAGAGTGTCTTTCGAGTCACACCAAAGATGCCGAGCAATTGAGCTGTTGTCAAATTTTGGGTAGTCAAAATTTGACAGTGTGCTCGTTGCCGTACTTGATGATGTCGGCTTTGTCGATAGAGTCGTTGGAGTAACTGGAGCGTTTCGGGATTCAACTCACGCATGAACTGCATGGTGGTAAACACATAATCGCTGCAACTCTATTTTGTCAAATTTTAACTCTTAAGTGAGTAATTAATTCTGCACATCCACTTAAAAGCCAAACTGTTCTGTCACTACTTTAATGTCTTTAAAGCCTGCTTGCTGTAGCAGGTTTTGGCATTTTTCTGGAGTACCAAGAATTTCGTTGGGGTTGGGAATTGAAATCCCATAATTCTCTGCTTTTACTCTGAACACGATAGATGCAGTAAAGGCTGTTTGAGCATTACAAGAAAAGGCTACAATTCCACCTGGTTTAAGGAAGCGATACCACTTTTGTAAGGTAGTGGGAATATCTGTGAGATAAACGATCGCACTTGAACACAAAATCGCATCGAAACTTTCATCATCGAAATTGAGATAGTCTGCATCTGCTTCGATTAGTTCGATATTTTGTAAACCAGCTGCTGCTATTTTTCGCCGCGCTTGGTTCAGCATCCCAGAAGAGATATCGACTCCGACGACTTTACCTTCAGAACCGACGATTTGGGCAGATGCGATCGCTAGTATACCAGTACCAGTTGCCACATCCAACACGTTTTGTCCTAGTTGCAGTTGCGCTAACTCAATCAGAGGATTAGCAAAACGATAGCGGAAATCGTTGTCATAATTAGTTCTCGCATTGAAATCAGCAATTACTTGCTGTTTGTATTCCTCGATTTCTGTTCTATCCTTCATTTAGAAGATTTCCTCAACTAAGCCAAAAAGGTGTGGGAGCGTCTTTTTATTCAGAAATGAACTACTTCCTTCCCGCCTTAAATTATCTATTTCTTTCCCCGCGTTCTAAATGCTACGCTACACTCCTCTTCGGGATGCTATCGCTACGTGAAGGTTTCTTGGCGGTACACTACTTTTCGGGAAGGGCGAAACCCTACGAAAAGCCGCTGCGCGTCTACGTCAATAGGAAATCTTAAGGTGGGAAAGGACTATACTTTTTGGGCAATGTGAAAAGCTGAGATATAAAAACACTGAAAACTCCTAAAGCAGTTTCTCTCAAGCACTTCCCTCAAACTGTCAAACAAAGAATTCCGCTTCTGCGGCTCTAGTGCAATGTACGGTGATAAAGTACTCAAAAGCATTAGATAGTCATCGATGGTGTAGGTGACTTCACACGCCAGATGTTCGTACACTAAGCCTTTGAACAGATCTGAATTAATCATATTCTGTCCCAGCCCTCTGAGGATCTCTTCTTGAGTTTCCCTATCTTCATATCGTGCCAGCGATGGAGCTTGAGCCTGATAGACTTCATTTAATGCTTGGTAAACTTCATATGGTGGTTGAGGTTCCTTGTTCCATAGCAAAATCAGAGAACCATTATCTTGCAGTGCAGCAGCAGCTTTTGGATTCCCAATCTCAGATGGAATCCAATGAAAAGAACTTGCTGCTATAACAGCGTTGAATTTCTCAGCCTCTAGCTCCCACTCTTCAAAAGTGGTATTTTTAATCTCTACTGCTGGATACTGCAAGCAATTCTGCCGCGCCAGAAAGCAAGCTGACTGACTTGGCTCAAGACAAACCATCCTGAAGCCTAATTGAGCAAACTCAACAGTCGCAGTCCCAGGGCCGCATCCCACCTCAAGAATAATTGCGTCCGCAGGAAGTTGGGCTAACTCAACAGCGCGACAAATTAACTCTTGAGGATAGCGGGGTCTTGCCTTATTGTATGCGTCTGCTACTTCGCTATACCAGTTTCTTTTTTGTTTTAAATCACTACCATATGGAGGTGTTGTTTGTTCTGAATCTTTCACAATTTGTCACAAAGCAACGATTACTCGCTAGTTTACATTGCCTGCTTATCTCAATCGCCCAGAGCGAAGAATACTAAAAATTAACCACAATCCAAGTAGACTTGCTACGGCAAACAGCGAACTGCTGAGCCAAGACAACTCAGTTGTTTGTGCTTTGGAGGAGATAATCGCCGCCCCCATAATCAGCGAACCTACCAAGACGCTAAAAGAAAGACGATTGGCGGAATCATCGAGAGTGCGACGCAAGCCATCTAAACCTCGCAGCGATAAATTCCACTGCAAAGTTTCAGAAGTAACTCGATCTAATAACAGTTCGATTTGGCGGGGAGATTGTAAAGAGAGACTTTTGAGATCCAGCGCCGTTCTTAAAAGAGATTGTAATGGGCGATCGCCTAATAATTGTCGTCTAAACAAATCTGTCAGCAAAGGCTTAACTTCATCGAGGAAATTAATTTCGGGATTAAACTGACGCGCTACTCCTTCTAAATTAGCTAGAGTTTTGGCATACAAACCCATATTCGCTGGCAGCCGAATTTTGTTGTTACGGCAGACTTGCAGTAGTTCATAAATTATTTGACTGAAATTAATTTGCGACAGATTCAAGTTATAATACTTGCGCAACATCCGGTCATAGTCATTTTCCAACCGAGATAAAATTACTGGTTGGGCAGAATCTGATAATTGCAGTGTTAATTGACTGCACCGTTGAGCATCTATATCGACGATCGCTAACAACATCTCTGTCAAAATCTGTTGAGTGCGAGGGTCAAGCCGTCCCACCATGCCACAATCTAACAACGCTACCCGTCCATCGCGTAGATAAAAGATATTGCCTGGGTGGGGGTCAGCGTGAAAGAATCCATCAATATAAAGCTGCTGAAAGAAAGCACGGAATAGTAGAGTAGTAACTTCTCGTCGCTTTAGATCGGGATCTTGCCCATTCTCATCACTATTAAAAGTTGCTGCAAGTAGTGGTACTCCATCCAACCAATCCATCACCAGCAACTTTTCTGTAGTTAAATCCCAATGAATTCCAGCTACTACCAACTGCGTGGGATCGAACCAGCGACTGGTCGATAAATTAAGCCGTAACTGGTCGGCAAAACCAGCTTCTCTAGTAAAATCAAGCTCAGCTTCTAATGCCTTGCAAAATTCGTCAGCTATAGATTTAATTTCGTAACTTTGCCCAAACTCAGTTCGTGCCACTAAGTCAGCAATACCTTGAATCAAGGCGATATCCTGGGCAACAGTGGCATCAATTCCAGGGCGTTGAACCTTGAGGGCAACTTCTCGACCGTCTGCTAATGTAGCACGATGGGTTTGGGCGATCGAACCTGCCGCCACAGCCTGAAAATTGATTTGAGAAAATGTTTCTTCTAAAGGGCGTGGCAATTGTTTGCGGATCACCACTTCAACTTCTGACCAAGCGACTGGAGGGACTTCATCTTGCAGGGTTGACAGTTCCTCAATGTAGGCTGCTGGTAGAAGATCTGGGCGGGTAGACATCAGTTGACCTAGTTTGACATAAACAGGGCCTAAATCCACCAGAATATTGCGTAAAACGGCTGGTGTGGGTAATTGGGGTTCGTCAGTTTTACCCCCAGTTAGTAGCCGTCGCATATAATCCCAGCCGTTGCGGAGGAAAACTTCAATGATTTCTCTTTGACGAGAAGTAGTTTGAGTTAGAAACACAGTTGGGTAATAGGTAAGAGAAAGGATGAAGAATGAAGGGCTTCGCCCTTGCCGGAGGCTAGGATGAAGGATGAAAGGTAAGCGATAAACAGCAGGGGATAACTATATACAGCTTCCAACTTATCGCCAGTTACCTTGTTATTCTAAACAGCTACTGATTTCTTCTGTCTAGAGTAGGGGAAAGACTAACGGTTGAAGTGTGAGACTTAGCAGTGCTACGTCTTGAGTGAAGTAATGTAGAGGCGCGATATATCGCGTCTCTAGTGTGAAGTGTGAATGAGAAATTGCGATCGCGCGCATTATGAATTGCCCTTCATCCTTAAATCGCTGCTTATAAAAGATTGTTAAATTTAGGGTGATCTTGCAAGAGTTTGAGTACTTGCTTGATCTCTTGAGTGCGGTCTTTTTTGACTATAAGAGTGACGTTGCGATCGCGCACAATTGCTATATCTTCCAAACCAATCGTCACCACCACATTCTCATCATCAGTACTATAAATCAGTGAATTCTGGGTATCTAAACCGACATGATTACCTACTTCTACGTTAGGAGTATCTCCTTTCAATAAGCGGTAAATCGCGTTCCAATCTCCCAAATCGTCCCAACCAAAATCTGCGGGTAAGACATAAGCAAGCTTAGTCTTTTCCATCAAGGCATAATCAATACTGATCTTGGGTAATTGCGAGTAGGCTGCTGTGCCTTGTTGTTCCAGAAGGTTAATGATTTCCGGCGCATGAGTACGCAGTTCCTCTAACACCACACCCGCCCGAAAGATGAACATCCCGCTATTCCAGCTAAATCGATTTGTTGCCAAAAATTCTTCGGCTGTCTCACGATTAGGTTTTTCGGTAAAGCGGTTAACGCGGTAGACTGGTAAATCACCAAAAATCCCTGAAGGTTCTCCTTGCTCAATGTAGCCGTAGCCTGTGGATGGATAACTCGGTTTTACTCCCAAAGTGGCGATCGCCTTTTCCTTTGCCGCTAGTTCAGTTGCAGCCCGCAGGGTTTGTTGAAATCCTTCTAGATCTCCAATCCAAGGATCTGCAGGGAAAAACCCGACTACTGCATCTTCCCCATAACGCTTTGCAACTTCCAGCGTAGTCCAAGCCACTGCTGGGGCTGTATCTCGTCCTTCTGGTTCTGCTAACAAATTTTTGACTGGCAATTGAGGTAGCTGTTCCTGTACTCCCGCTGCTAGTTGGCTTGACGTTACCACCCATAAATTTTGCCAATCTCCAGCTAGTGGCAGGAGACGGTCAGCCGTTGCTTGCAGTAAACTTTTACCACTACCATCCAAACTTAAAAACTGCTTGGGATGATGTTTGCGGCTGAGGGGCCAAAAACGTTCCCCTTTACCGCCAGCCAAAATTACAGGAATCAGAGAACTATTCATAATTAATCTATAAATTGCTAAGTCTGCTTTCGAGTTTACTTTGCTCTAAGCTAATGGCAATAACATTTGCTTAGATTAAGATTTCTTTAGGTTTTGGCGTATGGGGTAAAAATGCTGTGTTTAAGGTAGTAGGACGAGTTGATAAGCACTTCAGGCAGCAACTGAATGAAGTAGAGGTTAAGCGATCGCTGTTCGAGATCCGACGGAATCTACTGTTTCTGCGGCGGTGGTTATGGTTTCAGATGACCCGGAACCGTCTAATGTTTTGGATCGGCGTGACTAATGTATCTTTACTATTGGGGGCATCGTTCGCACTTCTTACGCCAATTTGGAGCGATCGCTATACATTAAAACAGTTATCCTCAGACAAAGCTAATTCGCAGCGCAGTGTTTTCTTAAGCAACGGCTTGCCCTATCATCTCTCCCGTCCAGTTAATATTCTGGTCATGGGCATTCAAAGCGATCCAGGTGTCTGGAATAATTCCCCAGCAGCTACAAAAGGCACTAGTGATACTATGCTGTTGCTGCGACTAGATCCGGATCGCAAATCGATTCGAGTTCTTTCCATTCCCAGAGATAGCCAAGTCGTATTACCCAATATTGGACTTGGCAAGATTTCTCAGGCTAATTCCCTTGGCGGCCCCACTCTAGCGGCGCGGGTAGTTAGCAAGACTTTGAACAATGTCCCCATCGATCGCTATGTTTGCATTACTACCGATGCGCTGCAACAGTTAGTAGATCGACTCGGTGGTGTGGAAATCTTTGTTCCTCAACGGATGTTGTATCAGGATGCAACGCAAAAGTTGCAGATCGATCTAATGCAAGGGTGGCAGACTTTGAATGGGGAACAAGCAGAACAATTTGCTCGTTTCCGCACTTCGCCATCAGGAGATTTGGGTCGAGTGCAGCGTCAACAAGTGTTACTTAAAGCATTACGCGATCGCCTCACCAGCCCCGCTGTGCTACCGCGTTTACCTCAAATCGCCCGGATTATGCAAACATATGTTGAAACGAATCTGAGTCCAGAGGAAATTATGGCGATCGCTAATTTTGCTGTCGCACTCAAGCCGGAGAATTTGCAGATGCTGCTTTTACCTGGCGATCTGAGTCCTTTTAGTAAAGACCCCAGCAGCTATTGGATATATACTCCAGGGCAGGACTCTATTATGAGCAAATATTTTGGTACATATACAATTAGTGCTGCTCAAAAACCAAAAGCACTGACAAGTTTGAAAATTGCCGTTCAAAACGCTTCTGGAAAACCTCAAACAAGTCAGCAAGTCGCTAACTACCTCAAACAGCGTGGCTTTGAAAATGTATATATAGTTTCAGATTGGTCAGATTCTCAACGCCAAACTGAAATTATTGCCCAAAAAGGTAACTTGGAAGCCGCTACAAACCTCCAGAAAGTCTTAGGTTTAGGCAACATTGAAGCTGACGCTACTGGAGATCTCAATTCTCACCTAACAATTCGTGTGGGCAAAGACTGGAATACTAATACTCAACTATTTCAAGCTAGCAGCGATCATAACTCCTATAGTTGGCATTGGGGAAATGGAAGTAAAAGGTAGCAGGTTTTTCTGTAGCGGCGGGTTTATTCTGGATATCTAGCAATAACAGAGTATGTCAGTTAAACTCGCTCGTACAAATGTTAATACCCTAAATTAAAAATATTCTGTCAATCTTGGAGGCTGGGCTGATGTCTCTCACCATGCAAAGGGCGGATCGGGTTGTGCTATATAACATCGGTTGGCAACAGTTTGAAAACCTACTCAAAGATCTGGGAGACAAGCGCGCTGCTCGTATAGCTTACGATTGCGGTACTCTGGAAATTATGACACCCTTACCCGAACACGAACACTACAAGGAAGTCATCAGTGACATAGTTAAAGATCTGGGTGATTTGCTGGATCTAGACTATGAAAGTTTAGGTTCAACCACCTGGAAACGAGAAAGCCGACTAGCAGGGGTAGAACCAGATAACTGCTTTTATTTCCAAAATGAAGCTGCAATTCGGGGAAAGTTGCAATTTGACCTAAATCAAGATCCACCCCCGGATTTAGTTCTAGAAATCGATCTTACTAGTAAGTCTCTTAATCGCTTTCCCATTTATGCCCGTTTGGAAGTACCTGAAATTTGGTGCTATGACTCAGGTGAACTGAAGATCTATCAGTTACAGAATGGGGAATATCAAGAAGCACAAATCAGTCTGGTGTTTCCCAATCTAGCAGTGCAAGAAATTCCTACATTGATTGATAAAAATCGCTCTTTAGGTAGACGCGCTATTCGCCAAGTAGTTAGGGCTTGGGCTAGGGAACAGTCTAATTAGTAGGACGCTTTAAGCTACTATTCGTAGTATCTCTTAAACCTCTGGTTCAATTCCAGCCGCCCTAAGTTGTGCGGCTAATCTTTCAGCTTTTTCCGATCCCCAAAGCAGCAATTCACCGTTTTCATTCCACCACCTCAACCAATAACCCGTCCGATTTTCCCTGGTTCCTTGCCATTGTCCCAAAAATAAATTCATTTGCGCAATCGAGTAAAGGTTATTTGCATCTGGATCTCGTAGCTGATATCTGCCTGAATCATCTAGCTGATAAACTTCTAATTCCCCCGTATCTGGTGTAAAAATGACGTAGTTGGGAACCTGTAAAACTCGTTCATAGAAAAACCATTTACCTGGGGGTAGGTAGGCTTAATCGAATACTCTCCTCCTTCAGTATCCGAGAGAAATTCCATCACGATAACTGGCATATCGCCTTGAAGTTGAGGTGTGTAACTGCGCTTAACTTGTTCCCTTGGAACTCGAATAGCAAGTATATATGCCCAGTCTGGAGCTTTTACGACGATTTTTTGATTTAAAGTGGCGCAGATACCATAGTTGGTAGTAGCCAGCGCATTCGTTGGTAGTTTGCCATTAATTTCCAAGCTTTCAGTTAAAGCCGCAGCCAGAGACGGCTGATTGATGTTATCCACTGGTTCGTCGTCTAAAACAAAGTCATCTGGTAACTTTTCCCAGATAATTTCATATTTGATGGTACTGGTTGACATGGTGGAGTTTAGGAGTGTGGGCGATCGCACTTTTATTTCCAGAATAGTTGCAAGTAACTTGTGGCTTTACTGTGCGTTATACAACTTGACAACCTGAGTCAAGAAGAAGTCTGCAATTTGGAACTTGTGACTGGTATTCCAATTATCTACGATGTCGATATGGTAGAAAATGCTACCAATAAAATGGTTTTAAATTGATGTCGGGGGAAAAATGCGATCGCCTACTTTAAATACTCTTCCCAAACTATTAATACGCTTACTCGGTATAATTTTGATTCTCACTCTTGCCTGTTTCTGGGTGATGGTATCGGCAAAACCAGCATTAGCTCAAATTAACACAATCAATTATACTAATACGAGTTTACAAAACCGCGACTTCTCCAACGCTGATCTAACTGGCGGTACTTTTGTTGCAGCAGAAATGCGGGGAGCAAACTTCTCTGGTGCAAACCTTTCCTATGCTATTCTCACTAAGGGCGTTTTACTCAAAGCAAATCTAGAAGGAGCCAACCTCACTGGTGCTTTAGTTGATCGCGTCACTTTAGATGGTGCTAACCTGACTAATGCTATTCTGCAAGAAGCAAACTTAACTCGCTCCAGACTCTACGATGCTACTATTACCGGGGCAGACTTTACCGACGCTTTAGTCGATCGCTATCAACTGGCGCAAATATGCGATCGCGCCGATGGTATTAACCCAATCACCAAAGTTTCCACCCGCGAAAGTTTAGGTTGTCCCTCATCATAGTACTTGTGTACTATGAAAGTAATTAGCGATAAAAGAGTAAGGAAAGAGTAGTCATGGCAGTTGAAGAATTGCGTAAGAATGATATGATGGCGCATCTACTCGATGCCCTCGACCAAAAGAAAGATATTGGACACTATGGCAGGCTTGTATTTGCAATGGTGGCGCGTCACTTTTTGAGTGAGGATGAGTTGATCGGCTACCTCACCAAAGATTCTGATTTTAATGAAACCGAAGCGCGGAGCCTGTATCAACAAGTGCAAGGCAAAGATTATAATCCACCCAAGCGAGAGCGGGTATTGCAATGGCAGGAACAGCAAGATTTTCCCATTTGTCCTAACGCTGACGATCCTGATGCTTGCAACGTTTACAAAGACTTGCAATTTCCAGATCACGTTTACGAACACATTTCAGAATACTACCAACATAAGGGCGGCTAGCTACTCAAATCTTCAAATGAAGAGGCGGCAGCCCCTTAAAACTCGTTACTGGGGTGCTAACCTGGTAACAAAAGATTGAATAAACCTGCTGTAAAAATCTAATTTAGTCCGTTGTGGGTAGGGGCGGGATAGCAATAGTTTTAGTGTTAAGTTTTGAGTTTTAAATTAAAGCCGCCTATATAACTTAAAACTTAAAATTCAAAATTCAAAACTATTCATTCTCGCCCGCCCTTACAGGCATATTCGTGCTTTAAATTATGGGGAATCGGCGCTAAGTCTGGAAAGGCTAGTATTTAGTATATAAGTACTATGCATGAGTTAGAAAAGAGCGAGGATGCACAAGAAACGCAATATACTGCGAAGGCTGAAGCATAATATCAGCCAAGTTTTCGCAGTATTTCAGTATACTGGCAGGGCTGTGCAACTAGTATGGACTACTAGCCGCCCTCTAACGATCTTCCTTGCAGTTCTGACTTTGGTAGCTGGTTTGTTACCAGCCGCGATCGCCTATGTGGGAAAATTGATTGTTGATGGCGTAGTTTTAGCTTCTGGTTCTGGGTTAGAGAGCGATCGCTTCCTCACTTTAGGTTACTTGACAATAGAAGCAATTTTGGTATCGTTGCTTGCAGGTAGTCAACGCGGGCTTACAGTAAGTCAGTCTTTGCTGCGAGTGCTATTAGGGCAAAAGGTAAACGTCCTAATTTTAGAAAAAGCACTCAAATTAGATCTAGTCCACTTCGAGGACTCGGAATTTTACGACAAGATGACACGGGCGCGGCGAGAAGCATCCAGCCGTCCTCTATCATTGGTTAGCAGCACTTTTAGCATCGTGCAGAATGCTATTTCCTTAGTAACCTACGGTGGACTGCTGCTAAAGTTTTCATTTTGGGCAGTAGCAGTGCTGTTAATATCAGCCGTACCTGCTTTTGTAGCTGAAACTCGCTTTGCTGGTGAAGCTTTCCGCTTATTCCGTTGGCGCGCACCGGAAACGCGAGAACAGACTTATTTGGAAACTCTGATCGCCCGTGAAGACTTCGCCAAGGAAGTGCAGCTATATCAATTAGGATCGATGCTGCTGGAACGCTATCGTTCAATCTTCCAGCGATTATATGGCGAAGATCGAAATTTGACAATCCGGCGGGGAGTGTGGGGATACCTGCTGAGTTTGTTGAGTACCGCGGCATTTTATTTTGCCTATGCCTGGATTGTAGTCGAAGCGATCGCCGGAAAAATCTCCTTGGGAGATATGACGATGTACCTGATGGTGTTCCGCCAAGGACAAACCACGTTTTCAGGAACTCTCACATCCATCGGCGGAATGTATGAAGACAACTTATATCTATCTAACCTTTATGAGTTTCTCGAACAACCTCTTCCCAAACCAGGTGGTAAAGCAAGCTTTGGTTTAATTCCTGGGGATGGTATTCGGTTTGAGAATGTTTCATTCAAATACCCAGGTAGTCTGCAACCAGCCTTGAAAAATCTTTCGTTGCATCTAACACCAGGAGAAAAACTAGCGATCGTAGGGGAAAATGGCTCTGGTAAAACTACCCTAATCAAGCTTTTAACTAGGCTCTATACGCCAGATGCAGGGCGGATATTACTAGATGGGTTGGACTTGCAACAGTGGGATATTGAAGTATTGCACAAGCGCATTGGTGTCATCTTTCAAAACTTCGTCCGCTACCAATTCACTGTAGGCGAAAATATTGGTGTGGGAGATGTGGAACACTTGGAAGATAAAGCCAGATGGCAGACATCGGCTGAAAAAGGCATGGCACAACCTTTCATTGAACAAATGCCCGAACGTTTCCAGACACAGCTAGGGCGTTGGTTTAAAAACGGGCAGGAACTTTCCGGCGGACAGTGGCAAAAAATTGCTCTGGCGCGCGCTTTTATGCGTAACAAAGCAGATATTTTGGTGTTAGACGAACCGACAGCCGCGATGGATGCAGAAGCTGAGTTTCAAATTTTTGATCGCCTGCGTTCTCTAACCAAAAAGCAAATGGTCATCCTGATTTCCCATCGTTTTTCAACTGTAAGAATGGCAGATACAATCGTGGTTTTGTCAGGGGGGGAACTGGTGGAACAGGGAACTCATGAGAAGTTGTTGCAGGCTGGTGGGCGCTATGCTCGGTTATTTAGTTTGCAAGCAGCGGGATACCATTGATCTAGCTTGCAGTTACTATAGCTGCCTGAAGGCGTTTTTGGCTGTTTGTTTAAAACAGCCTTTATGATGCACGTCATCCTGAAATTTTAATAAATTCATATCTTCCATAGCTTGGTAGTGGTAGCAGACAAGATGCCTGTACCACATAATATTAATTGCTCTCAAGCAGGGTTTAAACCTGCCCTCTCTCAAGATGCAAGGTATGAATGAAAGCTACTTTCTAAAGAGCGGTTTTTTTACAAGGCTCTTGAGTTTTTGACCAAACTCCTATATAGTCGAACGAGCTTAAGAGAGGGTAATCACCTTGTGTCAGATCGTCATAGAACGTATTACCAGGGCCACCATCTACTTCATTACTAAGAACCAAGGACAAATCAATTGATGGCGATCCTACAGTGGAGCGAAATACTTCTTTTCCATCAATGTACCAAACTACCCGATCCGGTTCCCACAATACCCCATAATAACGGTACTTTGAGCCTGAGTTACCATCGCTAAGCGGCTGGTAGTGCGGATTCTGATATTTTTCCCAATGGATGTTCTGAACTACCTCTACTCCTTTCTGAAGACCAGGAACTTCAACAACATCTATCTCGTCTGTCAAATTTTTCGAGAAGTCGATTAGCCAAAATGCAGGAGCGCTACCTTTGGTAGTAGGCAGCTTTGCTCTAACCTCAAAGTAGCCGTATCGCTGACTAAACTTACCCTCACTAGCAACGACACCACTGGTGTAATTGTAAACCGCATTGTTCAACCAACCTACTATTGTGTCTTCACGAGCAGTTCTAATTGCTAGGACGTTACTGTTAATATCAGGGTCATAGACTGTCTGCACGTTTGAGTCTGGATAATACGCTTGGCGGCGAACGCGCCCATCAAGATGAACCTTGCCGTTATAGTATTGCGGCCACACTGTACTCCACTTAACTGGATCGAGCGTGTCGAAATTATCGCTGAACGTTAACTGCCAATTGCAACTATCTCCGGGTGGCTCGGCTTTCGCGGGCGAACTGAGCGCACACATTATCCCACCTAGCACTGAAGCTAGAAATAACGGTTTTAGAATATTGCTTGCTCTACCAAGAGCGCGAAAATAGTAATACAAAACTTTGTACAGAACTTTATCCATGATAAGATCACTCCTCGTACCTTCAAAAGAAGAGCTAGTGCCCAGTTTTACAAACTCTTAAGCATCTTATAAGCAGTTACCGCATAATGGCAAGTATCTTATTATACGTTCTAAATTTTGGACAAGTATAATTACTATTGGTTTAATTTTTTATCAGCCAAAAATTAAAGTTGCTAAATAATACTATTATCAGAAGATATAGTAACTGTTAAAGACAGTTGATGAAAACAAGCTAAAGCAAAGTTTAACAGCACCTTCAAACCGGACAGATGCCGAATGGAAAGGGATTAAACATTTGCTTGGTAAACCGCAATGCAAAGAGACACATTTTATACCATTATGGATTATGATTATCGATTATGGATTATGGATTATAAAACCCTTGCTGGTAAAGGGGTTCATGAATTCAAATGTTTCATCAATAAAACTAAATGGTATTACAAATGCAACAATGTATGTTAGATAATTCCTAGTTTTGCTAAAGCTTGCTTTGTCAAGGCAATTCTTTTCTTACTGCTTACTTGCTGTCCGTTACCTTCTAAATTAGTAGCAAAGAAGTAAACATTATCTGTTTTTTCTAAATATCCAACAAACCAAGATAGTGTATTACAATTATTAGCTGGACTGGCACAGCCTGTTTTTCCACTCAATTTATAATCATTATTTTTCTCTAAAATTAAAATATCTTTGACAATATTGGTTGTACGATTAGATACAGACAGTTTACTGTTGTAAAACTTCTTTAAAAATTCTACTTGTTCGTTGGGTGATATTTGCAAGGAACTGCCAAGCCAAAATTGCTCGATGTCACCAAAAATATCTTGATTTCCATATTGAAACTGCTTCAGATATTTTTGATATTGTGCTTTACCAACTTTCTTAGCAATTTCTTGATAAAACCAAATAACTGAGTATTTAATCGCCGATCGCATATTTTGAGGGTTTTGCCATTCGACAGGCCACCATGCTTCTGGTGGGTGTTGATCGCGGTTGTAAGCAACTACAACATTTTCATTTTTAATCACACCAGTTTCTAGAGCAATTAATGAATTAGGAATTTTAAATGTTGAGTGTGGGCTAAATCTTTGCTGACAGCGCGATGGATTATATCGAATATATTGATTTTTATTGCGATCGGTAACAACAAAAGCCGCCTCAATATCTTGAAAAACTTCATTTAAAGCTGCATTATCCTGTTTTATAGGAATTGCATTACTTAGGGGAATATGCCGAGCTATTATAAATACAAATGATACACAACACAAAGATAATACAAATGCTGACAATAGTTTCCTAGCTCTCATCTTGAATCGATTGTTAATTTGTAGATTTCAATACAAAATAACAAGTCGAACAAAAATGAAATCCAATTCAAAGTAAAGAATTATTAAATCTATCAACTTATTGATTGTTAGTAGCTGACAATCATTGAAAACTATAAGTGCTGCAAGAGGACTAAGGCATGGTATCAGCTTCTGATGATTCCACACCTACAGCTAATACACTCCACCCAGAGTTAACAAAGCAGGGTTTGCTCCAGCTTTTTCAAACGAAGTTGCTTGGATTAATTCAAGTTTCACAAGACAATACGACTGAAAGTTGGCAAAAAACCCCAGTTCGTCTTGAGAATTGGAGTGGTACGTTAGAAAGTGAAATTTATCACGTCCTTTGGTAAAGCCGACAAATGCCGTAGGTAGTGTTGAAATAAATCTGTGGCTAGACGGCAAACTTATCTTTACAAGGTAGTCTGAAATCAAACTCACTATTGATGGGGAGACTTTCATGCTACATCGCCAAGATCCAACAGCACTGGTTGTCATCAGCCAACCCGCACACGCTTGGATTTCTGGTTGTATAGCAAGAGCTTGGGGAAACGAACACTTTGGTACTTTTGCGCCCCAACAAGAAGTTTGTCTGGGTGCGGAACAACATGACATTGGTTGGCTGTTGTGGGAAACGATGCCTACTTTAAACCCAAAAACAGGCTATCCCCATAACTTCATGGAAGTTCCAACAGAAGTGCATCTAGGCATTTGGTCTAATGCTAAACAAGCGCTTTCTTATGGTAGGTATGTGGCGCTGCTCGTCTCGCTTCACGGTACTGGGCTATATGAGCGCTTCAGGAGTTGGCAGAATTCCCCTAAATTATCTGAGCTGGTGGAAGCATTTCTCAAACAAGAGAAAGCGTTTCAAGCACAGCTGATTGACAAGCTTCAACACGATCCCAATTATGCACCTTACGTTACACCAGAGGTAATAAAGCGCAATCGCTCTCTAGTGGCAATTTGGGATGCTTTCTCCCTGGCTGTGTGCATGAGACACAGGGAGCAGCAATTCGATCGCGTACCTACTGCTTCAGGTGAAACTAAGCTTACCTTGACTTTGTTGGATGATGAATCTAACCAAATTGAAGTGTCTCCATGGCCGTTTCAGCAAAATGAGGTGAAACTTGTCTGTGAGGGGCGGATGCTGCAAGACAAGTTTACAGATGAGACAGCAATGCGTGACGCGCTTGAAAGTGCTGAATGGGTAACTATCACCACTATCCTTACAAAAGGGTAAGGGCTAGGGAATTTTGGATTTTAGATTTTGGAGCCTTGGATTGAAGTTTTTCCCTCAGCTTCCTCAGATCTCTTAAGCGCCCCTGCTCCTTGGCGTTAAAAATGAGGAGAATTATTTTGTTGCAGACGATATTAGCCTTTTTCGCTGGCATTTCGATTCATATCGCTTGCATTCCCACTAATAAAGACTTGTATCAGAGTCCAAGTTGTCCAAAGAAATGCTGAAACGAAAAGAACAACCATCAATAAGGCTAACCCAGAAAAAGGCGCTAATAGTGTAATCAGTAACAAACCTAACAGCAAAGTCGTCAGTAATGGTTTGCTCATCTATATTTCCTTGCGCTTAATAGACTATAGAAACGTTATAGACATAACGCCTATACACAGCATATTTTTTTCAACATAGTTTGACCTCTAGCTTTAGCATCATTCGATTTGTGGCAAAAGTATATTTCTCAATTAGGAAGAATCACAAATCAGGGTTCAGAATAAAAAACAACTTCATTTCTCCCCCACCTTCCTCTGCTCCGGCTCTCTTTTGGCTCCTGACTCCTGACTTTTTGGGAACGTTGCAATGCAGGTTGAGTTAGCTGAGTTATTGACAGGGATTGTACAAGACTAATGTTTAATGGTGCTTGATTAATAGCTTGGACATAGGCAGAGCTAAGGTAATTGCGGTATTGGCTATTTCCGGCAATATAAGTTTGGAAAAAAGCAACACCCAGAGCGCTCATGTAACGACGAGCGATCGCAGGATTAGGGCCAATCGCTTGAGGCGGTAAGACGAACGCCTGTTGATTTGGGTTTGTCTCGCCAATGATGGAAAAATGAGATGCACGTTCAATTACAACCAGATATTTTTGTGCAGTGTCGAGCCAGGAAAAAGGCAGGATCTGTTCTGATAAAACTGGTGCAACTGTATCAGTGCTACCGCCGACAATCATCACTGGGACTTGAATGCGCTCCAGTCCAGCTTGACCGAAGATACTGCTATCGATTGGGTTAATAGCGATCGCCGCTTTCACTCTTGGATCTTGCAAATTATAATCAGTCTCAGGCAAGTCCAGCGCTCGACACTGAAGCAACAGCGACACATTCCAAATATCATTTGGTTCGTCGCAGTTTGTTTGCAGTTGCTTAAAATTAAGTTT
The DNA here is from genome assembly GCA_036704105.1 of Leptolyngbyaceae cyanobacterium. Lineage (GTDB taxonomy): Bacteria > Cyanobacteriota > Cyanobacteriia > Cyanobacteriales > Chroococcidiopsidaceae > Chroococcidiopsis. The sequence goes on along the minus strand of DATNQH010000194.1, from coordinate 17,761 downwards.
AGCACCCGCTAAAGCCAGTGCTGTGTAGCCCCCAAAAGATTGACCGATTACCCCAACTTGTTGGAAATTGAGTTGAAAGCTGAGGTTATAAGCGTCCAAACGTTGCAACTCATCCAGCAGATATTTCACATCCAAAGGACGGTTAATAAATTCGTTCGGTTCTGCTACTTGATTCGCTCGACCAGATAACAGCGACTGCAATTGTTTAGCATTACTACCCGGATGCTCCGGAACAGCAACAGCAAAGCCATAACTCGCCAGTTGCTCTGCTAAATAAGTAAAACTGGTGCGGTCTGAACCTAACCCATGAGAGATGACAATTACGGGGAAACCAGACGAGGGGGGATTTTGGATTTTGGATTTTGGATTTTGGATTTTGGAAAAGATTTTTTCCTCAGCTCCCCCAGCTCCCCCGGCTCCCCCGGCTCTCTCTTGCTGGGGAATATAAATATCAGCAAAAAAAGTGTGATTGCGGCGGCGATCGTACAGTTTTAATGTTTGCTTATTCCAGCTAAAACGTCCAGGTAAGCGTAAGTCTGGTAACTGAGAAAAATTAACTTGTGATTGGGAGGTGGCGGCGGCTGATTCATTGGATACAAGGGCGATCGCTTCACGAGTTTGAGCAATTAGTATTTCTAGCCGCTCCATGATTTCCAGGCTACGCCCTAAATCAATTCGCACGCTGCGGGTGGGAAACTTTTCCAGCACACTTAGCAGCGTCAAACCATCTTGATCGGCAGCTGCTAAGATCAGTGCTGCTCGTAAAGCATAAAAACCAGGTTGACGAGCTTCGGTTTGAATCACTTCTCCTAGTCTTTGCAGAAGCGTCTCGCCAACTGGCGTGTAAAGAAACTGCGACACTGCAACTGGACTCAACTGAATTCGAGCTTGCAACACTCGCTGCAACTGAATCAACCGTTGTGCGCTAACATACTCTGCGTAGGTGGCTAAGTCGTCATCAATTTTGCCTTCCTTCGCATAAGCTTCTAGCGAGGCGACAGAAATTGTCCGCTCAATTGCTCCATAAGAAAAATAAATTCTTTCGGCTGCCAAACAAGAAGGAGTCATCACTACATTTGGTAACAGCCATCCCAAAGAACTCAGCACTAGCCCCAACCAAGTTGAGTTTTTACTGGTGGATCTCGCTACCATAAGTTGTAAGTCGTAGAGGCGGGTTTATCCATCATACTTGTAAGCAGACAGACTATTCTGTCAAACCCGCCCGTACTTCTGTCGTAAGTAAGCAACAAGTGGACTGAGCTACTGATTTGAATTCTGGATATAAACTTGCGTAAAAAATCCTCACTTCAAGCCCATAAATAAACTTTGGAACTTTTTCAGCGATGCAAACGTTTTAAGCCTCAGCTACGATATCCTCACCAGAGCAGCAGGGCAAGTTTTGCATCGCTTACGCCTTCTCACTTCAACAATCAATCATAAGTAGCTCTTATTAATGCTATTTGTCTTTCATTGTCAAGATATATTGAACTTTTGTAACAATTATGTTAGTTTACTGAAATAAATTCAAGATTTTAATTTCGGTATTAGTAAATTCCGATCAATCAAAATTTGGTTTCTCCTAATAACTAACTTCGGCGAGCGAACCGAAGTTTTTTTGTGATTATGGGGTGCGATCGCACAATTACGACGACCGATCTACAACTGCACTAGTTAGAAGTTTCTGCTAAGGCATTGTTAGTTAAATAACCATCTTCCATGTTGACGATGCGATCGGCAATATCTAAAATGCGGTTGTCGTGCGTCACCATCAAGATTGTACAACCTTGCTCTTTAGCCAAGCGTTGCATTAATTCCACCACATCACGACCGGATTTTTTATCCAAAGCTGCGGTGGGTTCGTCAGCTAGTACTAATTTAGGATGATTCACCAAAGCACGAGCGATCGCCACCCGTTGTTTTTGTCCGCCAGATAAGTTTTCCGGGTAATAATCCAGGCGTTCGCCTAAACCAACAACCCCCAGCATTGCTTCAGATTTACTAATAGCTTCTCGCTGAGAAACGTTGCTTAGTTCCATAGACATTTGCACATTTTGCCTTACTGTTAAAAATTTCAGCAAATTGTGAGCCTGAAATATATATCCAATATTTCGTCGAAATTGAATCAATTGTTTTTCACTAGCTCCATGCATCTGCTGTCCTAAAATTTTTAGGCTTCCTTCCTGAACAGAGCGCAATCCACCAATCAAGCTGAGTAAAGTTGTTTTACCCGAACCTGATGGGCCAGTCATAATCACAATTTCTCCAGAAAAAATTTCCAGATCGATGTCAAACAAAGTTTGTTTTTTCAGTGTGCCTTTGCCATAGTAATGGTTAAGTTTTTCTATAGCTATTACAGGTTCTTTTGACATCACTATAAGTAAGATAAATCGTACCTAAAAAACATCTGCTGGATCGGCCGCTTGCAGTTTACGCACTGAAATTAATCCAGAAATAAAGCACATTAACATTGTCAACAAAAATACCAATATAGCTCGACTAACAGTCATGTATATTGGTAGCAACGTCGCATTTTTAGCTATGTTATACAGAAAAACTGCAAAACCAAAACCGGGAATATAGCCTAAACTTGCTAAAATGAAAGCTTCTTGAAAAACAACTAATAACAAATAAGTCTGACTGTATCCCATAGCCTTGAGGGTAGCATACTCAGACAAGTGATCCGAAACTTCGCTATATAGAATTTGATAAACAATTACGGTTCCCACAATGAAACCCATAACTGTTCCCAAAGCGAAAATAAACCCGATTGGGGTACTAGTTGCCCAATAATCTTTTTCTTTTTGAATAAACTCCTGTTTAGATAAAACTTGAATATCTTTAGGTAAGTATTGTCTAAGTTGTGCTACAACTGTTTCTGGATTTGCTCCTGGTTTTAATTTAATTAATCCTATATCAATTAATCCTGCTTTTCTGTTTTTAAATAAACGGAAAAAGTTTAAATCGCTTGTAACTATATTTCCATCAGAACCAAACGAAGCGCCTAACTCTACTACTCCTCCTACTTTAATTCGCCGTCCTCCCACTTCTGTCTCAATCTTTTTTCCTTGATCAAAGTCAGTAGCGATTGGGCCAAAATCTGGTCTAGAGCCACGATCAAATAGCACTACATCAGGCATTTTAATCGGGTTTAGGTTCTGCTGTATTCCTGGCAAGTTAAATACCAGTTCGTTTGGGTTAGCTGCAATCACTTGAACTTCGCTAAAACGACGAGTTTGAGGATTTTTCCACGAAGTCAGTCCTACATATATAGGGTGAACTGATGCTACTTCCTTTAAGTCTAAAGCTTGATATAAGCGTCGTTGAGAAAAGCTTTCGAGAAAATTTACAGCGTTAGATTGAGGATTAATTAAAACAACCTCACCCTCCAAGCTTGTATGCAATCTGACGTTACTTTCAAACAAAGCTTCTCGGAAAGCCAGTTGCATAAACATGAGAAAGTCCGCAAAAGCAATTCCAGCTAGTGCAACTATAAGGCGAGGCTTTTCTCTAGTTAACTGTAACCATGCTAAAGGTATTTTGCGCCACATAAATTTGTGCCTTTGATTAAATAAGAATTTTCACAACTACGTTGGCGTAAGTTAAACCAGAAACTCGTTGGCTGGCTTCTGGTGACAAACCGATTTTGACTTCAACTACTCTGGCATCTACGTCTGCTGCTGGATCGCTGTCTAGCACATCTTGTTTGCCAATTTTGCGGCCAATTTCAATCACAGTTCCTTGAATTTGACCAGAAAAAGCCTGGTTTTCGCTGCTAATGGTAGCTTTTTGCCCCAGGCGTACTCTACCGATATCTGACTCTAGTACTTCTGCAACTGCCATCATTTGTTCGGTTCGACCCATTTCAGCGATACCATCTGTACTGATAGCTTCTCCAGCACGGGTGTGAATTTTGATAATCTCACCGCTAATTGGCGCTTTCACTAGTGCAAGGGCCAAGTCAGCTTGAGCTTGTTTAACTTCAGCGATTGAGCGATCGACTTCAGCTTGTGCTAATCTCACATCTGTCGGACGGACTTCTTCAATTTGGTTCAAAGTCGCTTTTGCTTCATCGATTTGCTTTTCCAGCGTGGCGATTGTTTGGCGGCGTGTAGCTTCGCTTTCGTTCAACTGTTCGCTGCTGGTTGTTGCACTCAGCCTTCTACTATCGAGTTGTTGAGCGGAAATAGCACCGTCTTGATATAACTTTTCGTAGCGTTGAAAGTCAACTTCGGCATTACGTTGCTCGGCTTCTATTCGTGCAACCGTTGCTTGCAATGTTTGCTTTTGCCCTTGCAGTTCGGCTTGCAGTCGCGCAATTGTCGCTTTTTGAGCTTCAATTTCCCCTGTTTTCGCCCCAGCTTGCACGTTCGCTACATTCGCTTGGGATACTTTTAATTGTCCTTTTGCTTTTTCCAATGCTGCTAGGGCGCGATCGCGATTATCTAAAATCGCCACTACATCACCAACCCGCACTCTTTTTCCTTCTCCCACCAAGATTTGATCGACTCGCGTCCCAGTAGGAGAACTTGGGGCGGATAGCTTCAGCACTTCCCCTCTGGGTTCTAGACGACCCAAGGCAGTAACATTAGCTATTACTGGCTTAACATTTTGCGCTTTCACTTGCGCTTGTTTTTGTTTTTGGCTTTGCTGTACGTGATTGAAAGCCGCTCCACCCAAGCCAAGTACGATGGCAATACCTACAGCAAACTTCCACCTGCCTTTAGGTCTTAAGTCCTGCTCCTTCTTTAACCTGAAATTTTCCCTTTCACTGATGATTGACATAGTAGCTTAACCGTTTGTGTAAAATTAGTTTTCTGCTTCTGCTCAAAGCATTTGATTTGTATGTTGCTGTTGCTGGATTAAACTGTTTTTGCGCGATCACGCCTAATGGGTAATAACTAAATTTCAGTTGCCGCTATCGTTAAATCAGGAGCTTGAGAGCGGATTTGAGCTATTCCTCAGCTAGGTGGATTTTCTGTCAACCACAAAGCCAAGACTTAGCTAGACATTATGGCTCAGCTGAATATTATGAATTGTTAATAGCAGAAGCAATGAATAATTTTTTGATTGCCTTGTCAATTTTTTCACTCTTAGGTAGTGATCGCTAATACCTCATATCAATTTCGGTTCAAAAACGTAATTTTTGTGACGAATAATAATTGGTAATTGCTAAAAAGAGGCAGCACTATTACCTATTACCCATTTTCAATATCAGTTGCCTACACTTCTTTTTTGCAATTTTCTATCAATGCTTTTATTTTTGAGTCTTTTAAACAGCAAATAATTTGGATGTTTACACTGTTAACATGAGTCTACGCTGATATGTTTACCTTGTCAACATATCGCCGCTCATATAACATCAAAAAATTTATCGCCAATGAAGACAGAACGAGAAAACTATCATCATGGAGACTTGCGTCAAGCCTTGATAGACGCAGCGTTAGAACTGGTAGTGGAAAAAAATGTCAGTAGCGTGTCATTACGGGAAGTTGCCCGTAAAGCAGGAGTGTCTCATGCTGCACCCTATCGGCACTTTGAAGATAAAGAAGCGCTACTGGCTGCGGTAGCGCAAGAGGGACTTGAGATGTTTAATTATTCCCTGCAAGAGGCAAACCAGCACATCACCAGCCCATTGGAGAAATTAGAGGTTGGTTGCACTGCCTATGTCCGCTATGCGATCGCACATCCATCCTACTATCGGATTATGTTTGGAGCAGGGGGAGTGAATGTAGAGAAGAAATATCCCTCCCTAGCAAATTCGATTCAACAGTCATGGATGCAGTTCGTGAACATCATTGCACAGGGGCAGTCTCTGGGGTTGATTCGCCCTGGAGATCCAGAACAATTGGCGCAGGGTGTCTGGGCGTTGGCACATGGGTTAGCAATGCTAGTGCTTGATGGTCAGATTACACTGAACGATAGTAGGGAGATTGACTTTCGATCTCGCTATACCATTCGCCTATTAGTGGAAGGACTAATGAAAAGATAATTTAGCCGTCCTATTTGAGTCATAAAATCCTCGCAAGAGTTGTCATTGGTCAATAGTTATACACCTTCGTACAAATAACAACGGACATATGATAGCCTCAATTCGATTATTGACAAATCATCTAGGCTTACTATTACAGGATTAAATTGTCGAGTTGTAATTAATGCTACAGAAAATTTTGGCACACGATACTACCAAAGCTTTTACGCTTGCTTGAAAACACCTATTACTGGTTGAGCAAGGCTTCTCTGCCTTTGGTAGTAGGTCAAGCTCTTGAATATTAATAAATAATTGTTAAGCTGGGCAGTATCTTGGCTAAAAATCGATAGCAGTCTGTGCAAACAAGGGTTTTCAACTCAGCAAGCATTGATGCGATCGCACTATAGCCAAAATAAACGTATCTTTGTAACTTGGGAGACAATCCGATGTTAGGACTCACCCGTTTCATAGCAAATTTCCTCAAAGTTCTAACTCATCCAATCAAAGCTCAGAATAAAGACAACCATAGCAAACGTTCTCAAAGCAAGGAAAATAATTATGCCAGCGCCAAATATCAACTTTACACTGGCGAGAAAGTAAACTGGTGGCAATTGATTATCCGGCTGGAAAAGTCAATTTTCCCAGTGATTCTTCCTTCGGTAATTTTTTATTTTACATATGGTTTATTAATATCACTACTCTACTCCTTGGGGCTTCCGGTAGCCTTTCCAGCGGATAGTGATGTGATTACTAAAGCCGTTTTAAGTTTCAATCTTGGCTTAACTTTATTGTTGGTTTTTCGGACAAACACAGCGCACGAGCGGTTTTGGGAAGGACGTAAACTCTGGGGAATGCTAGTGAATGCAGCCCGTAACTTAACTCGCGATCTTTGGATAGTAGTTAAAGAAAAGGAACCGCAGGATCGAGCAGAAAAAGAGGCAACACTAAGACTAGTTGTTGCTTTTGCATATGCAATGAAGTTACATCTTCGGGGAGAAGGCGTAAACGAGAAGTTAGCACCATTGATGTCCGAAATTCAGTATTTCAGACTGAAAGATATAAATCATCCGCCATTACAAATTGCCTTTTGGATTGGAGATTATTTACAGTATCAATACGATCGCGATCGCCTCAATGCTTATCAATTAGCAGCACTACATAAATTAGTAGATGAGTTGGTAGATATTTTGGGGGGCTGCGAACGCATTCTAAAAACGCCACTGCCCCTGATCTATCCAATTATCCTAAGAAAATTAGTTTTAATGTATTGTCTAGTCTTGCCATTGGAAATAGTCCCAGATGTACGTTGGTTGACTGGTGTAGTAACAGCTTTTGTCAGTTTCACCTTATTGAGTATTGAACAAATTGGTGCTGAGATTGAAGAACCTTTTGGACACGATCCCAACGATCTGCCCTTGCCTAGAATTTGCCAGACAATACGACACAACGTTGAAGAGCTTATATCGCTTGCTCCCAACAATTCTCGTTCAGCAAACATTAAATTCTAATTACTCAGGCAGATCGAACAAAACAGTTGTCATATAATAATCTGCCCAGTCATTACCAAAAGCTTTTTCAAGCACTCGACGAGTTTTATCGTTTTGCCTTTGTTTGTTGCAATAGTACTGTTGCGCAGACAATATTTCCCTTTGTTGTTCTGTTGATGAAGGCGAAGCTGCGATCGCTCTTGTGCAATGAATTTCTAGAAACGCTTCCACCCGTGCTAAAAACATCGCTTCTTCTTGGGGGGAACCGGGACGAATAAAAATGCAGAATTGGGAAAAAATATCTCCCCAAGCTGGTAAGTCACGCGCCTGGGAGAAATTAAGTGCAGGTAGTGCTTGAAGAGGAGATGCGTACTCAGCAGGTAAAGTGCGATCGCTATTCAAAGGTGAGAGATCGGCAATTGCTGCACTAATTTGCCCCCTTCCTCCCACCAAGTCGCAACCAAACATTGGTAAAGCATATTCAATTCGGGGAAACATGACGCAATGCAGAATATCCAGATTCGTTCCCACTTTTGCTAATTCTAGGTGCAGTTTGCGAAACTGGGGCGTTTGATGGCAGCGGTTTTCAATCGTCAGTTTTTCTCCCTCCAGTTTACCTTCGACATAACCTAGTTCAGCTGGCATCGGGTAGGGACTAAGTTCTAGGTGGCGTGACCAAGCAGCTTCAATTGAGTCAGCTAACTGGCGAATCAGGGAATGTTGTTGCGATCGTAGGGACGATGTAGAAGTAGTTGCCATGTCGAAATGTTAAATGCTGAATGCTAAATGCTGAATGATGAATTTTCATCATTCACAATTCATAATTCATCATTCTATTACCCTTCGATGCTGGAAAGACGCGACATATCGCGTCTCTGCTTTTTTGCAACGTAAAGAAATCCAACATTTGCTTGCTAGAGAATTTATAACTTCAGTAGCATATGTTACAGAAAATATTTTATTAGTATGAAGCAAGCTGAGTACTAACACTCAGGCTGTAGCCTTAGCTGAATTACCCTGCAATAAAAACAATTACCGCAGCTGTTGCTGTATATACACAGGAGAAAAACCATGCAATTACAGTCCTATCAATCAGAATTCGTGCAACCATCAGCAAAGAATCTGGACTGGTCGAATAAACTTGATTACACTTCGTTACAACCAAAATTTCAACCAGACATTTGGGTAAAGTTGCTGGAACTTCCTAGTACTTATAGTTTTGACGAAGCGCTGTTACTGTGTCAGTTGTCAGTAGATCGATGGCTTGCTTGGATTCCCGATCATGGCGAAGCAGTGTTAAACACCAATCAATTTTGCCCGTTGGCTTAGTGCCAAAAGTCAATGACATCGTATCCGAGATCGGCTAGCATTTGGCGCAGCAAGGGTAAGCTCAAACCAATCACATTAGAGTGACAACCTTCGAGCTTTTCCACAAAAAGGCCGCCGCGACCTTCCAAAGCAAAGCCGCCAGCGCATTTGAGGGGTTCGCCAGTAGCGACATAAGCTTCGATCGCGCGATCGCTTATTTGGGCGAAGTAAACTCGTGTCACTTGACAACGCACCAATGTTCGATTTTGACTGAGGTCAATTAAGGCGTGGCCAGTGTAGAGTTCACCAATTTGACCGCGCATTTTTTGCCAACGAGCGATCGCCTCAATTGCATCAACTGGTTTACCATAAATTTCACCATTGACAAACAAAACTGAATCGCAACCCATAATCAACCCCGATTCAAACTCAGTCGCAACCACCTGAGCCTTACACCGAGCTAAAGTATTTACCAGTTCCTTTGGATCACTGAGTTTGATTTGAGACTCATCAAAATCGCTCACACGAACAATTGGTTCAATTCCAGCAGTTTGTAACAACCGCCGTCGTGCTGGAGAAGCTGAAGCAAGAACAAAATAATTCATAATTCTTAATTCATAATTATTTTGAATTGTCACTCACCACTCGCCACTCCTACGTCGCCACTCGCCACTAGTTAGTAGACTTTGAACGACTTAACTACTATCTCAAGCACCTGCTGCATTTTCGACCATCGCTTTTCTGGGGCAGAGGCGTTGAAGGTGAATAGCTTACCACGACTAATGGCAACACTGGCGAGGTTGTGTCGTTGTTGCTGATTCGGAAGTTTAACAGCATACTCCAGTAGGTAGTAGGTATTAGCTCCACGTTCTACCTTACCAGCGCTGACTAATTCAGCTTCCCGTCCTGAGTCAGCAGGTGCGATCGCGCTTTTTCCTAACTTATAACCTACATCTGTTGGAGTTCCCAATTCAGCTAGAGTTTTTCCTTCTGCTACCGGACTAACGACGACAGAAACATTCTCAGTTGCCTCAATCAAATCGTGAAGCACGACATCGGGACCGCCTGACACTTTCACTTCCAACCAGCCAGTAGGATACAAAAACTCATAACCATCAATGCTGTCTACATAAGGTTTTAATCCAGAAGCAACCGAAGCACAACCTGCGAGGCTCAAACTCAACACCACTAGCAGAATTGCTGCAATTCTTTTCCACATAAGTAACTCCTTTGGGCTGCACGATTTTAGATGAAACTACCAACAAGCCTATTTTTCATTGTCTCATTTTGAGTTATTTGAGCCTTAGCTCTAATCCAGCCTGTATCGCGGGCTGCGTGTTAAATCAAAATGTTACTAAATATTACTAAAACATCTTTTGTTAATTTGACTACATTTTTCTAGATTAATTCTTTGCTATCTTGCCACAAAGACATAGAAATAAGTTTTCCAGGCAACAAAAAGCAGGCTAGATCTATTCGAGCAAGACTTGCTTTTAAACTCTTCTGGGATAGCTTATAGGTAAAGAAAAATTAAAAATTCCAAGGCTTCTAGGGTTCCGGTTTGACTTATCGCTGCAAACGCTGGTCCAAGAGAAGCGAGCTAGCAAAGCCAATAGAAAAATTAGCTAGCTACACGGAGGGAGAAAAGCCCGGGAGAGACAAACAACAGTTAATCTGTTGTTGTTTTCTTTCCGGGCTATTATATTGCAGTTGAGTATTTTTCCTTGAGAAAAATAATTTTTGTACTCTGACAATCTTAGGATTTTTAAACATGACTGAACGCGATCGCCCACTTGATGAAAGTCTAGATGCACATAGAGATCGTCCTCCTAGTGAAGCTGAAAGAGCTTTGGAACGAGAAGCACGGCTTCCTCTAACTGGTTGGCAACAAGAAGTTTCCAAAGGATTAGAGTTTGGACTAGAAGCAGCAGAAAGTATTGGCGATCGCTCAATTCCTACGTTCTCTAGAGGCGAACTACCACACTATGCTGGTATCAACACTTTCCTCAAAGCGCCCTATGTAGAAGATGTACGCAAAGTTGGAGAGTATGATGTAGCAGTTGTCGGTGTACCTCACGATTCTGGCACTACTTATCGCCCTGGAACTCGTTTTGGCCCCCAAGGCATCCGCCGCATTTCAGCACTTTATACTCCCTATAGTTTTGAATTAGGTGTCGATCTGCGAGAGCAAATTACCCTATGCGATGTTGGGGATATCTTTACAATTCCAGCTAACAACGAAAAATCGTTCGATCAGATTTCTAAAGGAATTGCTCACATCTTTAGTTCCGGTGCGTTTCCGATTATTTTAGGAGGCGATCATTCCATCGGGTATCCTACCGTGCGAGGAATATGCCGTCACCTAGGCGACAAAAAAGTGGGAATTATCCACTTCGATCGCCACGTAGATACCCAGGAAAAAGATCTAGATGAAAGGATGCACACTTGCCCTTGGTTTCATGCCACAAACATCAAAAATGCACCACCAAAAAACTTAGTGCAATTGGGTATAGGTGGCTGGCAAGTGCCGCGAGAAGGAGTGAAATTCTATCGAGAACGAGCAAGCAATGTATTAACGGTTACAGATATTACAGAAATGGGGTTAGATGCAGCCGTAGAATTCGCCCTAGAAAGAGCTTTAGACGGTACAGACTGCGTTTATATCAGTTTTGATATTGACTGCATCGATGCAGGTTTTGTACCTGGAACTGGATGGCCGGAGCCAGGAGGTTTGTTGCCCCGTGAAGCTCTCTATATGCTGGGTAAAATTGTTCAACGCGCTCCCATATGCGGACTGGAAGTTGTAGAGGTTTCTCCTCCCTACGACATCAGCGATATGACTGCATTATTAGCGGCTCGTGTAATTTGTGACACGATGGGACATTTGGTGGTGTCAGGTCAGTTACCCCGAAAAGAAAAACCAGCTTACATTCACCCAGAAGCACAACCGGAATTAGTCAGTGAATGGCAGGGGTAAGCTATGCACGAAACCGACATGACAAAAGCGCTGATTCTGACAGTGCGGGATTGGTGGGAAGCGCAGCTAGATCGCCCAAAAATATCTCAGGTTCATCTCATTGTGGGTCAATTCACCTGTGTCGAGCCTGTAAGTTTGCAATTTGCCTTTGAAGTCCAGACACGCAACACGTTTTTAGAGGGGGCAAAACTAGTCATTCGAGAAACACCCTTAATTGCTTTTTGCCACCGCTGTCAAAAAGAATACAGCCCTGAAATTGGCATTCAGTACGCTTGCCCTGAGTGTAGATCGCCAATGGAAGATATTCGATCGGGACGAGAACTCAAAATCGAGCGAGTTGAATACTCAAAGGAGCTAGAGAAAATTATGAATGCTGAATGATAAATGATGAATTTTCAGCATTCATAATTCATAATTCATCCTTTTTCCCATACCCCAAGACTTATGCATCAAACCTTTGACGCTGCTTTAGAAATTAACTTACTTCATGCTAACCAAGCAGGGGCTGACGATAATCGCGCTCATTTTGATGAATGGGGAATTGCCTGCTTTAATGTCATGAGTAGTCCTGGTGCTGGTAAGACAGTGTTGCTAGAGCGGACGTTGGCAGCACTGAGCAGTCAGTTGAAAATTGCCGTGATTGAAGGCGATATGACGACAGAACTGGATGCTGATCGCCTGCGTAAATATAACGTCCCCGTGATTGCAATTAATACTGGGCGCTCCTGCCATCTCGATTCCAAAATGGTAGCTGGAGGCATTCATCAGCTACAGCATCTCTATAACCCAAGCGACTTTGATTTAGTACTGGTCGAAAACGTAGGCAATCTCGTTTGTCCAGCAGAATTTGAAGTAGGCGAACACGCCAAAGTTGCACTGTTAAGCGTAACTGAAGGCGAAGACAAACCGCTGAAATATCCGGTGATGTTTCAAGCCGCAGACTGCTTGCTGATTACCAAGATGGACTTAGCACCCTACCTAGATATTGACGTGGATCGGATTGTGGCGAATGTGCGACAGATGAATCCAGATGTCAAAATTGTGCCTGTTTCTGCAAAGACGGGAGAAGGTTTGGAAGTCTGGTTTGATTGGGTGCGAAGTCAAGTAGCAACGACTACTTTGGCATTGAATAGCTAGTAACAGCCGATTCTGTATCAAAGATGACGGATGGACGATCGCTCCATCCGCTACTTAAGTATAAGTATTAAATTAAACCAAGCTTTGCGGCAGCCATTGCCAATAGTTAACATAACAATATAAGGACATGGGATGAAACGGCGATCGCTACTGCTGTGTTGCGTTCTTTTTTTTACCAGCTTATCTCTGATTGTAAGTTGCACTAACCCTGCCAGCCAGATTTCCACAAACACTGGTAGTTCTGCCCCGACAAACGGCGGTATGGCTGTTCGTCTTGGATATAGTGCGTGGCCCGGTTGGTTCCCCTGGCAAGTTGCCCAAGAGCAGAAGATCTTTGAAGCAAAAAAACTTGCAGTCGATCTCAAATGGTTTGACGGGTATTTGGAGTCCATCAATACCTTGACTGCTGGGCAAATCGATGCCAATAGCCAAACCCTAAACGACACCATCAGCGCCATGTCAGGCGGTGCAGATCAGGTCGTTGTGCTGGTGAACGACAACTCAACGGGCAATGATAAGGTAATCGTCCGCGAAGGTATCAATACTATTGCCGACTTGAAGGGTAAAAAAGTGGCAGCAGAAGAGGGCGCAGTCGATCACTTTTTGCTGCTGTTAGGGATGGAGAAAGCAGGCTTAAAGCCAGAGGATATTCAGTTTGTGCCTTTGGAGACAGGTCAAGCAGCGGCAGCGTTCGTTTCTGGAAAGGTGGATGCAGTAGCAGTGTTTGCCCCGTTCACCACCCAAGCATTGAAGCGCCCTGGTAGCAAAGAACTCTTCAGTTCCAAAGATTTTCCAGGATCAATCCCCGATCACCTGGTTTTCGCGCGCAAGTTTGTAAACGACCATCCGGAGCGGGTGCAGGCAATGGTCGATGCCTGGTTTGCGACCCTGGACTATATGAAGGCAAATCCGGATAAAGCGATCGCCATTATGGCTAATCGTGCAGGAGTCAGCGTTGACGAATACAAGCAATATGCACAAGGCACCCGGATCTTTACAATCGAGGATAACCTGAAAGCCTTTCAACCTGGCAAAAATATGTCCTCCCTGATCTTTGCAGCTGAGGAAATGACCAAGTTTTTAGAACAAGTGGGTCTGGCAAAGCAAAAACCAGATATCAGCAAGCTGTTTGACGATCGCTTCGTTAAGGCATATGCCAAAAAAATTCAAAATTCATAATTTGTAATTATTCTTATCGCCACTCACCACTCGCCATTAGAAGTTATGAGTCAAAGCACTGGATCGATGCCGCCTTCCCAACCTAAAGCGATGAGTTCTACAGTCTTCTGGCGGCTGGCAGAAGACATCCCCAAACCGTTGAATACAGCATTAGTCATCACCTCCATCGGGGGGCCGCTACTACTGTGGTGGCTAGTGACGACATTTGGGAATGTAGATCCCCAGTTTTTGCCCTCACCTGCTAGGGTACTGCAAGCGTTTAGCAGACTGTGGAGTAGCGGCGAACTACTGAAGGACACTGTGGCTAGTCTTTGGCGGGTAGGTGTGGGGTTTCTGCTAGCGGTAGTCTTTTCCATTCCAGTCGGAGTGCTAATGGGCAGTTTTGCCAGTATTCGTGCCTTGCTCGAACCGCTGTTCGGCTTGATCCGTTATATGCCCGCACCCGCTTTCATTCCCCTGCTGATCCTCTACTTGGGCATTGGAGAAGAACCAAAAATTACTCTCATCTTCATCGGGGTCTTTTTCTTCAACTCCTTAATGGTGATGGATACGGTGAAGTTCGTACCTAAAGACCTAATTGAAGCAACCTACACTTTAGGAGGAAACCGCTTGCAGACTCTGCTGCAAGTGATTTTCCCGTATGTCTTGCCTGGAATTATTGATGCCTGCCGGATTAATTTGGCCGCCGCCTGGCAATTGGTAATTGTCTCTGAACTGATTGCATCAACCGAAGGCTTGGGTCGTCGGATCAGCGTGGCTGGTCGATTCCTCAAAACCGATGAAATTTTTGTCGGGCTAATTGTGATTGGGGTGTTTGGGCTGACATTCGACCTGTTATTCCAATATTTCCTTCGGGTTTCCTGTAAGTGGGCCAGCCAAAAACGATAACCCAAATAACAGAATCGATAGTTGGTAGAGCAAAAATTGGGAATCGGTAGCCCAGTTACCAGTTATAAATTACCAAAAATAAGAAAATCAAGGCTCAGAAAGCTATTTAGTACGACAGCCATCTTCCATTCAAAGGTTTAACTTATGTATTTGCAAATCACCAATCTTCATAAAAACTTTAAGACGAAAAATGGCTCTTTAGTTGTCCTCAAGGACATTAATATGACGATTGAGCAAGGCGAATTTATCTGCGCTGTGGGAGCGTCGGGATCGGGTAAGTCTACTCTGCTGCGGCAGATTGCTGGACTAGATGCTCCTACAACTGGGGAAGTCAAAATTGATAACGTGCGCGTCACTGGCCCAGGGCCGGATCGGGGCATGGTGTTTCAGCACTATACACTTTACCCCTGGATGAACGTGCAGGAAAATGCTGAGTTTGGACTTAAGCTGCAAGGAATACCAAAGAAGGAACGGCGGGAGAAAGCAAGCTACTACCTAAGTGTAGTGGGATTGTCGAACTTTGCTCGATCACTACCTAAAGAACTATCTGGCGGGATGAAGCAACGGGTGGCGATCGCTCGCGCCCTTACTTCAGAACCTAAAGTAATGTTGATGGACGAACCCTTTGGCGCATTGGATGTCCACACGAAGGAATCAATGCACCAGTTTATGCTGGAACTCTGGGAGCGCACAAACCTCACAATCTTCATGATTACCCATGATGTAGAAGAAGCCGTATTCCTCTCCAATCGGATCTACGCTCTAGGTACTCGTCCCGGTACTATCAAGAAGGAAATTCCGATTAAACTGCCCGAACGCACCAATAATATTAAGCGTCAAACTGTTTTCCACGACTACCGGGACGAACTGATGGAGCTGCTGCGAGGACACGGACAAGAGGCTTTCGGGATCGCTTAATTATCTCTATGTTGCCATTGGCGATCGCCTGGAAAAGAATGGTTTGCGATAGCGCTCCTCCAAATTCTCCCACTGCATGATGACGGTACTTCCCATTTGTTCCTGTTGCTTTGCCCATTGGGACAACAAGTCCATGCAAGTGTGGTCAATATAAGCTAATTTCTCTAGATGGACATACAACTCAGTTTTTGGTGGCACTCGCTCCAAAGCAGCAGCAAGCTGTGGTAGACGAATAAATGTCGCTGCTCCCTCTAGGTAAATGTCAAAGCATGGTTGATTTTCATCCCGCTTGATATAGATATTCAAGCGAGAAACTTTATAAATCAGAGTGACTCCTGTCAGTACGATCCCAATCGCTATGCCAGCAAGCAGATCGATAACAACAATCCCGATAAAGGTGGCAAAGAAAATTATCAAAGGACTTTTGCCATAATACTTCAGCTTGCGGATGTGTTTTACTTCAATTAACTTGTATCCCGTCACAACCAAAATTGCCGCCAAACTAGAGATAGGAATCATCCTCAACAAACTAGGCACGGAGACTACTAACAGCAGCAGCCAAACGCCGTGCAGTATGCCAGCAAGCCGAGTTTTAGCTCCTGCTTTCACGTTTACAGAACCGCGAACAATCACCCCCGTCATTGGCAAAGACCCCAAAGCGCCACATATTATATTGCCTATACCTTGGGCAGCTAATTCGCGATCAAAATTCGTTCTTTTTCCTGAGTGCAACCGATCCACAGCCGCAGCTGAGAGTAAGCTTTCTGCACTGGCAATGAAAGCGATCGCTGTTGCTTGCAGCAGTAGGGGTGCATGAAGCAGTTGGTAAAAGTGAATTGGCTTTGGTACTTGAATTGCTTCCAGCAGATTTGCTGGTACATCAACATATTGAATTGGTAGTTTTAGCAGCTTTGCGATCGCTGTTGCCACTACAACACCAATCAGCGCCCCTGGCAATAGCCGCAAACGATGGGGCTTAAATTTATCCCAAACGATGAGGAGAATAATAGTAATTACACCTACGGCAGCAGCGATGTGATGGTTAGTGCCGTCAGGAGGAAAGATCGCTTTGTAAATGGCGCTGGGAATGGCTACTAAGTTTTCAATTCCGTGATGGCGTGGCTTGTCATCGATCATGACATGGAATTCAGAAGCGAAGATTAAAACGCCAATGCCAGCCAACATCCCATAAATTACTGCCGGAGACATAGCGCGGAAAATCTGACCGAGCTTATATGTTCCCGCCACCCACTGAATTAGTCCTGCTAGCAGCAACACAGGCCCCAGCATTTCAATGCCATAATCGCGCACTAGTTCGGCAACAATCACCACCAGCCCAGCAGCAGGCCCACTCACTTGTAGGGGAGAGCCGGAAATAGTGCTGACAACCATACCGCCAATCATGCCTGTGAGTAAGCCACTACTTGGAGGTACTCCAGAGGCGATCGCGATCCCCATGCACAAAGGTAAAGCGACAAGAAATACAACAAAAGATGCTAGTACATCATTAGTGAAAGAGCGTTGATTTTTGATGCCTTCTTGAAGATTTCTCATGCTTTTCTCCAGTGAAAATTTGCAATTTTTAATTGTTTGTTAAACCGTTATTGCACATCACCAGATGCAATGCACTCATGTGGAATATACTGAGATATTACTATTCAACTTGTTATCAGTTATTCCGGCTTTCGGTTAAACTATCCCACTCTTACATTCCTTTCTCCTATGAAAGTGCTGTACAAACAGATAGTTAAGTATGTATTTTTACAATGGCTTAATTAGCCTAAAATCTGCATTCGCTCCCTCTCTGATTTTCAATTTTCCTTTTTTGAATTCAAACACAACTTAGTCAAATAAAATGTTACTCACTCAAATTTGCTCAATCCTCTCTTGACTAGCAAA
>DATNQH010000193.1:0-9957 GCA_036704105.1 Leptolyngbyaceae cyanobacterium | reverse complement strand
GTGCTACTTTGACTTTCAAACTATAATATTTTCAAGGTTCGTTGCCTTTCGGAGTCTCGCCTCTCGGCTCCTCTCTTTCCGGCGCTTTATTAATCTAACAATCCTGCCTCGGTTTGTCAACACTTTTGCCAAACTTTTTTTGAGTTTCTTAAAAACCGCTCTGCTAAAGGATTTGAGCTAGACTATTCCCAGAACTGGAGCAGGAAATTAGTAAAGACGTGAAAGTTGTTGCTGTTTTACCGCCTTTTTTATTGTTAGACCCGCTACTGCATAACTGGCTGTTGGAGGACATAGGGCGGGGCGATCGCACAACTCAAAGTCTCATAGCTCAAGCTTCTTGGGTAGGACAAGCCAAGTGGGTGGCTAAAGCCCCAGGAATAATTGCTGGATTACCTGTGGCAAAAAGAGTGTTTGAGCTTTTAGACGAGAAGGTGAGTTTTGTTGCTGTTGCAGCTGAGGGTGAATTGTGTCAACCAGGACAGACTGTGGCTGAGATACAAGGTTCTCTAGATGGACTGCTGATGGGCGAACGAGTTGCACTTAACTTAGTTATGCGTTTGAGTGGAATTGCGACGCTGACTCGTATGTATGTTGAGCAAATTGCTGATTTATCCGCAAGGCTAGTAGATACGCGCAAAACTACCCCAGGTTTAAGAGTGCTGGAAAAGTACGCCACTCAAGTAGGAGGTGCAATCAATCATCGTATGGGGTTGGATGATGCAGTAATGATTAAGGACAATCACATTGCTGTAGCGGGCGGAATTGAAAAGGCGATCGCCCAGATTCAAAATCAGATTCCTTATCCCCTGTCAATAGAAGTAGAAACAGAAACCATCGATCAAGTGAAAGAAGCTTTGCAGCATGGGGCAGATATCATCATGTTGGACAATATGTCAGTTGATGCGATGTGTCAGGCTGTACAGATCATTCGCCAGCACAACAGCAAAATTAAAATTGAAGCTTCTGGCAACGTTACTCTAGAAACGATCCGCAGTGTAGCAGCAACAGGCGTAGACTATATTTCCAGCAGTGCGCCAATTACCCAATCAAAGTGGTTGGACTTGAGTATGAAGATAGGGACTAGCCATTAGGGACTAGAAGCTAAAATACTCCTGATTCTGTGCTGCTGGTTGCGATAAAAATTGATAGATAATTATGAATTCTACGCAAGAACAATTAAAATTTAAGTTTCAACAAGCTTTGTATGCTGCATTTGGTGCTGATTATGCGGAAGTAGATCCAATGCTAGTGTCTGCTAGTAATCCTAAATTCGGTGATTATCAGTCAAATATAGCTTTATCGTTAGCGAAGCAATTAGGGCAATCACCAAGAGCGATCGCGCAACAGATCATTCAGCAACTAGATTTAAATGAAATCTGCGAACCGCCAGAAGTAGCTGGTGCTGGTTTTATTAATCTGACACTGAAACCTGCTTACCTAGAAGCACAACTGAGTGCTATTCAGGCAGGCGAAAGGCTGGGAATTGCAGTAGTTAAAGAGCCTAAACGAGAGGTGGTTGATTTTTCTAGCCCTAATATTGCCAAAGAAATGCACGTAGGGCATCTACGTTCAACTATCATTGGAGATTGTATCGCCCGGATTCTAGAATTTCGGGGTCATGATGTTCTGAGGCTAAATCATGTTGGCGATTGGGGTACTCAGTTTGGAATGTTAATTGCTTACTTGCGAGAAGCCTACCCCGATGCTTTAATTACTGCTAATGCCTTAGATTTAGGAGATTTAGTTGGGTTCTACCGCAAGGCTAAACAGCGATTTGATGAAGATGAGGTTTTTCGGGAAACGGCGCGTCAAGAAGTAGTAAAGTTGCAGGCAGGAGTTGAAGATACGCGGCGGGCTTGGCAGCTTTTATGTGAGCAGTCGCGGCGTGAATTTAAAGTAATTTACGAATTGTTAGACGTTCATTTAATTGAACGAGGAGAATCTTTTTATAATCCGCTGTTAGCAGCAGTGGTTGAAGATCTAGATAAAAAGGGATTGCTGGTAGAGGATGCAGGAGCAAAGTGTGTTTTCCTAGAAGGATTTACCAATAAAGAAGGTGAACCGCTACCTCTAATTGTGCAGAAATCTGATGGAGGCTATAACTATGCCACAACTGATTTAGCAGCTCTGCGTTATCGGATTGAGCAGGATCGTGCTAAAAGAATTATTTATGTTACAGATGCTGGACAAGCAAATCACTTTGCTCAAGTGTTTCAGGTAGCAAGACGAGCAGGGTGGATTCCAGATGATGTTGAACTCGTTCATGTTCCCTTTGGTTTGGTATTAGGGGAAGATGGCAAGAAATTCAAAACTCGTTCAGGGGATACAGTACGGTTGCGGGATTTGCTAGATGAAGCGATCGCCCGCGCTCGTGCAGATTTAGAATCTAGATTAAAAGAAGAAGCGCGCTCGGAAACTGAAGCTTTTATTAATCATGTTGCTCAGGTAATTGGCGTTAGTGCTGTTAAGTATGCCGATCTAAGCCAAAACCGTACTAGTAATTACATCTTTAGCTACGACAAAATGCTGGCTCTCCAAGGTAATACTGCACCTTATATGCTTTATGCATATGCACGGATTCAGGGGATTAGCCGCAAGGGTGACATTAACTTTGAGCAATTGGGAGACGACGCTAAAGTTTATTTGCAGCACGAAACAGAATTAATTTTGGCGAAGCATTTATTACAGTTGAGTGAAGTTATCGCTTCTGTCGAGCAAGATTTGTTACCCAACCGCCTGTGCGAGTATTTATTCCATCTAAGCCAAAAGTTCAATTTGTTTTATGATCGCGAACGTGGTGTTCCGGTGCTAAATGCGGAAGAACCACAGCGCACATCTCGTTTAGTGCTGTGCGATCTAACTGCTAGAACTTTGAAGCTAGGGCTATCTTTACTAGGAATTCCCACGCTTGAGCGAATGTAAATATCTGTCTAGTTTACACAGATAGAGATTAAAATTTGGCAGGTAGTGAGGATACAAACGTGAAAACAGCAGCTATTATCGCCAAAAGTGCGATCGCATCCGTAACTTTATCAGTTTTATTCGCCCCAATTCAGGCTCAAGCTCAACTCGTACCACAACCTTGGGTTTCAGTTGGTGTCGAGGATAGCGATGCTACTTTTTCTGTGGGAGCAAAATTTGTCGGTTTCGGAGTTGAGTTAGGATTTGCTGATGGTGAGACTGGGGTAGATGTACTCAAATTTATTAATTTGCCTGCGATCTCACCTTATGTCGGAATAGGACTGTATTCTGGGGATGAGAATGTTGCTGTCTCTGGTGGAGTTCAAGTAGGCGTTGCTGATAACTTGTTTTTAGGTGTTGGTTACAATTCTGTACGAGGAGTTAACGGGCAAGTTGGGGTAAGGTTCTAATCTACCTACCATCTGTTGCGGTTGTTCGCATCTGCTGAAATCCAAAAGTGGAAATGAGGCTAAGCCTTGTTAAATTGATCGCCAAGCTGAGCCTGGTGATGAAGAAGTTGCTAGGCTCAGCCTAGTAAAGATTCAATACCTGGCTCTGCCTGGTATCGAGGGATTAAGCGGAAAGTAAGGATCTGACTTGAGTAGCAGAATCTAGTTTTAAGGCAGATCCAGCGATCGCCTCCGATTCAGTTACTATTAACTGAGTAATATTTTGCTTCAATGTAGGAATTGCTTGGGGATTGAGACTAAATTCATCTATCCCCAAACCTAATAAAAGAGGGATAGCTAAAGAATCTGATGCTATTTCACCACACAATCCCACCCAAATTCCAGCTTGATGGGCAGCTTGAACAGTTTGATGAATCATCCGCAAGACTGCTGGGTGTAATGGATCGGCTAATGTAGCAACTTTTGGGTTAGTGCGATCTGCTGCCATGACATACTGACTTAGATCGTTAGTACCGATGCTGAAAAAATCTACTTCAGTGGCTAAGCGATCGGTGATCGCAACAGCTGATGGCACTTCTACCATGATGCCTACTTCCATTGTTTCATCAAAGGGAATTCCAGCTTGACGTAGTTCAACCTGCACCTGTGCCAAAATTGCCTTAGCTGCTTGAATCTCTGCTACAGTCGCAATCATGGGAAACATCAGCTTGATTTGGTTTCCAAAACTTGCTCTCAAAATCGCCCTTAGCTGAGTTTTGAAGATATCTGGACGATCTAAACAAAAACGAATTCCGCGCCAACCAAGGAAGGGGTTAGTTTCAGGTTGCAAGTTCAAGTAGGGAATTGGCTTGTCGCCGCCAATGTCTAAGGTGCGGACGATGAATGGACGGTTATCGAGGATATGCGCGATCGCTCGATATGTCTCAAACTGCTCATCTTCAGAGGGAGCAGAAGTTCTGCCAAAATAGAGAAACTCTGTACGTAGAAGTCCTACTCCTTCTGCACCTCGCTCTAATGCTATTTGAGCATCTGCTATGCCACTAATATTGGCAAGTACGCTAACTCGTCTACCATCGCGGGTAATTGCTGGCACTTTAGCCGTAGCTTGTGCTTGCTCTTGGGCGGAAATTATTGCATCTCGCTTAGCTTGAAGTGCAGCAAGGGTGTCTAATTCTGGATTAACCCATACCTTACCGCTCTCGCCATCAAGTGCTAGAAGTGTACCGTTGGATAAATTTAATACCTCTGCTGGTACACCAACAATGGCAGGAATTCCCAGTGTACGCGCTAAAATTACAGTGTGAGAAGTGGCACTACCAAGAGTTGTACAAATACCTAAAACCATTGCAGGTTCAAGTTGCGCAGTGTCGGAAGGAGTCAAATCAGTAGCAACTAGAATGCTAGGTTGAGTCAGTTTTATGGTATTGGGAATAGTGCCAGCCAAGTGTAATAACACTCGGTGCCCTACATCAACTACATCATTAGCTCGTGCTTGCATATAAGCATCTTCAAGCTGACGGTAGGTTGCGGCTATTTCATCTACCACACTTTGCCAAGCAAATTCAGCGTTCTGGTGCTGTTCTAATATGCGTTGGCGAACTGGTTCGAGCAAGGCTGGATCTGTCAAAAATAGTAAATGGGCATCAAAAATAGCTGTTGCATTGGGGTTGCTTTGATACAGCGTTTGAATATCTTGTCGAGTTTGATTGACAGCTGCTTGTAAACGTTGCCACTGGGCATTAACATTCTCTATATACTGCAACTCTACTTGAATTTGTGTAGGGCGATACTGAAAAACTGGGGCGATCGCTACTCCAAAAGAAGCAGGAATTCCTTGTAGAAAATGAGTGGGTGATAAGGTGATAGGGAGACGGGGTGATGGGGTAATAGCAAGAAATTCTAAAGGTGTATTATCTTCACCAAAGTTAGTTTCGACTAATGCTTGCAATGCTGCTAATGCCTCATCTGCATCATCACCAGAAGCTGCGATCGCAATTTCATGCCCTTGACGCACTCCTAATGTTGCGACTCGATTTATACTGTCAGCTCTGACATATTCAGTATTTCTAGTTACGTTTCTAACTTGAATTTGGGATTGAAACTGAGATGCTGTGGTGACAAATTTAGCTGCTGGACGGGCGTGTAGTCCTAATTGATTATGGATAGTTAAATGGATTTCTTTTGTGTATTGTTTGTCACTACTGGAGGCGGGGTTAACAAGGCTATCTTGTGTTTCACTGTCTTGTTTTTCAAACCCGCCGTTAGTATTTTGTTCCCCTAAACTCAATTGCGCTGTTTTTGCGGCTAATGCGCCCCGTGCTTCAATGAGGACTTGTTTGATGTTACTACCTAATGCTGCGGCAACTGCGGCGGCGATCGCTCCTTCGACTAGTGGTGCTTCACACAGTCGCACATTTTTCCGTTGTTCTTCTAGTAAAAACTCTAGTGCCATTTCAGCACTCATTAAAGCGCTGCCAAGATCCATTAATACGACAACACCATCGTCACTGTAAACCGATTCAATTGCTTGATGAACCGAGATTGCATCAGTACCTAAAGGATGAGCGTGATCGTCAATTCCAGCAGCTACAGCTAGAGGAACTTTACCCTGAACCATCTGTTGCGCCAGTTCCCTTACGCCTTCAGCTAGCTGCTTGCTATGAGAAACAATGACAATCCCGACCATAATATTACTGTCAGATTTACTACTCTACTTCTTTAGCACTGAATGGTTTAACAAGAAAGAGTTCTAAACTCTGGAATGTCCAAAGTTTTTGGACGTGAAACTGTTCTCGAACAGCTGTGTGGAACATCTGAAGTTGTTGTTTCTGTTTTGGGTTCACGCGAAAGATCAGCCACAGGCGGGATTTGATTGGTGACAAAGTGCGAAAAACTTGCTCTACAGATAATTTATCGGTTTTTGCTTGGATATCTATCGCTTGTAATGGTGCAGAGCCATGATAATAATGAGCTAGTGCAAGTAAAGGGCGGCTATTATTTGCAGGCAGACCGATGAAATCACCAGGTTTTTCGTTGAATGCGATGGTTTGCGTTAGACTGCGCCAATCTTCACGCTCCTGCACTCTATAGAAGCGCTCTAGGGCTGCACCAAGCGTAAGAGTATATATCAGTACTAACACAATAGCGACTGTACGCTGTGTGCGCCAAACTTGTGTAAAGCCTGCTGCCAAAAGAATTAAAACGTATGGGCAGACAAACAGCAAGTAACGATCTACCCAGATGGAACTAGAGATGCGGGAAATCGCAAAGATGATTGCTGATGGCAGAAACGCCCATGCTGCAACCCAAAGCAAACGCGGATTTTTGTTATTAAGTAGGGCAAGGCTGAGCAAGCCCAATAATATTAAGGCATATAACTTAAAATAAATGTTTACGTAAAAGGGGGCGATCGCCTTAAAAGGGGCATCGAACGTCCAGCCAGTAAATGTTGTTAATGTAAATAAAATATCAAACACACCAGGCTTTGGCAGCAATGCTACCCAATCACTCATGAATCCAGGTGTGGCAAAAACCATTCCAATTGCTGTTGGAACACATAAAATGCCTAGTAGCAGAAGCCACTTGCCGAAATTTAACAATACGCGGCGTTGGTGATGGAATCTCCAAACAAACAACACTATATCTGGTAGCAGCAGAGTGATGTTGAGCGGCGTAGTCAAGATTGCCAAAAGTCGCATACCAGCCCACCAACCGATGGAAGTGGTGTTCGGACGCTGAAGCACATCGGTTAGAATCAACGTCCCAGCTAGACAAAGAAAAGTGCTGAGCGTATACATCCTGACTTCTTGGGCATGATTGATAAATAGTGGCAAGACAGCCAGTAAAAGAGCAGCAACGATCCCGGTTAACTCCCCAGCTACGCGGCGGCCGAGTTGATAGGTGAGGAAGACACTGCCCAAGGCAAAAACAACGCCCAACCCTCGCAGCCAAGCATCACTAGTGCCAAAAAACATCCAAACGTGCAGGAGGATGAAATAGAGCGGGCGTACAGCATTGAGTTTAAGTTCTTTGGCATCAAGAACACTGAAAAGTTCATCAATCCATAAGCTCTCTATGCCAATGTGATAGAGATATAAAACGGTAGCCAATAGCAAGATTAAGGTTATTGGCATCCACTGGCGTAACCAATCTGCTTTTATTGCAATTTCTGACGCTCCTTGTGTTTTTGCTTTCATGCTACCAACCAAGATTATTCAGTAATTTAGCTCTTGAATCAGGGTGACACAACACGGGAAATTAAATATCCTTAAAGCCGTATTTTTACAATAAAAATGTAAAATGATTTAACTCAACCTTTTACAGCGCATAGCATATGGATTTCGTGTCATTTGTCCTTTGTACAAATGACAAATGACAAATAAGCTTTTACTGCATTGTGAAAACTCTGCTCAGTCGTTTGGATTTATCCTACA
The DNA here is from genome assembly GCA_036704105.1 of Leptolyngbyaceae cyanobacterium. GTDB lineage: Bacteria > Cyanobacteriota > Cyanobacteriia > Cyanobacteriales > Chroococcidiopsidaceae > Chroococcidiopsis. The sequence continues at coordinate 2,153 of DATNQH010000193.1, read as the reverse complement.
TATACGTTTTGCTGGGAGAGGCAACTCTCGGTCTGACGTTCGTCTTCTATATCCTTCTTGCTCGAATTCTAGGGCCAGCTCGGTATGAAATTTTTGCGTCTGCTGTTGCTTTAGGCGCAATTCTTTCCCTGTTCATCCAGTTCGGACTCCCAACTCTATTGACGCGAGAGGTAGCAGCGAATCCTGAAGAAGCGCCAAAATACACGATGGAATTCCTGCTACTTGAGGGATTGACTTTTTTGGGGGTTCTGGTTCTTCTTTTGCCTATTGCCCTAATGCTGGGATACAAAGGTGATGGGCTGACGGTTTGCTACTTAGTAATTTTGGCTGAATTCTGCCGCAGCGCCAAAATGACTGTGCGCAGTGTGATGCGAGGAATGGGATGGTTCGGGGCTGAAACTGTCTCAGTGGCATTAGAGCGATTTTTAGCTGTGCTACTTGCAGGTGCTGTTTTGTTACTAACCAAGAATTTAGTGTGGGTAGTGGCAACTTTCGTGCTGGCACGTGCGATCGATTTTTTAGGGCTATTGTTTTATCTGGGGCGCAAGAGACGTATTTGGTCTACTTTCAGCTTCAATAGCTTGCTACAAACTCTGCGACGGGCATACCCATTCGCGTTGTCTGGAGTGATTTGGATTTTGTATTACCAAATTGACCTTGTTATGCTTAAGGCGATCGCTCCTGTTGGAGAGGCTGGTTTCTACAGTGCCGCCTATCGGGTAATGGAAATTTTTTCTACCCTACCGCGAGTTGTTTTCTACGTCGGCTTCACAAAGTTTTCCCAATACCACGCCAGCGCACCGGATCGCCTACCAGAAGAAATATACAAATCAATGCGCCTGCTGTTAGCTATAGTGCCACCAGCATTGGTTGCTGCTGGCTTACTCCAGCCTAAATTGGTGCGGGCGATTTATGGCGATGCTTTTGCTCGTTCCGTTTTACCGCTTGCTATCCTCCTCCCCAGCCTCAGCGTCAAAATGTTCGGAACTCTAGCAGAACAGTTTCTTCAAACTACTGGGCGGGAAAAGTACCTTCCCCCGCTTCTTTTTAGTGCTATGGCTACAAATGTAGTTGCTAATTTCATTCTCATTCCTGTTCTTGGAGCAGTCGGTTCAGCTTTTGCTACCTTGTTGAGTGAAGTGATGCTATGGTTGGTTGGTTTAAGCTTGATGAGCCGTGTAGGCTACGGGCAAATTAGCAAAAGCATTTGCATTATTGCAGCTATTAGTTTGCTGGTGGCGATCGTACCAACTCTGATGTTGAAAGGTTTGCCAGCTATATTTGGAATTGGGTTAATCATCCCTAGCATTGCCGCAATCATTTTACTAATGCGGCGCGATCGCTTTTTAGGGCAAATAAGTTAATTATCCAGTTACGAATAAACTGTTGCGATCACGCCAGAACTTGCTTTGATATAGAAATCATTTATAAATTATTTAACTTATTAGCTAAATTGTGAATATTAATACTCCACGAATAGCGATTTTTTAGCTTCTCAAAATCCACTGTAGTAACGGACTGACAATTTTTCAACGCTTGACAAATATCTTGTGAAAATTGATTTAGTTCACAGACATGAAGTGACTTATAATATCTCTCAATTGAACGCGCACCGATTGGAGTTGCAATAGTTGGCTTACCACAGGCTAATGCTTCAATAATTTTTGTTGGAAATCCCCATCCTTGTTGCATTGGAGATATGACAACATCAGCTTGTTTAAGATAAGACGGATAATCCTCAACAAAGCCCGTAAACTCTACATAAGGGTGTTTCACATCTTGAGGTGGATTTGCACCAACAAAACGGAACTTCGTGTTTGGATAGTTTGATAACACTTGTGGCAAAATTTGTTCTATTACAATATTCACTACATCTCTATTACTTTGAATACTGTAATTTCCACAAAATAGCAGAATTTTAGGATTATTATTAGGTGGTTGATAAAACGGATTAAAAACTGAATCATCAAAGCCTTGTGGAATGACAATTATTTTATCCTTATTAGTCCAACGTTTATAATGTTCTGCGTCATTTTCTGTTATTGCTACTAAAAAAGTTGATTTATCTGCACCAGTCCTCTCTACCCAATAAACATAGGGTACAAGTAATAACCGACGTTTATCTTTCTTTCCTTTCTCCAAATATCCTAAGT
>DATNQH010000192.1:0-8415 GCA_036704105.1 Leptolyngbyaceae cyanobacterium | reverse complement strand
CCATTGAAGAAACTGTGGGTGCTATGGCCCAATTAGTTCAGGAAGGAAAAGTTCGCTTTCTCGGTTTATCTGAGGCGGCACCTCAAACGATTCGACGCGCCCACGCTATTCACCCAATTACAGCATTACAGAACGAGTATTCGCTTTGGAGTCGTGAGGTAGAAAACGAGATTCTGCCAACTTGTCGGGAACTTGGCATTAGCCTAGTCGCTTTTAGTCCCTTGGGTCGAGGCATTCTCACCAATCAGGTTAAACATCTTGATGATTTACCAGATGATGATTTGCGGCGGCGTTTGCCACGCTTTCAAGGTGACAACTTTCAACGTAACTTGGAACTGGTGCAGCGCTTAGAGGCGATCGCACTCGAAAAAGCTTGCCGACCTGCACAACTAGCTTTAGCCTGGGTGCTAGCTCAGGGAAAGGATATTTTACCAATTCCCGGAACTAAGCGACGCAAATATTTGAAAGAAAATATCGGTGCTTTGGAAGTAGAACTAACTGCAAGTGACTTAGAGCGAATTAACGAGCTAGCACCACCAGGAGTTGCGGCGGGTATGCGTTATCCAGAGGCACTAATGTGCATGATTAATCTTTGATTATAGCATTTCCTCAAGCATTCATGTTTGTGAAGCCACAAAAAAAGCCTGGGAAACCAGGCTTTTCTTAGTTTCGTTATTTCTTTCGGAGTTCTTCGTACCCAGCTTGAGCCTGGGTACAAGTTTTCTAGGGACTGCTGCCTCAGTTTAACTCCTATTACTAACGGACCAAAGCACCTCCATTTGGGGCATTAGCTCCCAGGAAGTTCGGCAGTGGAGCGCCACCATTACGACCGACTGCCGGAATTTCCAGCAGAGCATCTTGAGCTTGCTTGAAGTCGTTTCCAGTTTGCACGTTGGGGTCAACAGCGACAACGTTTTGATCCTCTGGATGTCCGTTAGGAACGAACAGTTGCGGGTGGTCAAAAGGCGCTCTCTGGAAGCGGACTCGCTCATCAGTAAGTCCTTTCATAAACGCTACCAGTGCCTGTTTTTGCTCTGGAGTCAGGTTAAGCACTGCAAGCCCACCAAAGTCACCACCCCGACTATAAAAATCAACCACTTGCTCCAAGTTCAACTGCCCACCATTGTGGAAGTAGGGGGCTGTGAGTTCCACGTTGCGAAGTCCGGGGGTTTTGAAAGCCCCATCCACAATCAATTGATCGTCAGATTGACCGAGCGGGGGGTCGAGAGTGGGAGGATCGTCACCCAGCAGTTGCTTGTAATTACCCTGCTTAGCTAGCTGTAACTCTGAGAGCGGATTCTTATTGTCAGTATCATCAGTACCGCCTACACCGAGGTCTTCATTCTGCGGCCTGACACCAATGTTGAAGAAGCCTGTGTCTTGGACAAACCTAGTATTAACACCTCCATTAGGCAAAGGTAGGCGCAAGCGTCTAATTCTTTGTTTCGGCTGATTAGGCTTAACTACGGTGCTAACCGAAGCGCTGGTTAACTCCGATCCTGCATGGCAGCCGATGCACCCACCACCGCGCTGATTCTCAGATCCATTAGGATTCGCTGGCTTATTGAAAAGCTCCCACCCTGACTGCTGTTCGGCAGTCAGGGCGTTTGGCTCTTTAGCTAGGAACTTGTCAAAGGGTGTTTGATCGGAGATCAGCGTAGATTCGTAAGCCTGAATTGCTAACCCAAAGAATAGCGAGAAGTTGTACTCTGGCAGCGTGTATTCTATGGTGCTTAAGGGGCGGTTTCTCCGTCTGCGGAAGAATCTGCGATCGCCTGTTTCTGGGTCGATCCGAATGGCTATATTTGAGTCCCACCACTCCGGCTTGAAGGCAGCCTGAATCAGCGCCTCGTAAGTTGTATTCAAACCCTTGTCCGCTGCTCTGTAAGGAGCTAGGACACTATCTTCAGGATGAACTTGCTGCCCCGCAAGCGGCTTTACGGCAAGTAGCTTTTTACCCAGCTTCCTACCTTTCCTGTCAAACTTACCGCGTGGAGTTTGCGCTCCTCGCCTTGAGTTAGCGTTCGATCTGGCGTTTTGGTTGTTTGCGGCTGCTGCATCCGTTGAAGGTGCTAAATCAGCACTTTGATTACTAATAACCCTACCGCTTGTTGCTTCAGATACCCTAACCGTGTTGTCTGCTTCGGCTAGATCGATCGTTAGGGCTGCGAAAGGCGCAGTAGTAGGGCCTTCAGCAAATGTCTCTAAAGCGTCGAGTGGTGGTCCCACTGCTTGCGAAGCCAGAGACGAGTTTTCCAGCCTGACTGGCTCATCTTTTAGCCGATTCCGGTTGGTTGCCCTCAAAACAAAAGCATTAGGATCTCTTAACCCCAACGTGTTTACTCCGTTGAAGACATTCTGCGCCCTTCCATCCCAGAAGTTGCGGAAGTTAAATACCGCGTTTATTACGGTTGGTGTGTGGCGACCTGTCACCCGACGCACGTTTGTGCCTTGCACATTGAAGACTTCATCTTGGAGTGGAGTCACATTGTCTTTATCACTACCAGGCACGACATCAACAAACTGCGATCTGAAAACTCCCTGAGAGCCAGCAACATCGTCACTGTCGGACAGCACGGTTGAGGTACTGTCATTCGGCTCTGCCAGCTTGTGGAATGGGTAATCCGCCGCTGTCAGTTGGTAGTTCGGTCTGCCGCCAATGTTGAAAATATTCCCTTGCTTTGGATTGATCTGATTTTTCGACCTATTATCTGCTCCTGCATGGAAGTGACAACTTGCACAGGATTGAATGCCGTCACTGCCGAGTTGCATATCCCAGAAAAGGGATTTTCCTAGAGCGATCGCTGCTTTCTCATCCTTAACATAATCCCCCAGATTGGCAGGTTTGGGAACTGGCACCTTGCTGAGTGGATCTAGATTCGGTGCTACCTGCGCTGATACGGTATGTCCGGCTAAAATTGCTGCCGTAACGAGCGCTGCGACAGTCCCGCTCTTTTTCATACTCATGGACAGTTTGGATGCTAGCTGTGTCAGTCCACCTAGCATCCCCGTCACCCAAAGGGCAATAATTTGTATTCTTTTTAAGAACCTCGATCGCAACCGCCTTAGCAGGGAAGCATTATCCCTGCTTTGTGCCATTGTGTCTTTCGACCCTTCTGGCTCACGCAAGCTGCTATGGCATCTATTCCTACCATTGCTCATTTTTTTCTGGCTCTGTTGCCAAAATTTATACTGTATGAATGCAAGCTTTACTGCTAAATCTCGTAAAGCTTACACTCTTGCATTTCAACTTATAAGATGAGCAGATGCGATTACAATAAACATTGTTTTGCTAAAACTATTAATTCTTTCGGTCTTATTTAATTACTATTAACTTAATAAGTAAGTAGTACTAAAATTCCACGGGCTGGGGATAGTTTATTTGCTATAGCAATTAGTGTAATGCTTATAGATATTCGCTCCTGGCTGTAGACGCTACTCTCGCTTGAAGCTGCACTTCGACCCTCTACCTACATTACGTCAAGACGGTTAACACTTGACTGTTAACCGTCTAATGTCAACACTTACTTATAAGTTTCTAACAAATCAAATAAGTTTTTTATATACATATATTTAGGCAATTATTTCCAAGTGGATATTAGTATAAAAAAATCTAAATAAAAAGTTAAAGGTTTATTCACAATAAAGTTTTCTGCTTCTAAAGGTGAGCTAGTCAATTTGAGCTTAACTAGACATTACCTCAGAGGATAGACATTATAAACAGCAAATCTGTATAGATTATCCGTTTGCCTCAAACACTTTCTACATTGGATGTCCAACGCCCTATAACGTTCGCTCGAAGGTTGTCTGTTTTTTTCACCTAATTATCAACATTTTTACCAAAGCGTGGGGGTCTGAGGGAGCTTTCGAGCGGTAATGTTGACTACTTTAGTTTCATGATACTTTTCAATTTCTTTCTTTAGTGTTTGAAGGATTATAATGCCTGGAGCAGATGGCGCAGACTGCTCAGTATTGGTTATACCATTTGGTTTTATGGCTGCAACCTAAAGGCTGGCTAAAAACCATGACTAACAAGCATTTTCTCAATCCAAAATCACGCCACTTGATGGCAGGTGCTTTATGCCGGGAAAAGAGTCGACCGCTCGCTGCTCGAAAATCTAAAATCTAAAATGGTATTGGCTACTCTAGGTTAGGATTTAAATCTATCCCCAAGCTATTCAATCAAGCATGAACCGCGCCAACGGATTAACAGAAAAATCAGTGTTGATTTCCAGCCCAGACGAAGTTTCCCACACTCACGAGACAAGCCAAGACTACGGCAAGCATACTCATGGGAGACAGTCAGCTCATGCTCATGTCCATAGTGAAGAATCGCTACGTAGCATTGTCAATCGCCTGTCTCGCATTGAAGGACACATCCGGGGCGTTAAGACAATGGTACAAGAAAGCCGCCCCTGTCCTGACGTGCTGATCCAAATAGCAGCTGTTCGCGGCGCGTTAGACCGAGTAGCAAGGATGATTTTAGACGAACACTTGACTGAATGTATTGGCAGGGCAGCCAAAGAGGGAAATATTGATGCTGAGATTGAAGAGTTAAAAGCTGCTTTGGATCGATTTCTCCCCTAGCTAGCAGCGATGGCTATTGACAGTTTAATGAATTTGTGGTTTGTGTCACCAATATCAAGTTGAAAAGATTTGAACGTTTGTTCGCGCAGAAAGCGATCGCCCATACGTTTGAACATTTCAACTTGTTAACTTTCCAAATTAATCACAGAAGTGATCGAAACTTGACATTTAAGCAGCTGCGCAATCGCGAACCCGTAAGGCAACCCACTCATGTGTTTGAGATCTCACTGCCAACCATATCCCAACACTTGCATCTCATGAAGCGGCTTAGTTACCCAACGGCAATCGCTCCACCAGCGCCGCTACCAACTCAATCCCTAACCCTTGAAGCAGGTATTTGAGTAGGTTTTCGATTTTGCATTATCATATATTAGGCTAAAAAGCAAAATTATAAACAGATGAATTTTTTTGTTTAATGTTAAATAGCAGCAGCTAGAAAAATTGCAATTTATCAGTGATAAAACCCCGAAAACAATTCGCCCAACACTGGCTTAAAAGTGAAAAGGCACTGAATCAAATAATTCAGGCAGCAGAAATTACCACTAGCGATCGCATTCTCGAAATCGGCCCCGGTACAGGCATCTTAACTCGTCGCTTATTACCCCTTGCCTCTTCTGTCGTTGCTGTCGAAATTGACCGAGATTTGTGCGAACTTATAGCTAAACAACTAGGGCAGAAGGAAAATTTTTTACTTTTGCAAGGCGATTTTCTCGCGCTAGATTTAGCCTCTCTGCTTGTCCCCTTTCCAGCCTTCCAAAAGCCTAATAAAGTTGTTGCCAACATCCCTTACAACATCACTGGGCCAATTCTGGAGAAACTGCTAGGCACGATCGCCTTGCCCAATCCTCAACCGTTTGACTCAATCGTGTTGTTGGTACAAAAAGAAGTTGCAGAAAGACTGTATGCGCGATCGCACTCAAGAGCATTTGGGGCATTGTCAGTCAAAGTACAATACTTGGCAGATTGCGAGTTAATCTGTATCGTGCCAGCAGGAGCTTTTCACCCACCACCAAAAGTAGATTCTGCCGTCGTGCGGCTACGTCCCCGCCAAATTTCTACCTCAGCCAAAGACCCTCAGCGCTTAGAAACATTGCTACAAGTGGGCTTTAGCGCTAAGCGCAAAATGTTGCGAAATAATTTACAAGCCGTAGTAGACCGCGATCGCCTCAGCCAATTACTGAGACAATTAGAAATAAACCCCTCTGCCCGCGCCGAAGAACTCAGCGTCGCTCAATGGGTGGCCTTAGCCAACGAATTATGAATGCAGCAATGCTGAATGATGAAAGATCGAGGCTTAATTCATAATTCATAATTCATAATTCATCATTATCAAGATGCGCTCTTACACCTTAACTGCCCCTGCTAAAATCAATTTATATTTGGAAATTTTGGGTGATCGCCCGGATGGTTATCACTCGCTAGCAATGATTTTGCAAAGCATCGATCTAGCCGACGTAATCGAACTACGAGCAATTAGCACTGATACCATCCGCGTCCGCTGCGACCATCCCCAAGTTCCGGCAGACAAAACAAACCTTGCCTACCGTGCGGCTGAATTGATGGCGAAGCAATTTCCTCAAAGCTTTGCCCAGTATGGGGGAGTACAAATTACTATTCATAAACGCATTCCCGTTGCTGCTGGCTTAGCAGGTGGTTCTACAGATGCAGCAGCTGTCTTGGTCGGGATAGATTTGCTGTGGCAGCTCGGACTAACTCAGTCAGAATTACAAGAACTTGCCGCCTTCTTAGGGTCAGACGTGCCTTTTTGTATCGCAGGTGGAACAGCGATAGCAACTGGTCGGGGCGAACAACTCTCTCCTCTACCCAGCCTAAATAATATATATATCGTCCTAGGCAAACATCGCCGCCTTGCCGTTTCCACTGCTTGGGCTTACCAAACTTATCGACAACAATTTGGCAGTTCCTACGTCACTGGTTCACACAACCTAGAATCTCGCGCTCATGCCGTTCACTCTGGAGGAATGGTAAAAGCTATCATCCATGAAGATGGTATAGAAATCGGTCAAAAGCTCCACAACGATTTGGAGAAAGTAGTGTTGCCAGAGTATCCCCAAGTAGCACAGCTGCGGCAAGCATTTCAAGATAGTGGCGTGGCAGCAATGATGTCTGGCTCAGGCCCTTGTGTATTCGCCCTCTGTTCATCCTCCGACCAAGCCCAACAGGTACAGCAGCAGGTAAGAGCCGCAATTCCTGACCCCGATCTAGACTTATGGATTACTCAATTGTGCAGTACAGGTATCCAAGTTGTATCTAGTAACAAGGGGGCTAGGGGCTAGAAGAAAGCTGAGGGGGCTGAGGGAGCTGAGGGAGCTGAATACTGAAAGTCCAATTATCAATACCCTTTTAATTAGGAATTATGAACAATCCCACACCAATAGAAAAACCTGCTACTGAGTCATCTAATTCACAGCCAACGCCACCAACTCCTTTGCGTTGTTTGAGTGGAGCGGTGATTTCCGGAGGAATTGGGATCGCCCTCTACTCTCTGACAGCAGCAATTGCCTCTTCTTTTGCCTCTAAACCCATTCATTCAAATAATCCAGCTGTAATCAATATTGCCTCTGCTGTTCGTACTCTAGTCGTGGGTATAGTTGCTTTAGGTACGGGCATATTTGGTGTCGTGACTCTAGGTTTAGTTGCTCTTGCGATCCAACTTTTACTCCAACAGATGGCAAAACGGTCTAATCCGCCCTCAGATGTTCAATAGATTCTAATTGTTTCGTCGCATTTAAGTGTTAGAAGGTTTAAGTGTTTCAGACGTTGCACGCAACTGTACCTAACCTGCCAATTTGCCAATAAATTAAAACTCTATTCTCCTAAATTACGGCGATTCCATCCGACACCCTTACAAGATTCATCTAGCCAAGATGGAAGATTAGTTGCTTGAGTGGGAGTCGATAAACTAGCGCTACTCTGGACTTGAGGCAATATCGGCTGCCCAGACAAACCGTTGCCATTTTTGCCATTACCGTTTGTTTTCACAATGGGACTGGCTACAGGCACATTACCATTAGTCGTATTTGCTGCCACTACAGGAGGTGTAGCTTCTGTTAATGATTTCATCTCCTCTTCAGGATTGAAATTTAGCCCCAAAGCTACGATAACTTGGTCGGGATTGCTGCTTAACGACACAATAAAAGGCAGTATCTCCAGCAGCTGGGGTTCTAAATTAGTTACAGTTGCCAAAATGAAACTAGATGAGGGGCGGCGTTTTCCCTCAAAGGTTCCCCAAATTCTTAACTTAGTCAGCCAAGGGCGATTTTGCCTATAGTAAAGCAACCACTTGACTTTCAAAGCATGACGTAGTTGTTGGACGTTCACAAGCTGCCTCGATCGCATTCAAAATAATTTTAGAAAAAAGCATGGCTAAGCCTATGCATCAAGTCAAGACTTTGGAATTACTTCAGCTGCTCAGCGCAATCTGTTAGTGCTTCGTAAATATCACCTTAATGACTTTGACGCTAAACGCTGCGCCACAGTGCGTTGAGACATCTGAGTGTCAAATGTTAACACTAACAGTCCTTTGCGAGTTTTTCACAAATCAAATTAGGTTGCTATATCTGTTTAATTGCAGCACTATTTCTAATTCTTGACAAAAAAAGACCGGCCTACCACAGCCGATCTTTAAAACTTTTGTTACGTTGTCGAATAAACTAGGGGAATCCCAGACTTGGCGTTCCAAGTCATAGTGGCTAAAAGCTTTTTCCTCCCGCTTTATATTGTAACGATAAACACAGACTTTTTTATTAAAATTCACAGTTTCTTGACTTAACTAAGTCCTTGGCAGGATGTAATTTCATCTTTGTA
>DATNQH010000191.1:0-6605 GCA_036704105.1 Leptolyngbyaceae cyanobacterium | reverse complement strand
TGACGAGTATGTTGAGTATTCGTGAAGATGCAGCAAGTCCAAGTAAGTTTTGGTCTTCTGAACTCAATCTTACTGCTGAACGAAAATTGAGTGGTTGGATCGGCACCAGACAGACAATGACACCCGATCTAAAAGTTTCTCCTGCCCTTCCAACTCAGCTACACTGGGCAATAGAAGGAAACGAAACTTTCTTTTTTCCCGACGGTATTTCTTTGAGTTGTCCTGGTAAAGTGAAAGTTGGGATGGCGATCGCAATTGCTACTAATTGGCTCGTAAATCCGGCGTTGCATAATTGAAAGATGATATTAGGTGAACATACCATGCAATGCCCTGAGTGTAGATCAACTCACATCCGAAAGAATGGACATCGAAAAGGAAAACAAAATCATATTTGTGTGAATTGCCGTCGACAGTTCATTGAGGAATATCAACCCTATCGAGGGTACAGCGATGAGGTGAGACGCGAATGTCTCAAGATGTACGTAAATGGCATGGGATTTCGCGGGATTGAACGAGTTAAAGGTGTGCATCATACAACAGTAATTACCTGGGTCAAAGCGGTAGGAAACCTGCTACCTGATGCTTACAATCCTGACACAACTCCTACGGTCGGTGAACTTGATGAGCTAGAAACTTTTGTCCACTCAAAAAAAATAAAATCTGGCTGTGGACAGCGGTAGACCACTTTCGTAGAGGTATTTTAGGTTGGGTGCTAGGTGACCATAGTGCGAAGACTTTTGCACCATTGTGGGATATTGTTGCTACTTGGCAGTGCTATTTTGTTGTCACCGATGGTTGGTCTGTTTATCCTGGTTTTATTCCTCCTGGAGATCAAGTTGTGAGCAAAACCTATATGACGAGAGTCGAGGGAGAGAACACCCGTTTACGTCACTATTTAGCGCGTTTGCATCGTAAAACATTGTGCTATTCCAAATGTTTAGAGATGCTGGCTCATTCCATTCGGTTGTTGATTCATTACCTCAAGTTTGGCGATGTGCCTCTCCCTCATCGTGCTTAGTCATTCATCTCTCGATTCAGCAACGCCAGAATTAGTATATGCTGCTGGACTTGCGTTTCTAGTTCTTTTAATAATTGACTAGCTACATTGTATAATTGTCCTTGAAGTTGGTACTGATAGGTAAGTCGTAGTGCGTTCAGCGCCGCATCAGCTTTTTGCTGTTTAGAGAATTCTAATAGGTGCGAGATTTGAGCGCTTAAGTTTTCAAATGAGTGCTGAGAGGCGTTACTTTTGTACAAGCATTCTTGCCAATGTAATTCATATTCTTTTGCTAAAGATTGTAGTTCTTCGCTCAAACAAATAAGCTGGGCAAATGCTGTTTTAGTTCCGGCAGATTTTAGGAGATAAAAATATATTTGCTGCTTTTGATGAATCGCAGGTCGCAAATTGTCTAAATTTAAGTCTAATTGTGATTGGTAGCAAGAAATAGATTTAGTTAGATGATTGGCTAGATTTGCTGTTGCTGGAATTAACCACCGTAGTATTCCATTTTTATTAAAATACTTAATCTGCTGCTGATATAGCTTTTGAGCCTCAATATTTAGATCATCAACGAAAGATCCATTACTTGTGCTTGATTTTGCTAAAGCATCTAAGAGTGGAGAATTGTTACGAGTAATGCTGGGGTTCAACTCTTGAAAAATCGTTGCTAATGGCCACTCTTCTGTTGGCAGAGAGCGCCATTGCGAAACTAGATCTGCTGCTAGCCAGTGTTGCCAAGCTTTGATGGTAGAGGGAGCAATGGTAAACTCCGTTGCTCTGGTATCATTTTCTGTATTTAAAGTTTGCCCCGCCTGGCGGCTTTCAACTAACGAACAAACTCGCTCTGAACTGAATTCTTCGGGTGAGGCTGGCATTATTTAAGCCCAAATTCATTATTTTAAAAGGCATTCTTAGTAAAATTTTATATCAAAATAAATTCTGATTAATTTTTAGCAACTACTTATTTTGTATACAATTTTTGGAAATTAGACCCGAAAACCCGACTTGTAAAGATGGCGAGGCAAAGTATCTTCCTCCTACTAATAATAGCAAAATCAGTATTGGTATTAGCATGAAAAAAGAAATATTAAACCTGGTTTTTGGAGGTAAAGCTTTTGTATTAAGAGGCGAATCGCATCTAGTACACACTCTTGCATTCGTTGAATTACTGCCACAGCCGCATTTACTACAAATCACACCTGTATTAGATAATAAGTCTTCAATGTCAATCTTAAAATTAGGAGATAAAGACGCACTCCTCGCGTCACTTGACAGATCGGATATCACATACATTTGAGTTAGCCCTTGTTGAAATAAAATATTTAAACTTAGTCCAACTGATAACAGAGGTTGCCTTAACAGCAGTGCTACATCTCGTAAAGATTTTTCGCCATCGATTGCGCCTACTAAATCCTGGTAAAGTTGTAAACTAACCTGCTGTCGTAATTGGCTCTGCTGCTTTTGTGATAAGGTAGGTGCATAATTGGGAGAAAAATGTCCCAGATCTGCTTTGCACCAATCTTGCCAATTCGATTGACTGTAGTTTAATGTTTTTTGAAAATCAACGGGTGGTAAATAGGTAATTAGTTTGTCTGTTTCATCAGTATCAAAATTAATCCTGGCGGTTCTACTTTCTTGCTGTAAAATATCAAACAAAACTTCAACTAAATTACTTTGAACCAAGGCTAGGGCTTGTCCTATCATCAGCAGACCTCTTTCTACCCACTGCTTCAATTGGTAGTAGTCTGCACATTTATCCTGATAATTGATTTGTTTCTGATTGGGAATATGAAGGCAGTATTGGAAAAGAAGTCTTCTCCATCGTCGTCGCCAGTGTTCGCCACCAGTACACCACACTAGCTGCCCATTTAGGAAATAAATACTCCAATTACGATCTTGATTCTCAATGCTATTAATATCAATTCTACCACTCCATTTGCTTTCGTGCGCTAATTCTAAATATCCAGCGAGTGTATTAGGTTGCCAGAATAATTCAATTGTCATGCTAATTGTTGGCTTTATTACAACAGAGCAAATGTCACCAAATATTAAAACATTATCAAAGCTTGTTGACTATTCGAGTAAAGAAAGTTAGCTATTAACTTGTGATTCTACATTTGTTCGGTGATGTTGTCAAAAAATTATGACGGTTGGCAATAAAAATGCATCACTTGTCCAAAGTTTGAGAAATAAGCTAATCTATGAGATTATTTATAGAGTACGTAAGTTCGCCTATAGGTGTTGGTAAAATAATAGTTTTATCTGAGAATTAAAATAAAGCGTTCATACTTTACAAACAGTATTTTAACTGAAAATTTAAATCTGCATTCACAGGTAAACAAGTCGATTCCAGACTTTGAAAGAATTCATGTGAAATATTAGTAGTGGCAGGTAAAAACAGTAGTGGATAGATAAAATTGCTGAAATCTTTCGTTTTTGTCGAGGTGTCAAAATAAGCGCCAATGGCAATTCATTTTTGCAGGCGGACAATTGCACCATGAAGATTGGGGATTACTTGGACAATTTGATTGAGTTCCCAAGTAATGGGAGTGCGTTCTCGAATGGCTTGCTCTTGGGTGTGACCCCGCTTGGAGCCTCCGGCAACTCTGATGCCCGATTTGCCGGAGGCCTTTCGGTAGAGGATTCTTGGTTAGGTTGTGCAAGTGCGCCAATCCCCGCGCTATGCAATGCCCTATTTCAGTCGCCGGAAAGATTAAACGGAAACCACATAAGATCATGCCTCGCTCAAAGGCGTTTCTATAAATCTACCGCTGCGGGCAAATTCTTCCTCTTGACTGGTGAAGTATGGCGCTTCATTAGCCGAATTCCGGTCAAAATGGTAAGTTTGTTGTAAGAATTGACCGTTGAGGACAGCTAATTCTAAATCTTTTATGTAATTTTGTGCAGCCAGACACACTTCTGTAATGCCTTCGCAATCACCAAGTTTCATCAACTTTTGTAATAATGTTCTGGCAGCGGCCAGCCGAGATGTGGCTCTTAGCACCTCATAAAGGCGGTAGATAAAATCGGTAGCAATGCTTGCCTGTTTAAGTGTTTTGGCTCGTGCCAATTCAGCGTCAAGGCTTGGCCAATAGCGAGTAGTATAAAACGGTTTCTCATCCTGGCGATACCACTGCTCCTTGCGAGTAATAGAGGAAGAGACGGTATTGTGTAACTTCCAGAAAAATAAGCGTAGCGAAGGGCCATCAACCAGAGCAGACAGTTTGGCATCCGCTGACACCTCAAAATCGCTAAGCTGTGGATCGCACCCAAGCAATAGATATTCCACCGGGTACATTTCCACCTCCCTATTCGGTACAACATACAAGTTGAGGTGATGGCGGCAATAGGGGCAGGGATATAGAGCAGCGAACTGTTTGAAGAATTCCTTGACGAGCGCAACTAGAGCAACCTGCTGCTGGCGAGGCTTGGTACATACAATCTCAGCAGTGGTATGGAGGAAACGCCAAACCGCAGGCCCTAAATAGTAAGGATAGCTCAGGCGCATCTGGGAGTTCTTGATCTCACTTTGACCTAGATACACATCAACGAACGCTACATACTGTGAAAGTGTTCCAGATTCACGCCCACACTCTGTACGTTCGCGTCGTTTTTGCACTCCATTGAGATAAGAGTATGTAAGACACCATGCCTGCTTGAGCATCAGCTTCTGTTTTGAAGTGCAGTTGGGAAAGTACTTCTCAACATCTGCCCCAAACGGCTTAAACTCACCAGCTGACCACGCTGACTTATACCATTGGTCTAAATCCACTTCATTAGGTACAGTGTTGCTGCCAATATCTGCCGCTGTACTGACACTGAACGCAGCTAACAGCTTTGGCATGAATTCCTCATACCAATAAGCCGCTGGCATCATCGCACCATCGACTACTTCTAAAGCATCCCTAACGATCACACGGTTCCACTGTTTCAAATAGTCTTTAGGATTTCCCCTTGATGAATTGGCGACTGGTAGGGTCAGTTCCTCATGCAAATCAATCTTTCTTAAACGATTAAGTTCGCCACGAGCAAGCACACCAGAGGTTACATCACGCCAGCATAAACGCTGTTTCTTGAGCGTGATTGCAAATTCAACTCCCGCCATAAACTTTTCTTTCACAGTTGTACACTTGCTACGCGCCAACAAGATTGCTTCGTGTGTTGCCAACATCTCTGGGGTTTTTTCTACAATTTCCCAGTTCTTGATCCGCTCTTCTAGTTGAGCATACTCATTCACAATTGAGGTAACAACAGCATCCAACACTGGATAACACGCTGCTTCGACTATATCTAACTTCTTATATAGATCGATAGCACATTTCACAAACAGCACAAAATCACTGATTCGGTAAGGCAGGTTTTTCACACATAAGTGAGTTTCATGATTTGCACAAAAACTTTCGCGGAAGCAACGGTAGGCTGCTCCTTGAATCAGACGGAATAGCCCGATTTGCATCTGTTGGCGAGATGTACCGCACTTTTTTTCGCTCTCAGAAGGTGGTGCCACCTGTCGAGTTAACTGCGCCGTGTCGGCAGTAAGAGCGGGAAATGCATCACCTGCTGTGGACTTTGGAGTGACGCAACAATCATCATCGCTTGCATTTGTTGTACTAGACGATTGTGCTTTAGTCATTAGTGAACTTTCACACAGGCTGAGTGAATCTTGATCGCCTTTTGTATTCTTAGGCTCATGTATCACCAGTTGGCAAAACTCCTCCAAGTCGATCTCCCCATCGCCATTGCGATCGGCTTGTTTTACGATTTCGTCTAGTTCTTCGTTTGTCAGCCCAAACTGGCTCATGACACTACGCATTTCATCAGCAGTGATCTGACCGTTACCATCTTCATCAAAGACGCTAAATGCGATCTCCATGCGGCTAATGCGATCGCCATGCAGGGATATTATTAACGCTTTGAATTCCTCAAAATCGATTGCTCCTGATGAGTCAATATCTACTTCTTCGATCAAGTCGTGTAGCTCATTGTCAGTTGGACTTTGCCCCAATGAATGCAACACTTGCCTGAGTTCTTTTACTGAAATGCTACTGTTGCCATCTGCATCAAGCAGTTTGAACGCTTGCCACAACTTTTCTGTTTCTTCCCCATTCAGCGCCGCCCCATCAAACTCTACAGAGGTCATAAATAAAATCTGGCAATTAGGTTTTCCAAAGCGGACAAAAATTATGTATAGCTAGAAAAATTGATTGACTCACTTATAAGTCAGCATCCGCACCTTAAATTCATTGTTTTAATATTACGCAGAGCATAGCAAATTGTGCCTCTAACTGAAGGTGCATACACAAGCGGTACTTGCCAACAATAAATGTCTTGACTGGACGCTGCAACAAAATTGTTTAGCCGGAGGATCTGAATATCCTAATGTTTAGCGAAGCAATTGATCTAGATTCTGCTACTTCGGATTGGCAATGCTCAATTGCTTTAGCAAACGCAACCATAGCTGCCTGTAGTCCGCTTGAAATTTCGGCGTTGCATAATTAAGATATGAATTGAGAATAATTTTGATGCAATGTCCTGAGTGTAAATCTAAACATATCCGTAAAAATGGTAAAAACAGAGGGAAACAAAACTACATCTGTGTGAACTG
>DATNQH010000190.1:0-9312 GCA_036704105.1 Leptolyngbyaceae cyanobacterium | reverse complement strand
ATTTATATTAAAGTTCAGAATTAACCCTATAGAATAGCGCAACTATTTCGCTAAGTGCAAACTTATTGAATTGAGCCATTCTTGGCTCTTTCACTAACGTAGGTTCTGAGTATTTTAGTTCCAAATAAGCGCTTGGAAACTCATAAATTAAAGGTTTTACCCCCCAGTAGCAAGATGTGAGCCTTTGCCATCTGCTGATGTGAAGGCCAATTCATCGTTTTTAGGATAACTTGACTAAGTTGTTTACATATCTAATTGAGGTAAAATCGGCAAACCTGTTTACTAAGCTAAAGCACATTTAATTTGCGCGCCTTGTGGGATTTGAAAATCGTCTTATCTCCCCCTGCTAAAGAAAGCATCCCCCGCTCAAGAAAGCTGCCATCACGATGCAACTTAAATGCACAACAGCTTACTAGGGTCATAAATTAAAAACAGGGGAAGATTTAACTTTGATTAAACTGTTTGTTGCAAAATATTAAATTATACTAAGTTTTGAATACGTCTTTAGGCAGACGAGTACCGAACTCAACCACGTTAACTTTTAAGGGATGAGGATCGACAAGTTCTAAATTTGTGTATTTCACGATCTTCCTTTGTGTTGGCGATCAACACTGCGTTCAGTTTTAACCGAGTTGCATAGAAGCCCACATTTTTCAAAATCTCAGTGAGGAGATATCAATGAACGGACAGAATAGAAAAAATTTGTTTAATAAGCTTGCTACCGTGCTAGGAGTTGCGGGTGCTAGTGCTTTACTCAGTCTGCCAGCATTGGCTCAACCCAATACAAATTCTAATATCATTGCTCAGTCCTCTGGTAGCAGTAGCGGTACTGGCACAACAGGTGGTTCTACAGGTAGCGGTACTGGCACAACAGGTGGTTCTACAGGTAGCGGTACTGGCACAACAGGCGGTTCTACAGGTAGCGGTACTGGCACAACAGGTGGTTCTACAGGTGGTACTGGCACAACAGGCGGTTCTACAGGTAGCGGTACTGGCACAACAGGCGGTTCTACAGGTAGCGATACTGGCACAACAGGCGGTTCTACAGGTAGCGGTACTGACAGCTCCACAGGTAGTAAGAAGCCTTCGTCTACTAGCGGCAGTTCTAAAAAGCCCGGTAGCGGAAAAACCAATCCGACGACTAGCGGGCCTAGCGGCACAACCACTGCTCCTGGCACTCCTACAGGAGGCGGTACTAAGCCAGGTCAAAGTACAGGCGGCGGCACTACAGGTCAATAATTAGGGATAGGGTGACGCAAGCTTTTCCCAAGTGCCAAATGCAGCTTATTTCTGCGTAAAAAAGAGCAACAGACGTGAGAGCGTACTGAGCTTGGAATTAAGACTCGGATGTAGCTTGATAATTCACTCACAGGACTAGAGATTTTCCTTAGTTACCTGTTATGAGCGATCGCATCTTTCCTAAGTGCGATTCCTTGCCACGAATAAAGTTACAGCGACTCAGGAATTTACCTGGGTCGTTTTGCCTTTTTGCGCGTCAGCATTTTGATTTACAGGCGATCGTGCTTAAGTGTTTCATCTACTTTTAAAACTATATATAAAATCAAAAAAGTGGGAAGTATTGTTAACTACTTTCCACTAAATTCAACTGATAAAAGTCTCAGCTTTATTTAACTGCCCTGGCACAAACTACAGGTGCAAAGCGTGGATCAAAGTAAGCTAGCTCGGAGTCAGTAAATTCATCTACTACCAAACCTCGGATAGCAGCAGCAGCAATCAAAGAATTGCCATAGGCGCAAACTGTGACACTTTCACTGCCAAATTTGTCTAAAAGTAGTTGTAGTGCTTCTGGAGTAAAGCGCCAAATCTCATGTTCATAATCGCGTATAGTCACTTGAGGTACTGCAATCAACAGTACGCCACCAGGCTTTAAGATACGATGCAATTCTGCAATTGCTTTCTCCACATCAAATATAACGTGTAAAACGTAAGTGCAAATAATACAGTCGAACGTATTGCTTGGTAGGTTGTTCGGCTTAGTTAAATCGGCTACTAATGTTGCTCTAGGATTACTTTCGTCAACGTGCAAAACGTCTATCTTAGTTACACCTTTTCTATCAAACCAGGAAGCGTAGCGATTTTCTTCAAACTCCAAGCAGTGTCCGCGAATATCGCCAGCAAACTGTGGTAGAAACTGGTTTTCCAGATGATACCGCATCAGATCGGGGCCGCGATCATAACCTAATATATAACTTAAAGGTTCTAAACCAACTGCTAAGCGCGATCTGGCTATAGGCGCGCCCAGCCGTAGAGAAAGCCGACGGTAAAAACGATAAACATTCTTTAACTGAGAATAGATACTAGGTGTAACAAGATTGCCAAGTAATTCTTTTAAGCTTTTTTTGTTTGAGAAATCTGGAGGTGTTGTAGAGTTTTCATCAGCTGTCGCAACGGTGCTGCTTTTGATTGCAGCCTGTTTAATCGCCCTAGCACAAACCACAGGTGCAAAGCGCAAGTCATGGTAATTTAGCTCAGAGTCAGTGAATTCTTCCGCTAGCAAACCTCGGACAACCCCTACTGCTGTTAAAGAGTTACCATAAAATCGAATTGTGGCACTCTCAGCTCCAAAATCTTTTTCAAGTAGGAGTTGTAACCCCTCGGCAGTAAAGCGCCAAAACTCATGCTCATAGTCGCGTATACTGATGTGTGGAGCAGCAACCAATAGCACACCACCAGGTTTCAAGATGCGATGCAGTTCCGAGACTGTTTGTTTTAAATCAAAGATTGCGTGTAAAACATAGGTGCAAATGATACAGTCAAATGTGTTGCTTGGTAGTTGATTTAATTGTTTGGTAAGGTCAGATATTTGTGTTGCTTGAGGATGACTCTCGTTAAATTGCACAATGTCTAGCTTGGTGATGCTGTCTTTACCAAAACCAGAGGCATAGCAATCTGCTTGAAACTCTAAGCAGTAACCAGATATATCTTCAGCAAACTCTGGCAAAAACTGAGTTTCTAGATAATATTGCATTAAATTTAATTTGCGATCGCTACCCATTTTATAGTTCACAGGTTGCACGCCAACAATCGATCGTAAACGTTTAATTTGCTTGAAAGATTCAGTCATAGAAGAAAAGAAGTTGACAGCATCACTTTGTTCGCCAGTGCGATTTTTCATTTCAGCACTAGACTGAATTTGTAGTTTAGATGTCATATGAATTAGTATCTTGATTTGGTAACTGACTATTAGCTCAAACAACCACGCTAGGCTCTACGCGGTAATATCATATGAATAATACATTTATTTACGTACTCAGCTAAATTTTCTAAAAAATTAAAGATTTGCAGCTAGTAACTCTATATATATGACGGTTTTTTGTGGGAGCCTTGCTTTTACCTAGACAGATGTTATCTTAGTAGTGATTATTTAAAAGCGTCTTAATAATTTAATTTTGTCAATATTGGGTTGTTTAAAAAGTACAAATTTACTTAAAGCGATCCGAATGAATAAATATAAACAAATAAAAATTATATTCTGCTGTTAATTTTCCCTAAATTGAGACTAAGTAAATGCTTCCGAGGCTGAGTTTGAAAATTACTCAAACTCAGCCTCGCTAAAACTCTATACCATTAATGGCAGACGAAAAGCTTTAACTACTTGCGATTAAATCTACAAGCATTTGAACAAAGGTTAGGTAGTTGTTTGACCAGCTAATACAGCGGTATTGTCAAGAATAGGCTTTCGGGTTTTCATGTCAAACTTGTATCCATGTGGCAAAATATGAAGCCTCGCTCCACAAACTGCCAAAGGCTCATCCTTCAAGATTTCATCAACGTTGCTATGCGTAACCGCTGACTCATCCACAACGGTGATACAGCCTTCTCCAATCACTTCAAACTGATTATCACTAACAATGATAGCAGTATTCTCATCAATACCAAATCCCAAGACAGCAGGCTGCTGTGCTAAAGCTGAAATTAAGCGTCCCAAACGTCCGCGCTGCGAGAAATGCTGATCGATTACCACCCCTGGCAAAAAGGCCATACCAGGACCCATTGCTACAACATCCATCCGAGGATTTGTCTCTGAGTCACCTTCAACAATCATAATATCTGGCATCATCGCAGCTCCAGCGCTTGTGCCTCCCACAACAACGCCTTCTTCTTGATACCGTCTATGAATAGCTTCATCTAGTTGGGTATTTTTAATTGCGCTGATGATCCGAGCCTGATCTCCTCCGGTAAAAAATACGCCAGTAGCTTTCTCAATTGCTTCTATGGCGCTACGATCTTCTGCATCTCTGCGACTTTCGGTGTCAACGACTCTAATATCCTCGGCTCCTAGGCGCTCAAATACTCTGACATAGTTGTCTCCTACTTCCCTAGGTAAGCTTGTTGCTGCTGTCATGACGACAATTTGAGCTTTTGTACCCCCAGCACGGCGAACAAATTCCCGCAGGATTATGCAGTCTCCTTCTTTATCTTCCGCTCCACCAATAATCACGAGTTGTCCGCGTGTGTTACTCATAAGTGTATTGCTACTACTTTTATTTAAAAGGTGATTCCTTTAAAGAAAACATAAAAATTGAATCTATCAAACCAGTCATTTGGTAGATCTTTATACAGAAAATTGACGATTAATGTTGTATAGTAATTATCTGCCATTAGTTATATTTGTTAAAATCAAAAGTTAGGTACAAAACACACTTTCCACGACCAAACTTTTAGAGTTTTAAACTTTATAATTAGCTTTCCAAGCAGCAAGAGCTAATTAGATGAGAATGCAAACGAGATATTCAGAAAAAAAGACCCATAACTAAGGGTCAATTGAAGTTTGAGCTTGAAATGGAGCAATTATGCAGCAATTAATTGTTTTAATTGCTGAATTGTGCTGTGCTTGCCAGGTTTAATTATAGTTAGGTTGCTGAATCAAATTGTGCAAGAATGAACGTGCGTGTTCTAGAGAAAAATGCCTTGGTTTGCCTTTGAAAACAATCTGATACTCGTTGTCATCTTGACCGTCACCATAGCCGGAAATTAGTTTCCGGTGAAAAGCTTCTTCAGCAAGTTGTCTAACTTCGTGTCTCAGATTGGTTATTGTGCTATTCATAGCCTACTGAACCAAAAATTTCTTATTCTTTTATTTATAGAAAACTTGACATTGATGTCGCACCTCTCGAAAGTTGTATTTTATGCTACTGAATTGAAATATTAAAATGTTTTATAAATTTGTCAAGGTACGACAGATAGAAAAATAAAAATTATTTCAGATTTTTTTAGCTTTTTTTCCTGACCTTCAATTCAAGCTGTATCCTTACAAGCTAATGTGCATTTATGTTGCAGATTTTTCAGCTAGGGTAAACCCGCAACAAATACTCTCCCCATCACCCCATCAGCCCAGGGGTAAATTAAAGGTCTAATAGCTTACTACTTGGCTTTATGGCTGCTAGAAGTTGAACATTTTCCAATCTAAAATCCTGCATGATATTACCCCAGCAAATAGCTAAGCTAGGATCGAGCCAGCAGAGCAACTAGATTGTCAGATTGTTTAGCCAAACGGGAGAGAATAAATGGTTACGGACACAAGCACCGATGTTATTCGTGTGAACGCCAGAAAAACCGATGTATTCGATTTATTTAACTTTAAGCATTACATTGGTCCAAATCCCGATCTAGATACGGCGGCTTGTACGTTTGACTTTTCTCTGACTGGGTATAGCCAACCTCTGCCTATTGACGATTATGTAGCGAATATAGGCGATCGCTACCCACATTTACGCGATGAAAAATACGAATCCCTGGCAGATTTATTTGCTCGCACAGTGCTAGAAGTGAGTAAACTGGACATGGGTTTGCATTTTCACCGTTGGAGTGTCAAACTACAGCCGAATTTTGCCAGAATTAGCGTTCAATCACTCCATCAGCGTACAACTAGAGCAGTAGTTTACTTTGTCTGGGACTGGTTTGAATCTATTACTCAAGATCGTGATGTCGCCTTTGAGGAGCAGATCGAGAACCTTCAGAAACAGTTTCGACTGTCTATCTATGGCGGGCCGACAGTTTACGCTTTATTACGCACAGCCTACCTGAAAGGTATTCCTACCTTTTATTTGTGGGATGAAGGACTGATGCAATATGGTTTAGGCAAAAAACTAGTTCGTGGTGTAGCGACAACCTTTGATACTGATAGTCATGTAGATTCAGACTTTACTACCCGTAAAGATGACTGCAAAGCTTTTTTAAATACACTTGGCTTTCCAGTACCTAAAGGTGATATCGTCCTTACCCGTGATGGTGCTTTGGAGGTAGCAAGAGAAATTGGCTATCCGGTAGCAGTGAAGCCAGTGGAAGGACATAAAGGTATTGGAGTGACGGCTGATGTACAAGACGCAGAGGAACTCAAATCTGCTTTTCATCGAGCTGTCAAAGCAATTCCAGAGGATAAGTCAACGCGGATAATCGTTGAGAAGAGTATTTCAGGAGCGGATTTTCGCTTGCTATGTGTCAATGGCAGATTTGTTGCTGCTACCGAACGTCGTCCCGCATGGGTTGTAGGTGATGGCTACTCGACAATCGCCGAGTTGATTGATCGCGAAAACCGCTCTACCGCCAGGTTGGATACACCAACTTCGCCGCTGAGCAAGATTCAGTTGGACGAAGCGATGGAAATGTATTTAGACGAACAGCGCTTGTCATTAGACAGCGTACTGGAAGCGGGGCATACTGTATATCTGCGCAAAGTAGCGAATCTTTCAGCTGGCGGAGTGAGCATAGACGCAACGCCTACAGTTCACCCAGACAACATTATCTTGGCACAAGACGTTGCCCAACATTTTCGCCTGACTTGCTTGGGTATTGATGTCATAGCAGAGAATTTAGAGCGCTCTTGGAAATCCGGTAACTTTAGCATTCTAGAAATCAACTCTGCTCCAGGTATTTTTATGCATCTTAATCCGGCTGTAGGTCAAAGTGTTGGTGTACCAGCACGCATTCTGGAAACCTTTTTTGAGTCGGGAACAGATGCAAGAATACCAGTCGCCACTTTCAATCGCGTCTCAGTTAAGGAACTCCAAGAAATCATTGATCAGATTCTTTTCCAACATCCTGACTGGACAATCGGTGCTGTTTGTCGTGATGCAGTACTCGTTAACCGCTCGGAGAAAATCTTGCACAAGGATTACAACACCAACGTGCAAAACTTGCTGCGTAATCCCAAGCTCGATTTGCTGATTGTAGAGTATGGGGAAGATGTTCTGCAAAAGCAAGGAATGTTTTACTACGGTAGCAATTTAGTTGTCTTGGATAATCCTACGGAAACTGAGATGGTGTTGGCGCGGGACGTTTTCCATGACTCAACGGTAGTAATTAAGCAGGGAGATAGTGTTTCAATTCGACGCGAAGGTTTGATCGAACAGTATGAACTGGGAGCAGATGAACCTTTTAGCCGCGTTTATTTGAAGGAAGTTCCGACAATTTTGTAATCCCAGCGGTCGGGATGTAATATCAAGTCTGGTTAATTACCCATAATTCCGTTCAAACCTCTCCCCCAACCCCCGAAGGCGGGGAGAGGTGGTTTTCTATTATGAGCAATTCGACAGACATAATATAAAACATCCAGTTCTCGTTACCAGACTCAGCCTGGTAACGAGAATGCCTCGTCTCAGATTCGATTACTGCCAAACGAAAACTTTGGCTTCGTAAGCACCAAGGTCAACTATAATGCCATCATCCCCGGCTTCAAGATCATAATCGCTTGTCCACTCGTGCCATGTTCCAGCTTCTGGGAAGTTAGGAACTTGATACCCACCCAGGAAGTTTTCCGAGAAATTCATCACGACTACTACGCGGGAACCTTCATCATTCCAGCGGCTGTAAGCGAGTACTTTGGCTTCTGGGTTTTCGTGGATGAAGTCAAGATTTTCTGTGTAAAGAGCGTGATTGTTTTTACGCAGGTCAACCAAACCTTTGTAGTATTCAAATAAGCCACGATTTAGGTCATGGCCTAGTAGCGTCCAATCAATTTTGGCAGATTCAGGTGTTTTGGGTTTGTATTCCCCAAGCTCTTCACCCATCCAAATCAATGGTACACCAATTGCTGTCATTAGTATGGCAGCGCCCAACTTAACCCGCTTGAAGGCTTCTTCGTCGAAGATGTTGCGATCGCCCAAATCTACTAATAAATGATTGTGGTCGTGATTTGTCAGATAATTCACTACATTGACTGCACCCATGAAGCCTTGGCGCTTACAGTCGATGACATCTTTTAGCCGTTCTAGATCAAATGTATCACCACAGATATGTTCTAGGACAACGTGATAAAAACTATCGTGCCAGCAACCATCCATCGGCCCGTCTGCATTGGTGATGCTGGTTGTCTCAGGAATGTGTTCGGCAACGGTATAAAAAGGCTTCATGCTAGCAGTTTTTTTAGCTTCCTCAACGATCCAGTGCATGAAGTCGTAGTTAGCAATTTGCCGTGCTGCGTCAAAGCGAATACCGTCAATGTGATATTCTTCAATCCAGAAACGCACGGTGTCACCGACAAACCGCCGTGCTGGGTATGTATCTAGATTTTCGTCGTGGTATTCGTAGTTAAACTCTGGCCCCCAGTTATTATCAGGATCGCGCGGTTCGTGGTGATACCAATAATCGTGATCGATCTGCGTTAGGGGACTTGCTGCTTCTGAGTGGTTAAAAATCCCGTCCATAATGACGCGAATGCCTTTACCGTGACACTCATCAATCAAACGTTTCAAGCCTTCAGTTGTGCCATAACTAGATTCCGTCGCAAAAAAGTAGCGAGGGTTATATCCCCAGCTATGATCTCCCGGATATTCCTTCACTGGCATCAATTCGATCGCATTGATACCAAGTTCACACAGATAATCTAACTTCTCGATGACGTGCTTATATTTACCACGTTCGTAAGGATCGTCTTCACCACCAGAGAAGTCACCAACGTGCAATTCATATATAACTAATTCGCGATCGCTTGGTAATGGTTTGTCATCGTGTTGCCAAACATATGTATCGACAATACGTTCGCCATCTTTAACCCGCACTACACCGTTTTGAGTCGGGTTATCAATGTCTGTTGCGTATGGATCTACAACATCTACCCATTGATCTGGTTCAAAGAACCACGATTTAGATTGAACGCGGAATTTGTATTGATAAACACCATCTTCCAATTCAACTTTGGTACGAAAATAACCATCTTTACCCTTTTCCATAGGAATCTCTTTCCAGTCAGAAAAAGATCCAATTAATTTTGCGCCTTTGTTATAAGGAGCAAATAAATTAAATTCGATTAAAGCCGCCATACACTTTTGATTACTAGAAAAAGTAGATATC
>DATNQH010000189.1:0-25316 GCA_036704105.1 Leptolyngbyaceae cyanobacterium | reverse complement strand
GTGCTACTTTGACTTTCAAACTATAATATTTTCAAGGTTCGTTGCCTTTCGGAGTCTCGCCTCTCGGCTCCTCTCTTTCCGGCGCTTTATTAATCTAACAATCCTGCCTCGGTTTGTCAACACTTTTGCCAAACTTTTTTTTGAGTTTGCTCAAATCAGCCAGCAGACAACGGTTTAGGCGACAATGGCATATGCATTGTGCTGTTGAGGAAGGAAAAATTGTGAACTTTCAATCAGTGATAGCGGTATTGCATCAGTTTTGGGGCGATCGTGGTTGCCTTATTGCCCAGCCCTATGACATTGAGAAAGGGGCAGGGACAAAGAATCCGCATACTTTTTTAAGAGCCTTGGGGCCTGAACCTTGGGCAGTCGCTTATGTTGAGCCTTGCCGTCGTCCCACAGATGGACGCTATGGTGAAAACCCTAATCGCTTCCAGCACTATTACCAGTACCAAGTTTTAATTAAGCCTTCTCCTGAAAATATTCAGGGTATATATCTAGATTCCCTTAGAGCTTTGGGCATTCAGCCTGAAGATCACGATATTCGGTTCGTGGAGGATAACTGGGAGGATGCTACTGTAGGTGCTTGGGGTACGGGTTGGGAAGTTTGGCTAGACGGGATGGAAATTACTCAATTTACTTACTTCCAGCAGTGTGGAGGAATTGATTGTCGTCCTGTATCAATTGAAATAACTTATGGGCTAGAGCGTCTAGCAATGTATCTACAAGGAGTAGAGGCTATTACAGAAATCCGCTGGACAGATGATATTACTTATGGAGATGTTCATCTCCAGGGAGAGATTGAGCAGTGTGTTTACAACTTTGAAGCCTCTAATCCAGATATGTTGCAAACGCTGTTTAGTCTTTACGAGCAAGAAACTGAGCAACTCACTCAACGGGGACTGGTTTTACCAAGCTTAGATTATGTTTTGAAGTGTTCTCATGCCTTCAACTTGCTCGATGCTAGGGGAGTAATTTCTGTAACGGAGAGGACTCGTTACATTGGCAGAATTCGTCATTTAGCTAGGAAAGTTGCTCAACTATACTTGCAGCAACGAGAATCACTAGGGTTTCCACTGCTGCGTAACGCAGAAGCATCTGTTGCAACAACCGTGCAAGCTGAGGGGAAAAGGGACTAGTGAATAATCTTAGGGAAATGTTGGAACCAATCGCTGCTTGGTTTAGCAGTCTAGGAATTCCTGAACCAATCGTACATTGGGGACATCCCCTGATGATGGCTATTGTAGTTTTTGTTATGGGTAGCTTTGTCGGGTTTGTTGGGTGGCGAGGAAGAATTGTAAAGGATAAAGATATTGCCGATAAAAGCTTGAACAGTCACCGCACACTAGCACCTTGGATGTTTTTGTTCATGGCATTGGGGTACACTGGCGGCGTATTGTCTCTGGTTATGCAGCACCAACCTATTTTGGCAAGTCCTCACTTTTGGAGTGGATCAATGGTGCTGTTGCTGTTGCTTGTCAATGGAACAATAGCTGTAACTGGTTTTGGTAATAATAAAGTTACTTTACGCACTGTCCATGCTTATCTGGGAAGTGCTGCGCTTTGCCTTTTATTTCTTCATGCGGTGTTAGGTTTAAAACTTGGTTTGGCAATTTAATGACTTGGAATATGGAATCGGAATATAAATAGATAAGCAAAATTCCATAGATTCCGAACCATGCAAGGGGAACCACTATCTAGAGCAGCTAGGCTTGCTGTGTTGATTGATGCTGATAATGCTGATGCAAGCCTAGTTGAACCTCTATTAAAAGAAACTGCAAACTACGGGACGGCTTATCTAAAGCGAATTTATGGTGATTGGACACGACCGCATCTTAGTAGCTGGAAAGACAAGTTGCTTAAATTTGCGATTCAACCAATGCAACAATTTAATTACACTTCAGGTAAAAATTCAACTGATAGTGCATTAATTATTGATGCTATGGATTTGCTTTATACTAACAATTTTGATGGATTTTGTATTGTTTCTAGCGACAGTGATTTTACTAGACTAGCTTGTAGAATTAGAGAATCAGGTTTACTTGTTTATGGTTTTGGTGAAAGAAAAACACCTGAATCTTTTGTTAAGGCCTGTGACAAATTTATTTATATAGAAATATTAAAAGAGTTAGAGAAAGAATTGCAGTCCTTAAGTGAAACTGTGTTAGTCAAGGAAGAAAAACAAGCCAATAAACACGCTAAGAAAGACTTAGAAAAAATTAACTCAGAGTTAAAACAAAATAAAAAATTATTAAGCCTTGTTAAAAATGCTTACACTGCCATAGCAGAAGAGGATGGATGGGCTAACTTAGGACAACTCGGAGGGCAACTTAACAAGTTATCTCCATCTTTTAATTCAAAAACCTATGGCTATAAGAAACTTAGAGAATTAATTCAGGCTATCGATATGTTTGAAATCAAGGATAAATTACATGAAAAAGTTTCGGTAGGAACAGCTTTATATATTAAGCTCAAAATTTGAGCGAGAACTTTAATGACACCATTAGTTGGAGCCGTTCTTTGTACTGCTTACATTTTAGGTTTGCTATGCACGGCTGTTTCTTGGGGAAGTTATGCAGTCCCGACTTTGGGAATAGTAACAGCGGTTTTAGTTTATTTTAATAAAATAAATTACAGAGATAAGCTGCCTAACAGTTTGCTATCAATTAAGCCATATTTATGGCTATTAGCTGGTTTAGTTGGATTTTTAGCGACTATATATTTTCATTCGAGGATACCACAACCAGGAGTAAATGATGTTAGCAAATTTATTACGTCTGGTGATAAAACTTTACCAGCAATTGTTACTATTCGTGGCAATATAACAAGTTCGCCTCGCGTGACTCGGAGTCAACGAGGACAATTTTGGTTAGAAGCGACTCAACTAGATATTGAAAATGAAAGTAAAGAAGTTACAGGTAATTTATACGTGACTGTGCCTTTACTTCAGGTTACAGGATTGCATGAAGGTGAAGCGATCGCAGTTAATGGTACTTTGTACAAACCTAAGCCAGCCGCTAACCCTGGAGGATTTGACTTTCAAGCATACTTAGCACAGGAAGGTGGGTTTGCAGGTTTGAAAGGGCGTGAAGTTATTTTACTCAATAGAGAAACAAATTCTAGTTGGGGATGGTGGGCAATTAGACAAAGAATTATTCACTCTCAAGCGCGTTGGTTAGGTATGCCTGAAGCACCTCTTGTAAGTGCAATGGTATTAGGAAATCGAGTAGTTGATTTGCCATTCAATATTACTGACTCATTTATCACGGTTGGCTTGGCTCATGCTTTAGCAGCATCTGGTTTTCAAGTATCTCTAATTCTTGGTGTAGTACTAAATTTAACAAAACGTTTTTCCAGCCAAATTCAGTTTGGCTTTGGAGTTACAGCACTATTAATTTTTGTTGGTTTAACTGGATTACAGCCTTCAGTTTTAAGAGCAACTTTGATGGGGATTGGCGCACTAATTGCTTTAGTGTTGCAAAGGAAAACTAAGCCTTTAGGATTAATACTGTTAGCTGGAACCCTACTATTGATTATCAAACCAATATGGATTTGGGATTTAGGGTTCGATTTTAGCTTTTTAGCAACAATAGGATTAGTTGTTACTGTGCCAGCTTTAATGAAAAGATTAGACTGGCTACCACCTACGATCGCAACTTTGATAGCTGTACCGATTGCTGCTTATATATGGACTTTGCCACTGCAATTATATAAATTTGGTTTGGTTTCTCCTTATAGCATTTTAGTAAATATTATTACTACTATTCCTCTTTCTATCATCAGCCTTGGTGCTTTTATTAGTGCGATCGCTACACTCGTTCCAACAATTGGTAGTGCTACAGCTTGGCTACTATATTATCCAACGCATGGACTAATTGCGACAGTAGATTTTTTCAGCTATCTGCCAGGTTCGACTGTAGCTTTAGGAACAATTACAGTAATTCAGTTAATTATGCTTTATGGGCTAATTGCATTAGTTTGTCTTGACAAATTTTGGCAGAAACGCTGGTGGTTAGCTGGTTTCATAGGAATTGTATTGATATTAATTCCAGTTTGGCAAGCTCAAAGCACAATTAGTGTAACTGTTTTGGCAGGAACAGAACCTGTGGTAGCGATCCAAGATAAAGGTAAAGTGCTATTAATTAATAGTGGAGATGGGAATAAAGCAAGGTTTACAGTTCTGCCTTTTTTACAACAGCAAGGCGTAAATCAAATTGATTGGGCGATCGCTACAACTTCTTTGTCTGATAATAATAGTGATTGGTGGGAAATTCTGCAACGCCTATCAGTTAAAAATTTTTATAGTTGTGTTATTCAACCAGAAAATTATATAGTTCAACTAATTAAAGCAAAAGTAGGGCGATCGCATCATGTTAAGTATCAGTATTTAGGTACTGGACAGAAAGTGGTAACTAGCTCTACATCTGTAGAAATACTGGATAATCAAATTCCAACTTTGCAGCTGCAAATTCAAGGACAAACTTGGCTAATTCTAGGGAAAGCCAAACCAGAGGAGCAAAAACAGCTAGCTTTATCTAGAAAACTACCTCATGCCCAAGTACTTTTATGGGCTGGAAAGTCTATAGATAGAGATTTAGTCAAAGCTGTACAACCGGAGGTTGCGATCGCTTCGTCTCTTACACTCGATAGCAATACAATGTCGCAGTTACGTGCAAGCAAGGCTCAAGTGTTCGTAACGGGAAAAGATGGTGCTATTGTGCGGACACCTGACGGTAAATTTGAGACAAGTGTAGAGACAATGGAAGAAAAACCTCTTTAGTAAAAAATCAGCAGATTTATGTTATAATTGCTTAAAATGGCATATTTTTATCTCTTTTGGAGAGGTGGCAGAGTGGTTGAATGCGGCTGACTCGAAATCAGCTTTGGGGTCAAACTCAACGGAGGTTCGAATCCTCTCCTCTCCGTCTTCTAGAATTAAATTTTATTGTTAGTTGCTTAACAAAAGGTGTAAGGCATAAGGGAGTATCAAACCCTTTGGTATGATTGTCATGCTTTAGGGTCAAGCGTTATTCCATCAATTTGATTTGCCATAGCAACAATGAAAAGGCGAAAGCTTCTCGTAAATACAGCGATCGGTACTGCTAGTGCTGCTGGTCTTAGTGCCTGTAGCAGAGCTAGAAACAATACCACAGGGCAAGGCTCCACCCAACCAAATATCAGATGGCGTATGGCTACTAGTTGGCCTAAAGCTTTAGGAATTTATGGTGGAGCAGACACGCTAAGTAAGCGGGTTCGGGAAATGACCAACGGGCGATTTACAATTACGCCCTTTGCAGCAGGCGAATTAGTGCCGGGATTACAAGTTTTGGATGCTGTGCAAGCAGGAACTGTAGAATGCGGTCACACTGCTAGCTACTATTACGTAGGTAAAAATCCAGCTTTTGCTTTTGCTACAACTATACCCTTTGGTCTAACTGCTCAACAGCAGAATGCTTGGCTGTATTATGGCGATGGTTTGCCAGCAATGCAGAAGCTTTATGCTGACTTTAACGTCATCAATTTTCCGGCTGGGAACTCTGGCGCACAGATGGGAGGTTGGTTTAAGCGAGAAATTCAGTCAGTTGCCGATTTGAATGGTTTAAAAATGCGAATTCCTGGTTTAGGGGGACAGGTAATGTCCCGTTTGGGGGTGAATGTGCAAGTCTTACCTGGTGGTGAAATTTATTTAGCACTTGATCGAGGTGCGATCGATGCTGCTGAGTGGGTGGGGGCTTACGATGATGAAAAGTTAGGTTTGAATAAGGCGGCGCAGTTTTATTACTACCCCGGTTGGTGGGAACCAGGGCCAACCTTGGAAGTTTTAGTGAACCGCACAGCATGGAATCGCTTACCAAAGGATTATCAGGAAATATTAAAGACTGCTGCTGTAGAAGCCAACATGGGTAACTTGGCACAGTACAATGCTTTGAATGGAGAAGCATTGGCAAGACTGATCCAGGGTGGGACGAAGCTAACTCCTTACAGTAAAGAAATTATGCAAGCTGCACAAAAGGCTGCAACGGATCTACTAGAGGAGAATGCTGCTAAGGACGCAAACTTTAAACAGATTTATCAGCAGTGGAATCAGTTTCGCCAACAGATTTATAAGTGGAATCAAGTTAATGAATTGAGCTTTGCTAACTTCACCTTTTCTAGCTAACGAATCAGTGAAGGTAAGAAACTAACCAGCCCAGGAAAGACAATAATTAATAGCATAACCAAAAGCTGGAGTAGCACAAACGGGACAGCACCGCGATAAATGTCTCCGGTTGTTACTTCAGGGGGGGCGACGCTGCGGAGATAAAACAAGGCAAAACCAAAGGGTGGAGTGAGAAAGGACGTTTGCAGATTAGCCCCCAACACTACACCATACCAAACAAGATCTAGGCCTAGTTGTTGCGCGACTGGGACAAACAAGGGAACAACGATAAAGGCGATCTCAAAAAAGTCGATGAAAAAGCCGAGTATGAATACTACTGTCATGCTGACGACTAAAAAGCCAACTTCACCCCCAGGGAGGTTGGCGAGAACATCAAACATAAACTGATCGCCATTTAATCCTCGGAATACCAAGCTAAAAGCAGTCGAGCCAAACAAAATGAAAATCACCATACTGCTGATGCGCAGGGTGACATCACACACTTGTTGCAAAGAAGCCCAACTGAGTTGACGGTTAGCAGCAGCAAGAGCGATCGCGCCCAAACTACCTACTGCACCAGCTTCTGTTGGTGTGGCTATGCCAAAAAAGATACTGCCCAACACTAATAGGATCAGTATTAGAGGTGGAACCATGACTTGGAACACTCGCTTACTCAATGCTTTCGCACCGATTGCCCGCACTTCCTCTGGTAAGGCTGGCGCTACTTCTGGCTTCAAAAAAGACACAATTAATACATGAAGGGCGAATGCACCTGCCATCATTAAACCAGGAATTACAGAACCGATAAATAGATCGCCTACTGAGACACCTAATTGATCCCCTAGCACCACCAGCACTACACTAGGCGGGATGATTTGTCCTAGAGTTCCTGACGCGGCAATTACACCAGTAGCTAATTCCTTACTGTAGCCGTAGCGCAGCATAATTGGCAGAGAAATTATGCCCATTGCAACTACAGTAGCAGCCACGACTCCAGTAGTGGCTGCTAATAGCGCACCTACTATGACAACGGCTAAGGCAAGTCCTCCCCGCAAGCGCCCTAGAAGAATTCCCATTGTTTCCAATAGATTTTCAGCTATACCGGATCTTTCCAACATGGAGCCGATAAAGATGAAATAAGGAATTGCCAGCAGCGTATAATTAGCCATGATGCCAAAAATCCGCTGGGGCATTGCAGTTAAAAAGATGGGGTCAAATACGCCTAAGCTAATTCCTATTAGCCCAAACAGAATTGCTACTCCTCCCAAGGAGAACGCTACCGGATAGCCCAGCGATAGGAATACTAGCGCCCCGGCAAACATTAGCGGGCCAAGCCATTCATAGTCCAGTGTCATCATGATGTTCCTCTTGGCGATCGAGTTTACCTGTAAAAATTGCCCAATTTTTAATTGCTTCGGAAATACCCTGGAAAATCAGCAGGACAAAGCTGACAATAATCATTGCTTTGATTGGGTAGCGGGGTAAACCAGCAGGATCGGGAGAGACTTCGCGGATTGCCCAAGAATTAGCGATCGCATCCCAAGAGAAAATCAAAACCATGATGCAGAACGGAATGAGAAATAATACTGTTCCTACTAAATCGGCCAAGGCTTTGCGTTTGGGCGGCCAGTTGCGATGGAAGATATCGACTCGTACGTGATCGTTGTGGTTTAGGCTATAGGCAGCGCCTAGGAGAAATACCAAGTCAAATAGATACCACTGGGTTTCAATTAAGGCGTTGGAACTCAAATTTTGTCCTACTGTCCGTCCGATATAACGACCGATGACGTTCCATACTCCAACTAGTACCATGAGTAGAACGAAGCCATTGGCGAAACGTCCGATTCGTTCGTTGATAGCGTCAATTATCCTAGATAAGCGTATTAGGCTCTGCAAGGCTGGCTCTCTTATCTTTAAGGGGGAATAAATGTAGTATTTTACCTGTGAACGAACCGCATTGATGCGATCGCACGCCCAGGAAGAGGTAAGAGAGGGCAATTAAGCATACGGGGCTTTCAATTGATAGTTGCGATCAAGAAATTAAAGTAAAAAACAAACTAATTTAGCTACAGACAAAAAGAGTGTCCCCCTGGAGGAGACACTCTCGTATTCAGGATAAATTTCAGCCAACTTCTAACTTACGCGCCCACAGCTTCTTTTGCAGCATATAGCACTTCAACTGTAATGTCTTTGATGCCGCGATCGCGCGCAAATTTCTCGGTGTTACGCTTAACTTTACCCCGAACAAAGCCTGGAATTTTATTCAATTCGGCTTGACCATCTTTAGTCCAATTGAGGTCAGATTCAGCAGAAATTCCCTTAGTAATTACTTCTTTAGTGTCATGTCCGCCGAAGATTTCTAACAAGTGATCTTCCATTCCTAAAGTAAAGGAATTGTAGACCAAATCTACTACTTGATTTGTACCTTCGTAGCCTAAGAAAGGCTTGTAACCGATGGGGAAGTTCTGGATGTGAATCGGTGCAGCAATTACACCACAAGGAATATCAAGCCGCTTACCGACGTGGCGTTCCATTTGAGTACCGAAGATGGCGGAGGGTTCGCTTCGTGCGATCGCATCTCCAATCTGTCCATGATCGTCTGTAATAATCACCTCGTCGCAATACTCGCTCACTTGTTCGCGGAACCAGTCAGCATCGTACTTGCAGTAAGTACCCGACCAGACGACATGAATTCCCATCTCCCGCGCTAGAATCTTAGTCATCGCAGCAGCGTGAGTGCTGTCACCAAACACTACAGCTTTCTTGCCCGTCAAGTTTTGACAGTCAATTGAGCGAGAGAACCACGCGGCTTGCGACACATACAAAGTTTGCTCGTTGATGAAGTCTTCGTAGTTAACATCAGCACCCTGCTCGTTAACTACCTGTTGAATTTTGCGGATGCAACGGGCTGTTTCTACCACACCCATAGGTGTTATGTCAATACAAGGTGTGCCAAATTCTTGCTCTAAGTAACGAGCTGTCATTAAGCCCAATTCTCTGTAAGGCACTAGGTTAAACCAGGCTTGCGGCAGTTTCTTCAACTCGTGAACTGATGCACCTTCTGGAATGACGGTATTTACTTCAATTCTCAAGTCAGCCATCAACCGCTTTAATTCCGTGCAGTCGTGCTGGTTGTGGAAGCCAAGCGTAGAAATTCCAATGATGTTAACCGAGGGTTTCTCGGTTTTCCCTTCTGGTAGTTCGCCCTTTCTACGTGCCTTGTCGATATAGTAACGGACAATTTGCTCTAGAGTGCGATCGGCTGCTTGCAGTTCGTTGACGCGGTAGTGGTTCACGTCAGCCAGCAACACATCGGCTTTTGCTTCTAATGATGCTCTTTCGACAAAGTTTTGCAAATCTTCTTGCAAAATGCTGGAGGTGCAAGTAGGAGTAAGCACGATCAAGTCGGGGTGTTCTTCAGCATCTTTACGAGTGATGTTGTCTACCACCTTTTCCTGAGAGCCACGAGCGAGAACGTTTCGATCTACAACGCTGGCTGTTACTGGGGTAAAATTTCTTTCCCGCTCTAACATCGAGCGCATGACGTTGAAGTAGTCATCGCCTATAGGAGCGTGCATGATTGCGTGAACGTTTTTAAAAGAACTGGCGACGCGCAAAGTTCCAATGTGAGCGGGGCCTGCATACATCCAGTAAGCCAATTTCATATCTGCGATACTCCCTTATGTAATTTGTTGTCAGTTAGGATGTGGAATTTAAAAGTGCATTTGTTTGTCGATTGTCTCAGAGAATAGGGGTCTAGATGTAGGTACTGACAAACCAGGGTTTAAGGTATTTATCGACTGGAACGCTTGCACTAAAAGACACGCGGGTTTTAATTATGCGATCGCTTGCTTGCTTTCCCGCAACGATTCTTAATTTTTTGCCACATTTTCAGGTGAAAACCGCGACGTTATTTATGTAATTTATACGGACTGCCTAGGAAATACATCGGGGGAAGCGCGATCGCATATCAGCCCTGCATGAGTTGGTATTGGTCTGCATTCTTGCAAAGTTACTATACTTAAAAGTTCAGTACTAATAAAGAGTTGATTTGCTATGTGAATTTCTGGCGACTTTATGTTAATTCCTAATGCAGAAAATGCAGTCATTGATATTCGTAAACTGCGTGACTACTGCCTCGATCTAGAGCATCATGAAGGGAAGCACAAAGCTCGACTCTTTTCATCAATTCTGGGACTGACATCTGATGATGCTGAAGAATTACGCCAGATTCTTCTAGAATTTGTCAAAACTCAAGAAGTTCGACTAGGGCGGTGTGATGAGTTTGGACAACGCTATACTTCTAGATTTCACGCTCGAATCGCAAGATAGAAGTGCGCTCATTCAAACTGGTTGGATTATTGAGCATGGCTCTAATATTCCCAGATTAACTACCTACTTCCCATTGTAAGACTTGGAGGTAAGACGCAATGACAACAAATACAATTAAATTACTTGATGTGGTTGCTTTAACAGTCGATATTCCTCAATACAACTTGTGGCGGGGTCAAGTTGGTACAGTAGTTGAAATTTTAGCTGGTGGTACTGCTTTTGAAGTCGAGTTTAGCGATCGCAACGGACATACTTACGAATCTGTCGGTTTAGCAAGAGAGCAAATTATGCTGTTGCGTTTTGAGCCAGCATCACCTGATTCAATAAGTAAAATGGTTACACTCTATGCAGTATAATAACTTTGCGATTTGTTGGATTGGGATGCATTCATCAAAGCCTAATTGCTCAGATTTAAATTACAAATTGCATTAAAAAAAGCCGAGCGCTCGTGGTATTATTGTAATTACCGGAATGATTTACTTAATAATGGACATATATCCAAAAAAAATAATTGCGCCAATATCTCCATTATAATATAGATTATTTCATGATCTCGGCGCAATTGAAATAGCAAGTCTAAAATTTCCTGCGTTCAAAATTTAGACTTACCAAGAGCTTGACGCTGCGCTGTGAACAAATCTTGAATGCCTTTCTCTGCCAAATCCATAATTTGATTCAACTGGTTACGGCTAAAACTACCTGATTCGGCTGTGCCTTGAATTTCAATAATTTCTAACTGCTCGTTCATCACGACATTGAAATCAATATCAGCCGCTACGTCTTCTGTGTAATCCAAATCCAGAAACGGTTCTCTTTGCAATAATCCGACTGAGACAGCAGCTATTTGATGAAGGATGGGAGATCGCTCCAAAACTCCTTGCTCTATTAGTTGAGCTACAGCATCAGCCAAAGCTACAAATCCGCCCGTAATCGCAGTTGTTCTAGTACCAGCATCGGCTTGCAGAACATCAGCATCGACAGTTACAGTGTTCTCTCCTAGTGCCGCTAAATCTAATGAAGCACGTAAGCTGCGTCCTATGAGGCGTTGAATTTCCTGAGTACGTCCAGACAATCTTAAAAATTCCCGCTCTTGCCGTTGGGGTGTGGCACCAGGAAGCATTCGATATTCAGCCGTGAGCCAACCCTTGCCACTACCTGTTAAAAACTTTGGCACTCCTGGCTTAATCGTGACATTACAAAGCACTTGAGTGTCACCACATTTAGCTAAAACTGAGCTAGTGGCAAAGCGAGTGAAACCAAGTTGAAAGCTGATGGGACGTAGCTGCCAAGCTTGCCTACCATCTGGACGCTGCCAAGTCATAGCTGTTACCTTTTGAAACCTTGACTAGAATACAGCACCTCAACAGCATAAGCTTGGTCAAAGGGCGATCGCTACTTAAATTTACTCAGCTTAATTACTTCCATAGATGTTGACGTATCTACATATCTAGTGTTTGATTAAAAGACAAACGCAAAAACTACGCTATATATCCGCTACCTCTTCTTTGTAGCAGATAAACTCTTCACTGGTTAAACATTGCCCTATGGTTGCTCAGCTAGAAACCCCAACCTTGCATTCGCCTTCTCACACACGCTACACGGTGGAAGGACTGGTACAAATTTTTACCTGCTCTCACCGTAGCTTTTTCACTAGTGTGATGGCACAAGCCTTGAGAATTGCGGGACAAGGGACTCCAGTACTAATTGTGCAATTCCTCAAAGGTGGTATTAAGCAAGGTTTCGAGCATCCGATGAAGTTAGGGCAAAATCTAGATTGGATTCGCTGCAACCTACCCCGTTGCATCGATACACCTCAATTGGATGAAGTAGAAACCCGCTCTTTGCTGCAACTTTGGCAGCATACACAAAAAGTAGTCAATGAAGGGAAGTATTCTCTCGTCGTACTGGATGAATTGAGTTTAGCGATTAACTTTGGCTTAATTGCCCAAGACGAGGTACTAGATTTTATCGAAAAACGCCCTACTCATATAGATTTGATTCTCACAGGGCCAGATATGCCCTCTGCACTACTAAATGTAGCAGATCAAATTACTGAAATGCGTCGCAGCCATCAGCTTTAAAATAAGCTACTTACTAGCAATAAACTTACATATATTGCGGTATGGTAGTATATCGGCTGGATTACCTGTGAACCTGTGATTAAGAACGACACTTGGATTGGCAAAATGGCTGCAAAAGGCATGATACATCCTTTTGAGCCTCAACAGATTCGTTATGTTGGAGACTTACCTGTCATCTCATTTGGTACTAGTAGTTTTGGGTATGACATTAGGCTGTCGCCAGTCGAGTTTCGTATTTTTAGACATATCCCTGGTACTGTAGTCGATCCAAAGAATTTCAGTCCGGAAAACTTGGAGTCTACAAAACTCTATACAGATTCTAACGGTAGCTACTTTATTCTCCCTGCTCACTCCTATGGTCTTGGAGTGTCTCTTGAAAGGCTAGAAATACCAGATAACATCACAGTGATTTGTTTAGGTAAAAGCACTTATGCACGTTGCGGAATAATTGCAAATGTAACCCCAGCTGAAGCAAAAAATAGGGGTTAAGTATTTCTGTATTTAATGTATTTAAAGAACAACAACAACAATTTCCTTTACATTGTTGACACTTAAAAATAGTAATGATATTCTCTGTATTCAGTGTCAACAATGTAAGAGATGCAAGTTCAGCGTGTTCGCTATGCTGATGATAGAATTAGCTGGACAGTGGTAGGGGATGATTATCTACCTGTTGAGCCAATCCAGCGTTATTTAAGATACTGCGAGAGCTTGGAGTGGTCGCCCAATACCATTCAAGCTTATGCAAGCCATCTAAAGCTTTACTGGGAGTTTTTGGGTGACAAGCAGTTTGATTGGAAGGAAATTAAAGACGATAAGATTGCAGAGTTTATCCCCTAGCTAAGACAGCCGAACCCAAAAGTTGTCTCATTGCAATCTCATGAATCAAGACGTAGCGAAAGCACGATAAACGCTATTCTGTCGGCTGTTTACAGCTTCTATAGGTTTTATATCAGAATTGGTGAGGTTAAAGACCTCCAACTGTATGGAACTTCAAGTTATGGCAGAAAAAACTATAAGCCATTCCTGCACCACATTACGAAGGGAAAAGCAGTTCAAACTAGGCTAATAAAACTTAAAGAACCTAAGAAAGCTGTCCAAACATTTACTCATGAACAAGTAAAGGCTCTAATCGATAATTGCAGCAACCTTAGAGACAAACTTCTGGTTAATTTACTTTATGAAACCGGAATAAGAATTGGAGAGGCTTTAGGGATGCGGCACGAAGATTTCAAGCCTTGGGACAACGAAATTCACATAGTATTTAGAGAAAACAATTTTAATCACGCTAGGGGAAAGGGTAAGAATCACCGCAAGATAGATGTCTCTATGCAATTAATGAGCCTCTACTCCGATTACTTTATGTACGAGTACCCAGAAGACTTAGTAACTGATTATGTTTTTGTCAACATTTGGGGTGGAGCTATTGGGCATCCAATAACCTATTCAACTGTGGCTGAGCTATTTGAGCGACTGAAAAAAAAGACGGGCATTCAAGATGCTCATCCGCATATGTTTAGACATACACACGCCACTGAGCTTATCGAGTTTGGATGGGATGCAAGCTTAGTCAAAGAGCGATTAGGACACCGTAACATTCAAACAACTATTAACACCTATACCCACATAAGACCTAAAGCTTTGAAAAAAGCTTATCAAGATTATCTAGAAAGTAAGGATAAAGAATGAAGAAAAGTCTTAAAGAAACCATTAATTCACTGATTGAAGAACGCGAAATTAGACAACATCCACCATGTCCAGATTGTGGGAGTGAGACTGGGCTGGGAACATCAGGGCGCGGTCAGCAGGAGTATCGTTGTAAAAACAAACACTGCTTAAGGAGTTTTAGTGAATCTACAAAAACTCAACCCAGAAGAACGAATCTTAATAATCCACCTTGTCCAGATTGTGGCAGTCTTAAAGTTCACAAAAAAGGAATAGATGCCTCAAGTGGAGCTGAGAAATACACTTGTTATGAATGTTTAAGAAGTTTCAGAAATACAACACAAGAAAGCGAAAACCGCCAAGTTGACAAAAGGACACCATCCCAGCAAGAAAAAGAAAAATCTCAGCGTCCTCCATGCCCAGAGTGCAGCGGGAACAAAATAATAAAACTTGGCTATGCTCGTCGAGGTACTGGAGAGCAGCTTTATCGTTGTAAAGACTGTTTTAGAACGTTTCAGCGATCTACAAAAGATAAATCTATCAGATCACTTCAAAAAAACAAAAGGATAATTGAATCACGAGCAAAAAATATATCACCGCTTTCTTATTCAAAATATCCTCCTTGCCCAGACTGTGCCAGCAAACAAATAAGAAGAAAGGGATTTTATCGGGGAGAACAAAAATATTATTGCAACAATTGCTCGCGGATATTTACAGAATCAACAAAAGATAAACCTCGACCCGTACATCCACCATGCCCGGAGTGTAGTAGTTCTGATGTTCACGCACATGGTAAGCGTGGTGGGCAACAATATTATAGATGCAAGACGTGCCTAAACTTTTTTAAGGAGCACCGAAATGATCCTCCTTGTCCAGATTGCGGAAGTTTTCAAATTAACAAAAGTAGCACTCGCCGCAATCAGCAGCAATATAGATGTAAAGAATGTGGAAGGCATTTTAGTGAATCAACAAAGCATAAAGCTAAGGACTCTCCACATCTTTACGACTTTGAATCTGACATATGGGACTTAAGAGAGCTTGGAATATACTTCCCTCCATCATC
Source organism: Leptolyngbyaceae cyanobacterium (assembly GCA_036704105.1). Lineage (GTDB taxonomy): Bacteria > Cyanobacteriota > Cyanobacteriia > Cyanobacteriales > Chroococcidiopsidaceae > Chroococcidiopsis. The sequence continues at coordinate 10,036 of DATNQH010000189.1, read as the reverse complement.
AGCTTGGTTTACTGGTAATTTCACACATATTTTACAGCCTTGGCTTAAAGTTACAGCCAAGCATTTCATTAAACATAGCGCAGCTACTTTATCGGGAGGTGGCTGTCTAGGTAGATTGCAATCAATCAAAGCATTTTCAAGGTTCATAGCTGCAACTTGTCCAGAATTACAACCATCAGAAATTGATCGAGGTCTAATTATAAACTTTTTAGTTTATTTGCGTAGAAAATATCCATCTAATAATTCGATAACAACTAGAAATACGATTATCAGCCACGTAAACAAATTAATAGAACTTTCGCATCGTTTCGGCTGGCTAAGTATCCCTAATCCTAATGTTATTTACAAACAAGATTATCCCAAAGAGGCAAGAACTGGTAAAACCTTCGACCAGATTATCCCTGATGAGGTTTTAGAACAAATACTTGCAAATCTAGATGGGTTAATAGTTCCTTACGCCAGAATGGTAATGGTGATGCTAGAGACAGGAATGCGTGTCTCTGAAGTTTGTGGACTACGTTATGACTGTCTTCGTCAAGATGCTGAAGGTGATTATTGGTTACATTTTTGGGATTATAAGCTAAACAAAGAACACGATCCTGTTCCTGTCACTAAAGAATTAGCTGTAATGTTACAGTCACAGCAAAAATTTATTAGAGAAAATCTTGGAGATAAATACAACTATATGTTTTGTGGGAGGAAGGGAGGAATACATTCTAATGGTAGCTTCAAACCTACAGATAGACCTCCATTCGCAAGTACGTTTAGAGATAATCTTGAAAGGCTAGCGACTGAGAAAAATATTACCTATCAAGGAGAAATTTGGCACTTATCTAAGACTCATCGATTTAGGCATACAAAGGCAACTGAGCTTATTAATAAAAAAGTGCCTATTACAGTAATACAGCATATTTTAGGTCATGCATCGCCAGAAATGACTATGCACTACGCCAAACTATATGACGAGACAGTAAAGGAGGCTTGGAAGCAAACATTACCCAAAATGGTTGATATTACAGGCGCAGTATATAATACAGAGCGAACTAAGCTTGATGAACCGAAATACAAGGAACTTAAAAAACAGCTGATAGAGCAAAGAGTCCATAATGGATTTTGTAATTTACCAGCAATTCAAACTTGCCCTAAACTCCATGCTTGTTATACCTGTACCCGTTTTAGAACAACTGCCGAGGAATTACCGAACCTCAAGGCTGATAAAGCTCAGTTAGAGGTAGAAATACAGCAGTTTGAGGAGGAAGCTGCTAAATGTCAAGATGCTGGAAAAATCAGGTTAGCTGAAGGCAATCAAATGAGAGCAAAGCAAGCCAAGGAAAAACTTGAGGCTATAAATAAGATGATTCATACCTTAGAAGTAGAAAACAATAATAAGGAAGCTTAATAGGAGAAAGTAAATGCTAAAGAATGACCTTTGGATTACAGAGCAAGCTCGTTCGGGAATGATTCAACCTTTTGAACCAAAGCTAATTCGTCAAATCTTACTAGACTCGATTGAATTACCTCGTCCTGTAATTAGTTATGGTCTTTCTTCCTATGGATACGACATCCGTTTATCTCCTGTTGAATTCAAGATTTTTCGTCATATTCCTGGCACAGTTGTCAATCCTAAAAGGTTTAATCCCAAGAATCTAGAATCTGTGCCGTTGATGTCAGACGAGGATGGAGATTACTTCATTCTTCCAGCACATTCTTACGGTCTTGGAGTAGCCTTAGAGCGGTTAATAATTCCAGAAAATATTACTTGCTTATTCATTGGAAAATCTACATATGCCCGTTGCGGTTTGGTCTGGAATTTGACCCCTGGTGAGGCTGGATGGACTGGATATTTGACGCTTGAGGTCAGCAATTCTTCTAGTGCAGATTGCCGCGTTTACGCTAATGAGGGAGTAGTTCAAGCCTTGTTTTTAGAGGGAGAACCTTGTGAGACTACTTATGCGACCCGCGTTGGAAAATACCAAGACCAACCCCAAAGAGTAACGCTTGCCAAAGTTTAAAAAACATTTGCAAAAACAGGAGGATAGTAATGCCTGTTATACAGCGTAATACAGAAGGCTTGAAGAAGGCAGCACTAGACAAAAAAGAGCGGGCGTTTGAACGCACAGAAGAAGCGTTGCGCCAGCTAATTAAGGAGGGTAAGCCTATCAGTTTTGCAAGTGTTGCAGAAGCAGCTAATGTCACTCGTGCATGGCTTTATAAGAATGAAACTATACGAGTGCGAATAGAGGAATTACGCCATCAATGTCAGCCAAAAAAGAAAGTACCTCCTAACTTAAAACCATCTGAATCTTCTAAAGATACAATCATTGCCACTTTGCGAGAGCGGATTAAGAAACTTGATACAGAGGTGCATAACCTACGGAAACAGAATGAAGTTTTACTGGGTCGCTTAAACTTGAATATGGACTTGGAACTAGAGAATAATAAATTTAAAGAACGTATTAAACAACTGGAGGAACAAAACAAAAAACTCGTATACGAGCTGAATCAAAAGAGCAATATTTTACCTTTAAACATTTCTAAAGACACTAAAAAATCTGTTGGTAAAGGAATTACTATTAGAATCAAATCAGAGTTAGATAAGCTTGGTGTTAACATTAACTCAACTTTAAGCAAAACAATTAAATCTGCTGCGTCGGAAGAAATAGTTTTATTTGCTATACAAGCTCTATCTGAAGCAGTTGAACGTGGGAATGTTGAAAACCCAGGAGGTTGGTTAAATGCGGCGATAAAAGATGGATGGATGCCTGGTGAAAATCATCTTCCCGGTCAAAAAACTGAGCGGGATATTTTCAAACAATGGTTCGATCTAGCGTATAAGCAAAGGTTAGTTTTAGCTGCTACAAAGGGTGATGATGAACAGATGTATGTTTATACCTTTAATGGTGAGTCTATGCCCTTTAAACAAATGCTAAGTGACTATCCTATCGAAAAACTGAAGCAATAAGGCTTGAGAAGTACTAGAAAAATAATTTTTCACGGATAGGGTGCAATTTCGTCGGGTGTATCAACACTGTAGCTTAAAAAATCATAATCCCAACGCTTGAGGAAACGCAGATCGTCAATAGAAACTTCCGCTTCAGACACAACAGAATTATCTGATACTTCTATTCCAATACAAGTATTTAATTTACTTGCTATAAAGTCAATAATTCCTTGAGTCTCTTGACGTAAACTATGGTTATTATATGCTGCACACTGCATAGTTGCTCTTATATCAATCTCGTATACTTCATCAGGATGAAGTTCTTCATCAGATACAGAAATATAAATTGCTGTAATTTCTTGACCAGTCTTTTTTAGTTTGCTTCGGATTGCATCTTCAACTCTCTTAATTCTGTTATTAAAGGAGTCAGGGAAGGCTACTCTATAGTTTCTTTTTGATAGCCAGAGACAGATTTGTTTTGTTATGTCCTGTGTTAAGCTTCTTTCTGTGTCAGGAGTATTGTATAACAATGTGTAGCGAGGTATAAAGAATCGGTCATGAACGGAAATTTCAAATAATTCTGATTGAACTAAAAATTGAAATCTACGAGGATTTCTACCCCAAAATAGCGAAGCATTTTTATTTTGTATCGGCAGAAAACGAGCAAGCAAAAGCTCAACTTGGGGTTCAGCCTCAAAAGATCTATTAACTACATTACAATCATGAGTTACCACAATAAGTAAATCTGATTCACTTATGTTTTCTGGAAGTTTTTTTTCATTATTCTCTTGTAGCTTAGTAACCATATCTCTAGACAATATACAACCCTGCCGCCAGCCCAATAGAGCAATAGATTCAGGATTAGCTTGGGACATTGGTATAGATTTTTGCGAGTCAGAATCCATTGAACCTTGTCATTCTGTATCAGGATAAATACGTTTTCCTGTTAACCAATCTATAGTTTCACTACTTTCTCTTATCTTTAAATTATGTTTTGCTGCTAGTTCACGTATGCTAGGCTTTCTTTGTTTATTTTGTGAAGTTCTGTCTCGATTTTGATTTTTTGCAAGTAACTCTAGACAAGTAAGTATCTCTTTCTCATTTAGAATATCTTCCGAAAGTAAATCAACAATAGACTTCCCATTTTCAAATGATTGTCTGACAGCATTTCCAACTGGCAAAGAGCAAAGCGTTTCCCAGTATTTTGCTATCAAAAAAATCTGATTTAAACGATTTTTATTAGATGGATGGGGTTCAGAACTACCTCCAATCCATGAATAAACTGTTTGTCGTTCGACTTTAAGAATTTTAGCCGTCTCTTGCATATTAAGCGACAAAGACGAGCGGATAGTAGATACGATATCCTCTATCTTATAGACAGGTTCATTTTTAGCAGTATTGTCTTTAATCGAAGTTGGAGATTTTAGGCTATATAAAGCGCCTCCTGTTGTGGGAGTGCAATTAACCATATTGACTAATATATATCCGCCTGTGCCAACTCTAATATTTTCCCTAATATATTTTGCGAATATGCTGTTTATAATAGCTACACTTGGACAATAATCTATAGGTATTGCAGACGTATTTATTTGAAGTAGGTTAGCAGTGCATAACGTTAAAGGATTAATTGTCGAGCCTGCAATTTCATTTTGTTTGGTATATAAATTAAAATCAAGTAGACAAGTAGACATAAAATTACTAATTTAGTTACTAAGCGCTATTTAAAAACTAGCTAATTTGTGGTAGAGTTTGTTACATTTTCTGCTTCCCAAATCTGAAGAGCTTTAGATGTCACCGCAGCTTTAAATGCTCTATCTGTGTAATTATGAAGTTGCCACATAGATTCAACTAAGTCGTCAGTTACAAAGTCGTGTTCCTGTAATGAAAAGTGGTCTATATCAAGAACTGTAACAGTTTCACCTTGTTCGATTTGGAGTTTTGGTTTAACACTCTCTAGACTAATATCAGGTGGTAAGTAAGAACCATTATCAGACTGAAAAAGACGCAGAACAAGCGCTCCTGCTGGTGTGATAGCATTTGCTTCAAGTCTGTATAGTGATTTGCTACCACCGAATTGCTCTGCTGGTATTCCAAGAAGACCAGGTTGCAGATAATCACTAAGCGCCTGTCCTTCTTTAGGTCTTATTACATCTACATACCTTAAGCCAATTCTTTCAGCTAAACTGGCATTAGTAATTTCTTTAAAAATTAGAAGAACTTCTTTAAATGACTGCATGAATGTATCAAATGTTTCATAATTAGTTGTTTCAATAACAATAAACTGTGGAGAAATTATTACTGCTTTTTGCTCATCTCTGTCGGTAAAAAACCACCTATTCAATGCGCTTAGCTGTATCTGCGGACCAAGGATTATTTCTTGAGTGGGAGCGTGCTTATATTTTATGTATCCCTTGTGCCGCAATTTCTCCTGAATTGCTGGAATGTAATCTGGCATAGAAAGAATAGGAGAAATTACGACCTGAGCAAGGACATAAACTAAAGGTGAACTTTTTAAGTAAAGCGCAGGTGATGTTCTCTTCATCTAGAAATCTTACACTAAATCTTACACTAGCTGTATTATGTACTGTAATGTAGCCAAAAGCTTCAAAAATACTGAATCTTTACTTTCTTCAGCCTTGTGCTGAGCGGTGCAGACATTGTAGGCAAGGCAAAGTTCAAGCTTAAGACGATACTTAGAAGGCGAGGAGCCATTCTGATAGGTAATTAGAACAGCTTTATACAGCGTTAGCTTAGTTGATTGGTGCGGCAAGAATATTCTTGGGCTGTTAAGAAACTTCTACTTTGCTACTCTGCCAAAGCAATTGTTGAAGTACTGATAAGAGATAAGACTTAACTTAAAAGACCTGATGGTACTCAAGAGCTATTATTTCTTTATTGTAGAGAAAAGTAAATAACAAACTTCTAATAAGCAATTAGCTCACCTAAAGACTGGTTCAAGCCCATCCTCATCTTCCACGTTATATCCATGTATATAAAGTAAAAGTTCCATGTGGCAGGAATTCTGGAATTTCACCCAAAATAAGAAGCAGCTTGGCGGGGTCATTTAACCCTAGAGTTATCTAACTCTTCTAGCACTGACTGCCGTATCTATGCCAATGAAGGAATAGTACAACTGTTGTTTCTGGAGGGAGAACCTTGTGCTGTGAATTATCAAGCGCGTCATGGGAAATATCAAGACCAGCCAGAGAACGTTACTCTTGCTCGTGTTTGATTTTCAAAGACAGAAGTTCAAGTTATAAAGTATTGAAGTAGTAGTCAAGGATATCGGTAGATGTCAATACTTACAAATGCCGATTTAAGAAAAATTTTATGTCTTAGTGAAGAAGAGTGGAATGCTAAAAAAGCACTGTTAATTAAATCATTTTCTAAAGATTGTTTAACAACCATTGGTTATGACTTAAGAGTTGGAGGTTATTATAAAACTTACGGCTCTACGCCAAGTTTGATTCGCATTAAAAAGAAAGAGAAGGTCGTTATTAAACCCGGAGAAACTGCTTTAATTGCTACTTTAGAAGAAATCAAAATGCCTGAAGATTGCTCAATTTCTGCACTACTCGTGTCAGGAGTTTCCCAAGTAGCACGGGGGTTATCTCACATATCTACGAAAATTGATCCTAACTGGGTAGGGGGGTCTTTGAGTATAGCAGTAAACAATTTTTCAAGGGAAACTATTTGTCTAGAGTACGAAGAAAAAATATGTAGCGTAGTTTTTTTTGAGAATAAATCAAACCCAAAGCAACCACCTAAAATTGCAAATATTGATAGGTTTAATCTAGCTCAAAGTAAAAAGTCAAATCTCCAAAAAATCCTAACAGAGTATGCTCCTATAACTATTGTAATTATTATTCCAGTTATCGCCTATTTTAGGTTTGGAGAAGGTCTGATATTTACAGGTTCAATACCAATAGCTGTAGCCTTGTATAATTTTCTAGAAAAAAAGTTTGGTAAATAAATAGTGATATTGCTATATGTTGATTAGTAGCAATTAATGGAAATGTATGAGAAAAATATATCAAAAGCAATATATTTCTCAAATTTCTCTTCTTTTTAAAGATTTATCTTGTTCATAAATAAACTCTTTGTTGATAGACAAAGCCATTTCCGCTTTTTGCAATTCTGTTCCCAAATACATGGCGTGTTCAACTTGCAAACCAGGACAATCTGCGGCTATTTGCCGATAAAGTTGCATAGCCGATCTGCCAAAATAGCAGTTAATAACTTCCCCAGATCCTGGTGTCATGTGTTCGACAACAATTTTGTCATCCTGCATGGTAATTACAAAACTACCATGAGGATCGGCATAATCTCTTGAGGCGCAAATTTTAGGATATTGACACTGAATAACTTTATCAGCATTCTCCCAACAGTCATCATAAATATGGGCGCTTTGACTGATGGTAATTAATGCTCCCATCTTCAAATTATATTGAGAGCGAGTAGCAATTTCATCACGAATATGTTGTTGCAAAGCACGTAAACCAAAAGCATTTGCAGCCCAGGCGGAAAACATATCATTGCTGCGAAAAGTTGCGGTTAAAGATAGTTCTTTCTCTACAACTCTGACCCAAATATGATTGAGACAAGGAGGACTGTTGTTAGCTTCGTGATCTTTTACGTCCCACAAAGACATTACTGCCCTAGCTGAATCAATATCATCTACTAATTTTTGAATAACTTGCTCAATTTGATCTCTGCCAAACCACGATCGCAGTCTTTGACCGTAAGTATATTTCACCCCTTCTATATTGGGTGCATCGTCTAAAATTTGCGAAACATATTCTTGAATAAAAACGCGATCGCACGGTAAATAATTCGGTTCGGGAAAATAGAAATCTTCTGGCTCATCAGTAACAATTGCGACCATATCGATTAATTCTTGCCATTGCCCATCATAACCAGTCGGGCGAATGGTTCCTGTCGTCTTGATGCGATGAATAATTTTTACCCAAGTTTGAGCGATCGTCTTACCTTCAATCCGATGTCCGTAAAGTTGTCCCGGTAACACAGTTGGCAAAACACCAGACATGGGAAAATCTTGAGGCGTTCCCCAAGGGTTACTTTTTGCTTGCTGGGCAAAAGATTGAACGAGATCGACAGCTTCAGTAATTGAATGGACTTCTTTAACTAAAAGACTTCGCCGCAAATGTTCTAAAGCAGCAGCATCTATTTCAAGATCGATATAGCCAGTATACTTAGAACGAATTACCCAGCAATTCTTTCCCGTGTCACTCGTGCCTAACTCAAAGCCAAACCGAAAAAAGTCGAGCAAGCACTCACATCCACCTGCATTTCGATCTTCCTTCGTGGCGTTAAGGACAACCAAATAGCATACATGAGGATTAAAAAGTAGATTCCGAACTAGCAGATTAATTCCCCGTGTAGGTGAGTATAGCTGACCGATTACAGCAAACTCATCTGGATGTAAATGCTTAAGCAAACTTTCTTTTACCGTCCACCCAGTCACTATTACTGTTTGACCCGTACCGCGAATAACCTGATTAGGCTTGTGTAATGGCTTATATTCAAACATATGTGTATAAGTTAGTGATATTTTTAGATCTGCTAGTCTTTAGGTATTTTCCGATAAAACGTATTAATTGCTGCTATGGCTTTAACTGCTTCAACCATGTTGCCGTTGGGTACTCTAGCCCCTGAGTTCCATCTCCCAGATGTAGTATCTGGCAACACGATCTCCTTGTCTACCTTTGCCGGGTCACAGGCACTGCTAGTAATGTTTATTTGTCAGCATTGCCCATTTGTCAAGCACATCAAAGACGAACTGGCGCGGCTGGGCAAAGATTATGTAAATCGCAATGTGGCCATTGTTGGCATTAGTGCCAATGATGCGAACAACTACCCAGATGATGCACCAGAGCAATTAAAGGCAATGGCACAAGAACTGGATCTGCCATTTCCTATTTGTTACGACGAAAGCCAAGAGGCAGCCAAGGCTTACACCGCTGCTTGCACGCCAGACTTCTTTTTATTTGATGCTCATCGACAGCTAGTCTATCGAGGACAGCTAGATGATAGCCGACCGAGTAACGGCAAGCCTGTGACAGGTACAGATTTACGCGCAGCTATTGATGCCCTTCTGGCTGGTCAACTTGTTAACCCACAGCAGCAGCCAAGCGTAGGATGCAACATTAAATGGAAACCTGGGAACGCTCCCAGCTACTACGGTTAGTAGCAGAAACAAAGTAGCGAGTTATCAAGTCTTAATTTACAAGACTTGCTGCTATGCAATTCTACTAAAATCAAGCGTCTGAATCTAATGCGCTCTTAGTTCAGGGGCGCTAATTTTTATGCCTGGGTGTCACAACCAACAAACCAACAAGGACTTAGTAAGTTACCTCGACAATGAAAAATCTGATTCTCGCAATTACTGTTTTGTTAGCTCCTCTATGTTTAATTAATTCAGCTAAAGCTTATAGTCCTCAAGACTTGGAACAATTAAAAACTACTAATATTTGCCCCAGGTGCGATCTGAGTAACGCTCCGTTAAACAACCTCAATTTAACTGGGGCAAACCTGCGCGAAGCAAACCTCAGTCGAGCCAATCTCTCTCAAGCTCTACTAGTGGGTGCTGACTTTGGCGGCGCAAATCTTGAAGCTGCCAACTTGTCGAGTGCGAACTTAAATAGCGCTACTTTAATCGGTGCAAACCTCAAATCTGCTTCCTTGGTAAATGCTTACTTAATTGGTGCTGGTTTAATTGCTACCAACTTAGAAGCAGCTAATTTCCGAGGCGCAAATATGAATTTGGTAAATACTCGCGGAGCAAGATTCCGGTTGACAATCATGCCTTCTGGGGTAGTCACACCAGCTGGTACAGTCAATCCAGATCGACGCTAAAATTCTGCGATCGCACTTTTAAAACAACACTAGCTACATATAGCAATCCGCGCATCCCTAATGAACAATAGATAATTTTGTAGCTCTTAGGGCACTTTTAAAGCAACACTAGCTACATAGTTATTTATCTTCTTCAAGCCCGATACGTTACGGCGATAAATTTATTTTCCTTAAAGAAAATAGAGCCGTTAACGTATCGGTTTATTTTTTTTGGAAGAA
>DATNQH010000188.1:0-3055 GCA_036704105.1 Leptolyngbyaceae cyanobacterium | reverse complement strand
ACAGAATTCAGGAGATGAAGAAAAATAATATGGCTTTTTGCTCCAAAAATATCTATCTTTTAGCAGGTGTTTTATTTACAAAGCGGCAGAAAACAAAAGCAGATTTATCTACTGAATTATTGCAGTTGATGACATCAATTCAGGAGTAAGTAGGAAAAAGGCTGAAGGATGAAGGCTGAATGATGAATTCAGCCTTCATCATTATTTAACGCTTTGCTCTGCATCTTTAGCCGATCGCACTACAGCCGCACCTGCGCGATCGCCCATAAACTTTTCTTGATCATATCCTAGTACTAGTTCCCAAGCATCATCAGGATATCTATCTGCTAAGGGCATTGCAACATCATCTAACATCCAACGGCCATGTCTTTCGTCTTCGCGGATGTGCAGTTCCCAGTATCCCATCGCTGCTTGTGATAGTTCCAGGCGTTGTGCTGCGGCGAGATAATTTCTGTATGCCGCAGGCCCCGCTACTTCAAAATATGTTAAGCCACCGTTGTAACGCAGGAAATAGCGCTTACGCTCGGTTAAAAGGAAATTATGATTGGCAGCAGCTAGCACTTCCCAAGGCACTAGATCGAAGTATGCTTCTGGTTCAGTATGCATTCCAAACTCAGATAACATTTGAGCGAAATAGGTAGAATGCTTGCGCGACAAGCGACCGTTACCGTATTCTTCTAGTAGTACCCGAAAGAGTGTTGCCTGTACTTCATTTGCAGCACCACCCAAGATACTGCACATTCGGCTACCTTCAACTAAGCCATCGAAGGAACCGATAGCCAATACTCGACGGTATCCTACTTCACTCATTTCCTCGCGCAAATACCGACTGTCTGCTGATAAAGGCGGATTGAGATCGGCTTCGCCACGCGAAATTAGTGCTTGCTTTGCAGCTTCTACATCTAATTCTTGCAGTGCTGCAACATCGAGGTGGGATGATTCCCACTCTTGCCAAGATGCTTCAATGCGATCGCGTATGCTATGCAAGTATTCAGAACGCTCGTTGGTGTAGCGACGCAAGTCGTCATACCAAAACAGCTTCAAGCGATTGATGCGATAAAGCACCCGTTGCAGAAACAAATGTGCTGCATCAGAACTGTTTTTTTCTGCGTATGCTTGTTTAATTGCCAATGCGATCGCTGCTTCAAACTCACTTGCAATTGAGGAATAAGCATTCAGTTGCTTGTCTAAATCCTCTGTTTCGAGCAGTTGGATGAATTGCTGCTCGGCTCGATTGTAGTCGAGGTTTATAGCTGTATTCATTAGCCGAGAATCAGTAATCGCACTCATAAAAACCGTATATCCACTTTTTCTATGCTAATGCTGCCTCGATCTAATAATTATCGTTCTGTAGGTGTAAATTTTAACATTTTATAATTTACTTAACCTATCGATAGGGAGTTGTTGAAATAGAAATATATAGCAACTCTAAATGATGCCTAAATATCTGTTTTTAGCTGTAGACGCTGCGCTAGGCTGCGTGAAAACTGTTCCACTGTGGTAATTTTCGATAGAATTTAATTCTTTATTAGATTGATTGGGCAACCAAATAGTAAAAATAGAACCACTTCCCTCGATTGAGTCAACTTCAATTCTGCTACCGTGTATGCTATTGCTAAATGCTTGCAGCAGTTAGATGTAATACTATTTTGGATGCACAGATTGTAGAAACGTGGTTTTAAAGTGTCTCTACTCTATCAGGAACAAAGAATGAAGTTGCTCTTTTCAGGGTGTACATTTTTTCTACAAGTGTTAGTTATAAGTATTGCTAACCCGGCTTTAGCCTCTGTTGTGAATCTAACTTTACTACACTTAAATGATATTTATGAAGTCATGCCAGTTGAAGGGAGACTCCGGGGAGGTTTAGCAATTGCAATTATAAGACAACAACTTTTAAGCCAGAATCCTCGCACCTATACCATATTAACTGGAGATGCTTTGATTCCTTCAGCTTTGGGAACTGCTATTAAGGGTAAACCTTTTAAAGGAGTTCTTGAAGCTCAAATAATAATTGATTCCCGACTGCAACTGATTACAGATAAAATTCCTGAAGATAAGGCTAATGCCCAAATAGTGAGACAACCGGTGGATAATGCTGAGCGCAGATTACGTGCTGATGGCTTTGTACTGGAACAAGCGATCGCAACAACTAATGTTGCTTTAGATGGTTTGAACTCAAGCATACGCGATCGCGCTACGAATCTTACAGCCTTAATTGCTCATGCAATGTTGCGAGAAGTCGATAAAGCAGATTTAGCTATCTTTAATAGTGGTTCAATTCAAATTGATGACTACATTCATCCTGGTATAATAACTCAGCATGATATTATTCGTATATTACCATTTGGTGGCAAAATATTAGCAGTAGAAATGAATGGTAGTTTGCTCCAGCGAGTGTTGGAACAAGGACAAGCTAATCGAGGTACAGGCAGTTATTTGCAAACAGCAAATGTGAGTTTCAAACAAAATTTTAGCAACTGGCTGATTCAAGGAGAACCTATCGATCCGAACCGCAAATATCGAGTTGCAATTAACGATTTTTTGATGAATGGAAAAGAAAAAGGTTTAGAATTTTTGAATTTTAATCAATCGGGAGTCAGATTAATCGCTCAAAAGCGCGATATTCGCTTTGCTGTAATTAAGCAGTTGAAAAATTTTTAAACGCAGAGGTACGCAGAGGTTAACGCAGAGGTACGCAGAGTTTACTGTCTAACTCGGCGTTACTCTGCGATTCCCTCAGCTAACTTGTACGTTCAAACTTTCCGCATATTATTGCTAATAGGATCGAAACCACGAGAAAACCTGGTAGTTTCGTCGTAACAGGCTCCACTCAGATTAGTTCCATACAGCTTTGCATTGTTTAGTCTAGCTTGCCTGAGATTGGCTTCACTCAGTTTCGCTCCACACAAGTTGGTTCTAGTCAAGTTGGCTTTAACGAGGTTAGCACCACACAAGTTAGCTCCCCATAACTTGGCTTTGGCTAGGTTAGCACCATTCAAATTGGCTCCCCATAGATTTATCCCAACTAAGTTGGCTCCAATTAGCTTGGCGTTGG
>DATNQH010000187.1:0-8402 GCA_036704105.1 Leptolyngbyaceae cyanobacterium | reverse complement strand
AACATTGCAAGAAAAAGGGCTTTATTTTTCTATCCAATACAATCCTTTTTGAACTGTAGGTGGAGTGGGGATAAAGTAATTTTAAGTTTTAAGTTTTAAGTTTTAAGTTTTAAGTTATAGCCACTTGTGAGGAAAGACGCGATATTTTGCGTCTGTTCAACTTAAAATTAATTACTCAAATTTATTCATCAACCCCCGCGTATAGCGGTAGGTAAATTGTATATGAGTAGTCAAATAATTAAAAAAAATTTGTTAAGAGCTAGCCTTAGTTTTTTGCTTGTTTTAGGCATAGGAATAACATTTACACAAGCAAGTATTTCAGGAGCGATCGCTCCAACTACTAATTCAGCAGGTGAGGAATTTGTTTTACCCACTGCTTCGTTTTCAGTTTCAGCCAGAAAACGCGAAGACGGCAAAATTCTAGCAGATCTCGCTCCCGCCCAACTAGTGCAGCAAGGCAGAAAACTATATGAAGCTGAACAGTTTTCTCAAGCTGTGCCAGTTTGGCAACAAGCAGCAAAAGCTTATCAAGATAGAAGCGATCAACTTTCCCTGGCAATGGTGTTAAGCAATCTATCTTTAACTTATCAGCAACTGGGACAATGGCAGCAGGCTGAAGGCGCGATCGCCAGTAGTCTTAAATTGCTGGGATATCAAGTCAAGAAGAGAGCAGGGGGTGCAGGGGAGGCGGGGGGAGAAAATTCAATTCAAAATCTAGAAATTCTTGCCCAAGCTTTGAATACTCAAGGTAGCTTACAGTTAGCACTGGGACAAGCCCAACAAGCGTTAGACACATGGCAAGAAGCCGCTGCTATCTATGCGCAAGTAGGTTCGCGCAGCGGAACTATCCAAAGTCAAATCAATTCTGCCCAAGCCCTGCAAGCATTAGGGCTTTATCGCCGTGCTTTGACAACTTTATCTCAGGTGAAACAAACTTTTCAACAACAACCCGCCTCACGGCTGAAAGCTTCTTTACTGCGCAATCTCGGCAATACACAGCGAGTGGTGGGAGATCTCGATCAGTCGCGGCTGACATTGCAAGAGAGCTTAGCGATCGCCCAACAGATGCGATCGCCCGCCGATATTGGTGCAGCATTATTCAGTTTAGGCAATACAGCACGCGCCTCCTTTGGAGGTGCAATGCTTACGCCAGCAGATAGCACAGCAGCTTTAGCCTTCTATCAACAGGCTGCGGCTATTTCCCCATCGGCGTTCGCTAAACTCCAAGCCCGACTTAACCAACTCAGCCTTTCGATTGAGGCTGAGCAAGTGGATCGGGCAAAGGCATTAATTCCTGTAATTCAATCTCAATTGCCCAACTTACCACTAAGTAGTAAGACAATTTATGCCCAAATTGACTTCGCCCAGAGTTTGATGAATCTGGGGGCGAGGAGTGAGGGGAGTGTGAGGCAAAGAGATATTGCCCAAATTTTGGCTACAGCTGTTCAACAGGCTAGAGGTTTGGGAGATAAGAGGGCGGAAGCTTATGCTTTAGGTAATCTCGGTAGGTTGTACGAACAAAGCGGGCAGGTGTCAAACGCCAAAGAATTGACGACTCAAGCCCTGATCCTGGCTCAGTCGGTGAATGCGCCGGATATAGCCTATCGTTGGCAATGGCAATTAGGGCGCTTATTAAAAGTAGAAGGAAATATTCGCGGGGCGATCGCTTCCTATAATGATGCAGTCAACACCTTGAAGAGCTTACGACGGGATTTAGTTGCGATCAATCCTGAAATTCAGTTTAACTTTCGGGATGAGGTAGAACCTGTATATCGAGAGCTAGTCGATCTGCTCTTGCGACACCAAGGAGGGGCAAAGGCGATACCGAGTCAGCAAAACTTAGCTCTAGCGCGTCAAACAATCGAATCTCTCCAATTGGCAGAGCTTGACAACTTCTTTCGGGAAGCGTGTTTAGAAGCTCGTCCTGTGTTGATTGATAAAGTTGTCGATCAAGATAGTCCTAACGCCGCCGTCATTTATCCGATTATTTTACGCGATCGCTTAGAGGTAATTCTCAAGCTCCCAAATAAATCTTTGATAAGCTATACCATTAAAGTACCACAAAGTCAAGTAGAACAGACTCTAGCGCAGTTACGGCAAAACCTCACCGAACCCGACAAAATTAAATCTGTTAGGTCTTTATCTCAACAAGTTTACAGTTGGCTGATCCAGCCCGCCCAGACAGAATTGGCAAAAAGTCAAGTCAAAACCTTAGTTTTTGTCCCAGATGGTGCTTTGCGAAACATTCCAATGTCAGCCCTTTATGACGGCAAACAGTATCTGGTAGAGAAATATGCCATAGCTTTAAATCCAGGGCTACAACTAGTCAACCCCCAACCTTTGCCCTCAAGACAGTTAAAAGCTTTGACTGCGGGACTAAGCATTCCTCCCGCTAACTATCCTTATCCGCCGCTACCAGCTGTTAGATCTGAATTCAATTTAATTGAGCAAGCTGGAGTATCAATTAGTGAACTGCTCGATGGGGAATTTACCAGCAAAAGCCTGGAGACAAAAATTGACTCATCTACTTTCAACGTCGTACATTTAGCTACTCACGGTCAATTTAGTTCCTCTGCCCAAAATACATTTATTCTGGCTGCGGATGGGCCAATTAATGTTAAGGATTTTGATAATTTACTGCGAACCAGAAACCAACGCTCTCCCGAAGCGATCAATTTACTAGTTCTCAGTGCTTGCGAGACAGCAACAGGAGATAAACGAGCTGCTTTAGGACTAGCTGGGGTAGCAGTACGCGCAGGGGCGCAAAGCACGCTAGCGTCTCTATGGCAGATCGATGATGAAGCTACTGCCCTGTTCATTGGTAAGTTTTATCAAGAATTAGCAAAAGCCAAAGTAAACAGAGCCGAAGCCCTGCGTCAGGCTCAATTAAGTTTGATGAAAAATTATCCAAATTACAGCCGTCCTGGCTACTGGGCACCTTACGTTCTCGTGGGTAATTGGCTTTAGCAATTTTAGATTTTAGATTTTAGATTTTAGATTAAAGTTGCTCTCCTTGTCCCCTTTGCCCCTAATCCCCACTGGGCTTCGCCCCGCTTCGCTAACGTGGGGGCCCCGAGTTCCCCTTGTCCCCTTGTCCCCCCTGCCTCCCTAGCTCCCCCAGCTCACTATTAGCAGTGCAACACTGTACGAGAGATTGGGAGGCGATTTCATCTAAGCCAACCGAATGCAACAGTTCATGCCAATCACCCTTGAGCGAACCGTCCTCTGGCTTCACCAGGCGGAGTTCAGCTAGAGTAGTCAGAGTATCGTACCAAAGGCCATTTCTGGCATAAAGCCTTATTTGTTTCTGTGGTGTGGCTGCCTCGATCTGATTTGTCAGGGTAGGATTGGGTTGTATCCGCTGTACCCATCCTTCAACGGTATCTTTAGCAATAACTGGCTGTTGGCGATCGCAACTTAAGGCAATTTCAGTTTTGAGGAACCAACGATAATTTTGGTTAATGTTGAGCGCTGTTGATGTAGCTGGCAGTTTGACACTAATCACACCAGGCTGTTGGGGTATACTTACCGGAGTGCGGTAGACATCATTATCCTGTTCGTCTTGCAGCACAAACTCGACTGAGCGGACGGATGGACTTGAATCGGGAACATAAAACCAAAATGTGGGATGAGGGGAAATCGTTTTTCCCCAAACATAAGTTGCTTTTCCTGCACCCAAAGGTTTTTCAATCGCAGGCACTAAAGCAGTAAGAGGTAGGTTAACAGTGCAGTTACCACCGCTACGACCTGCTGCTCCTCTGCGCCGTCCTATTGGTGTGCCTGATGACGGTAAAGGTGGCTCCTTAACGAAATTTAGTTGCAGGCGATCTTGATCGCTACCTTTGTTCATTGTCAGATGATCTGCCTTCACTGGCATGGCATAGAGGGTGCAGCCAAGCAGTGCCAAAGTTAGAGCATAGGCGTGTTTGAATTTGTACATAAGCAACCTCATTGCAGTTAACGATTCAAAGAGGCAATAAGTGAATACACTGCTAAATTCCTTTTGGGATCGTGATAAATTTGGAACGCACATATACTAGTACCACGATCCCGCTTGTAGTTACCAAAGCTAGGGCTGACGGCACTAAAGGCAGCCAACCCCCTTTAGTTAAGATTCCGAAACAAATACCATATAGAATTACCAGTGCAGCAGTGAGTGTTATTCCCAGGTAGAGCGGACGTAAGCGCAGGGCAAGTAAGCCTCCCAGCATAGCCCAAGCCAAGATCCATAGAGCCTCACCCCATACAGGCATCACCCAAATCAGCGATCGCCCATCCAGAACCGCACTCAAAATTTGACTCACCATTTGTGCTTGCAGAAATACTCCTGGTATTTGCTTTTTCAAAGGTTGCTGACCGATGTTGTAGGGTGTAGACCAATAATCACCAAAACTTGGGGCAGTAGGGCCGATCAAAACGATCCGTCCCTGCAAATCGTTGACTCGCTCTGGAGGAATGCGATCGTTCAAGACTTGCTCTAGAGTCACTTGTGGCGCAATGTCCTCCAACGAGCGGAAGGGGCGATAATTGATCATCAATTGATACCCGCTGCTGGTATCTAATGATTGGTAAGCGCCAAAGTGAGGCTGCAATCGTTGAAAAATAACGTTGCCGATCTGTAAATACCCTTCCGTTGTGACATTTGATTCGATGCCTTTCGTATCTAAATAATGAAGTGCTAGCTTAAGGCTAAATGCATATTTAGCACCACAACGCGATGTTAGCGGTGGATCTAAATGGATGTACTGGCGACGGATCGTATTGCTGTCGTCATCATCGACAAGATCGCTAAAGCCCAAGCGGTTTCGCGGCACTTCCGGCGGCGGCTGAACGCCATCCGGGTCAAACTCCGGATCGCTAACTTTACACACGGCATAAAAACTATTGTTCTGCCGCATCTGAGTAGCTAAAGAGGGCGTACTTTCTCCTACAGGGAAATCACGATAGATATCTAAGCCAATGGCGCGCGGTTTGAACTTGTCGAGTTTTTGCAACAGTCGTTCCAGGGCAAGATCTGATAACGACCCTTTTCTGTCCTTTTGCTCTGGTAGCTGAAAATCTCGTTCATTTACTGTCACCACCAACAGGCGTGGATCTGGATTTTCAGGCGATCGCATTTGCATTAAGCGATCATAAGCCTGCAATTCCACCCCCTGAAGCATTCCCAGAAATCTTACTCCGATCACGCAAGCCGTGACAGCCAGACTGGCTATTAGTACATTGCGGAGGCGGGGCTTGTTTTTTGGGCGGTCGCACCAAAGCCACTCTTGCCAGAGCGGCGGCTTGGCGCTGGGATTTTGATAAATTACTGGCAACCAGCTAGCACAAGGAAATTCACTTTCCCACCCCTGTAGCCTTTCTCGTGCTTCGCGTACAGATAGATATAAAGACTTGCCTTGAGAAAATGCTTTGAGGAAATTCTTTAAAAATTCTTGCGCCACTTTATCCGGTACTGGTTCCCGCATCAGCACAACTTCTGGAATTTGTAAACCAGATAATTCTCGCGCTAATCCTAAACCATCACAGGAATTAAAAATCGCTAGCTTTAAGCCGTTTTCTACAGCTGTATGTAAAGCATTTTTTAAATCGCTAATTGTTAAACTTTCAGTTTGATTGAGATAAATTCGTCCAAATTCACAATTTTGAGCGCTGGCACTATGCCCAGCAAAAAACAGAATATCCCAACCTTTAGCCGCCCATAACTGACTATCTAAAACTTGTCGCGGCGGTTCTACCAAAAAGCAAACCTCAGCATCAGGTAAGTTTTCTAGTAAAACTCGATCTGCCTGAGTATTAATGCCAACACTACTACCCAAAATAGCTAAGATTCTAATCTTGGCTCTTTGAGGTGCTTGAGCGGCAATTTCATCATAAGCTGGCGCACTTAAAGCAATTTCTGCTTTATGATAACGAGCGAACAAATCGCTTTGATGCCAAGGAAGGCGCTGCAATAGGGAATCTTCGGTTTGTAGAATTACCCGCATTGCATCCGATGGCATCAGTTTTTCGAGTAATTTCTCTCTAATCGAGCGAAATGGTGCCGAACTGAGCCACGCATTTAGACTTTGGCACAACATTCTAGCGGCGTTGTGGCAATCCTCCATCACAGAAACATTGGTGACTTGGACTGCTGCGGCTTCCAGCCGAGTACGTAAACCCAAGCGATAATAAGCTGATTGCCAGTAACTGTAATATTTAGGAATCTCTGGATTTGGCGGTAGCTTACCAACGATTTCAGCAGAGGGGCGATCACCATCCTCACCAATCTGAAGTGTGACAGGAAAACCCTGCTCAAAACTGCCGTCCCCTAACTTTAAGACAACTAACTTACCCACGACTGTTTACCTGTAGGCGCGTCAATCAATTTTGGATGAGCGGATTTTAGATTTTAGATCGATCTCATCCAATGCATGGGATAAGGCACAGATGTTGTCCGGATTATCGACAATGGAATTAATTGCGATCGCGTTTGTTCGGCGCATGAACCGATAAGCCCTAATCTAAAATTGCTTAGTTGATATAAGTTGTGCGATCAGATCGCAAAATTTTCTGTAATACTGACCTCACCCAGAGCTAATTTAACGCTAAACCTTTCTCCGCTTGTGCCACTAAATTGCAATTGAATGTAATTATCTGCCCTTCTAGCTTTGGCTTCTAAGAAAACGGCTTCTGTTTCATCCAGCACAATCATTTGTAATAATGGCGGCAAAAATATTTGACTTCCTGTCGGATGCACCTGAAGCAGGATAATGGTTTTACGCTCGGATTCAGGTCTAAGTTCAACCACTAAAGCGATGGAATTACCAGCTAATTGCATTCCCAAGTCGATCAGCTTTGCCCTTCTCACATGAGGATCTTGATCCTCAGAATCAGTTGCATTAGAATCATTCGCCTTGCGAAAGCCCAAAGCTAGTGCTGGATTTAATAAAGACTCCACTGTTTGCCAACTCGAATCAAATACATTTTGCAGCCATTGACTCAAATTCACTGCTGTTTTCCCTAAGTCAACAGTTGGCGGTGATTGACTCAAAGATCCGCTGGCGCAAGCTTCGGCGGCGCGCACAGGTAAGCTTAAGTGAGCGAGTAAATCTTCTAAAGGTAGCAAAGAGTCGATCTCTAAGTGCTTTCTCGTTACCTGTTTAGCAAATCCCAGCATAATTGCTTGGGAGCGTCGTTCATCAAGCTGCACTACCACATAACCAATGCGATCTGCCCAAACTTCTGGCGGAATATAGCAGCTAGACTGGTTTGGCGCGATCGCACGACATTCCAAGCGCCCCAATCCTACCACTTCTAGATCGGCAACATCATCAAACAAGCAAACAACTGGGTTCCAGCTGTCGCTTGCTTTTAAATCGCAAGGAATACCCATCATTTGCAAGTAGTCATTCACCACACACACTGCAAGCGTATTCAAACGCACTTGCTCTGCCTTCTCCTGCGTCGGCTGCTGTTGGGAAAACTGCCGTGCTATCCTACCTGCTGTTTGGGTTATTGGTAACGGTAACGAAAGATCTTCTATATTTCTTTTCAGATAACTCATGATAGGTATCCTCTATGTACCCCTGCGATTCGCCAAACTTACGTAAGCGTGGAATGCACTGTCGGCGATAGAAACTGCTTAATGTTGAAACTGAAAGTAAAAATCGCGCTGCCAAATCTTCCCAACTAGCTTCTGGTGGCAAACGTTCCAACAGCAAGACTTGACAATTCACTTCTGGGTGTCCCTGAATGTGAATGCGGCGTAACTCGCCATCTGGATCGGTTTCAATCCACTGTCTTGTGGTTTCTAGAATCGGAGGAATATCGGGCGGCGCTTCCAAGGCTTCAATCATGTCGCTGCTGGATTCATCTACCGCATGAAGCGGCGCAGCAACATTCTGCTTTAGTTGAGACTGGTTTAATGCGCGAAAATCTTGTAGTCGTCGCCGCAGGTAGGCATTAAGCCAAGTGGTGACACTACTTCGATTCGGATTGTACTTCTCACCTGTAGCAGCTTCACAAAGATTGCGGCAGAAATACAGCCAGGTTTGTTGCAGTGCATCTTCATAGTAAGGAGTGTTTTCTTTCCAAAGCCTGCCAGATTTAACAGTCAGCCGAACTATCTTGGTTAAACCGAGCCTGCGCTCGATACTGTTAAATTTATGCCTACAAGTTTCTTCCACCAGTTGGTGCAAGCGTTCCTCGATTTCATCCATAGCAGTATTTTTCTCAAAAGAAGGGATGTGTTTCATCTTGTCGGGGAAAATCCCCTAAAATGACTAATGCTATCTCCACTCCACTTCTTAATCTAATCACCTCCTAAATAGACATCAGCGCAGTCCCGAACTCTGATATTTATTTATCAGTAAGTCGTCAAAAAATTATGCAAATGATTTTTCATCTGCTATAAAACCGAGCGT
>DATNQH010000186.1:0-3923 GCA_036704105.1 Leptolyngbyaceae cyanobacterium | reverse complement strand
ACTACCGAAACTCGGACATATGTCTGATTTAATAAACTCAGAGCTAGACATCAGTTTAAAAAGCAAACCCAGCGCGAGTCGCGCTGGCTCGATTTGAAATCAATTTGGCAACCAGTCTTCGTCAAGTACCTGGTTGACCGTCCAAGGGCAGCTTTTAGGCAACACGCCATCGGGCAGCTTTGTTTCTTGATAAACCTGATTTACTGCCTTCTTGTATCGAAAATCCAATTCAAAAGCTGGATAATCCCCCAAACTAGGACTATCTTCCAACTCATTAGTAATTTTGCCTCTTGCCAAGCACAAAGCAGTTTGCCAGCTACTACAGCACGGTTCGTCGTTTAGATATTCCCGCGCGTATTTGTATTTGAGCAGGTGGTTGCAAATGATTTCCAGGTTAGTTTTGATTTCCCGTTGAACTAACCAAGCAAGAGTCTCTAATTCATCTGGCAAGTGTTCTAGGTCTAACTGGTCAAACTGCCGCAGATGTAATAGGCGTATTTGTTCGTTTACCCAAGCATAATAATCTGCGTCATATACCGAAGTGGCAGTGGACTGTGGTGGCTGCAATTTTTTTAGCTGGGCAAGCGAGAGCAGGATCGCCTGATGCCAAATTTCAATGGCATCTGCACTTGTTTCAGTCTCTTCTTCAAATGCCTTTAATCGACAAGCTAAATATATCAGATCGTCTGAAGGCTTTCCTTTTAAAGTAGGCGCAAGATTGTCACACAACTTTTGCAGATCTGCTTTTGTTAGCATTTGGGTTGTCCGTTCTAAACTTGATAATTCCGATACATCCGAGCTAAGCTTAAGAGCGCATCAGCTATCGCTTGAAAGTCGCTATTTCCGTAAGCGATGCTTCTAAAATTAGGAGCATTACCATGAGCATTACCGTGAGCGCTGACTTGAGCAACCCAACGTCCGTTTTCCTGGGGCAGGGTGGTGATAGACAGCCAGGTGGGTGCAGTCTTATTTACAGGAGGGACAGCAGATAGCAGACTACTTTTAGTCGTTATAGCCTCGTCATCTGTTTCATCTGATTGTGAAATTGGCTGTCGTGGCAGATCCTGCATCCTCATCAGAATTGCTTGCCTACGTTGCGGGATGAGAACGCCGAGATTTTTTAGCACGTTGTAGGCAATTCCATCTGCACGATCGGCAATGCCTAACAGTAAGTGTTCCGGTTCAACACAACTGAATTCTTGCACGAGTGCGATCGCCGTCGCTATCTGCACGATCCGTTTTGCTCTGGGAGTAAAGGGAAGACTGGCAGCAACATACCCCGATCCTCGCCCAATAACTCTCTCAACTTCAGCCCGAACGGATTCTAAACTAACTTCAAGTAATTGGGCGATTGCTCGATCCTCGCCCAATACTCCAAGTAACAGTTGTTCTGAACCGATAAAGCTATGGCCCAACCGCTGAGATTCGGCTATGGCACGGTTAATACTTTTCCTAGTACGGCTGCTGAAATTTTTCAAATCAAGCATTACCGCTCTCCCATCAGAAAGTGATAAATCGTTTCGCCCTGCTCGTTAACAACACTAACACCAAAATCAGTCGCACCCGGTTCTAAATCAGCTCTGGCTGACTCTGCACTCAGCCCTAACTCAATAGATGTGTTTAATCTTTAGCGACAGAGCCGTAAGCTGGAAAGCACTCACGGGTGTCATGACCTTCAAAATCTAGTCTAAATTTTGGCTTAGGCTGACTATCCCTGTTTGACTCTGTTGTCCAAAATTATCCAGTATTTGGTTGATAGCGCCGTTTTTTTATACCCCAAAATTTTAACATAATTTCAGTCGCTGTGGCGATCGGGGCGACCGATGCCAAGACTTCTAAGCACCATTTTGATGTCTTTGACTTCCTAAACCACAGTAGTAGTACTTTTGGTGGCACCAGTCTGCAAGGTAATAGCCAGCTTTTCCAGTATTAATCCAAAATAACTCGAACGCAGCTTGCCGCTTGGATATAGCATATAGCAAGTGGCCGATCTTACTTTTTATTTCCCGACAACTCAATTTAGCAGACAACCTTTCTCTTGATGCCGGAATTGGGTTCGATCGCAACAAGAAAGTAAAATTTGTTGATGTGGATTTAGCCAAGAACGCTGGAGAGGAAAATCAAACAGCTTGTTTTAGGCAGTTCCTAATGCGATAACTAAATTGTTTTTTACGAAATTCCGTAAAAATTCCGAACGGTTGTACCAGATACTAGCTCCGGTTCGGAATTAATGTCCGTGTGCCATATCCAGAAAATTCCGCCTTCGTCGTCCTCTTTGAATGCAGCGATCGCCCCCTGTTTCAACGCGGCTTTTAGCAATTTAATCTCAACTGGTACAATTGCCTCGATCGCGTTCTTTTCGGTTGTTGTTAGCAACCTCCACGCATCTGCTTTGTACTTTTCGCGGGATACTAGCGCTTGGCGCAAGAATTCCCAATTAGAAGCAGCGATCGCATCCTTCATGGCGATGAGAACTATGTTGATGTTGTTCTGCCGCTCTAGCTGTCGATGCTCTTCAATAGCTGCCCAGTTTCGGGCGCAGTCTTTTAGACTTCTTGCCCCTTGCTTGTACCCGATTAAATCGACAACCTTCGCTGCATCTGGCGCTAGCTTATTTCTAGCAATCTTGATCTTTGTCGCTAGATCGTGACATATTGCTACCCACGCTGAAGTCATGGTTAATCGAAGAGTCCGAACATTTAGATGCTTTAACCATTTCCTTACTTCCGCCGTATCAGCGCATCCAGAAGCAATAAGTGCTAACCGTTTCGCGTCTATCCATTTGATTCGATTTTTATCATGAGATCGCGCCTTCCTTTGCGGAACAGTGATTTCGATCCTAGGTGACTCTGGGGCATTGCTCTCTGTAGTGGCTGCCTTATACTGCTGAACGGAATACATAAAAATAGCTCAAAAACGACAATACCCTACCCAGAATTCTGGGTAGGGGAATAGTTATGCTGCGCGAGTATCAGAAATTGGTGCAGTAGAGACTAGATCGAGCTTAAAAGCTGGATCGAGGCAGAGTTGCTGGATATTGTCGGGGCTATCTATATCAATCCAAACAGCATCAAATACGATGCCAGAGTAGGTGTATTGCGGTTCGGTTATGACCAGTATGCGACTGCTGCAATAAAGAACAATGTCGCCTTCCGTTAACTGATCGGCGAGAATCCGATCGCAAGCGATAGTTTGTGGCATGATATTTCTAAGCCTTGTTTATAGGCGGCAGCCAGATGAGGGTTCCAAGCTGCAACTGGCTGCCTATTACATAACAAATTTACCATGCGCGCATGGCTATAGCAAGAGCTTTGCAAAATTTATTGCCATGTATACAATGTTTTATATGCGGCGTGTAATGCGATTATTATGGATACTAGAGAAAGAGATTTAAGTGGTAAATTTACTACAAGCGTTGAGGAAGCGAGGCTTGAAAATTTCAGTTTTCGTGTACCAGCAACTTTAAAAAATGAAGTGAAGCGTGTTGCTGGTAAACGAACCGCTGAGTGGTTAAGAGAAGCAATTGCAGAAAAACTGGCACGAGAACAAGAGAAAGTATCCGCTTAAAGCAGTGTGTTCGCGCACTAGTATAAGTTGGTTTTGGTTTCTTGAGGACGGTCAGCCAACCGCTTTTAGTTTATCTAATAATATAATGATTAATATCTTTACGATCTTTGGCTTTAAAAAATTGTGTAGCATAAGAATATCCGGCTCCCACTCAAAGATGGTTCCGCTAATTTTTTGGCAACGGCTGCGCTAAACAAGGTGATTGTTTCTACCAATGGGTAGTCCTCAAAAGGAAAGGATAGAATAAGGATAGTTGTCTATTCCGCATTGCGGCCTTGACTGATGTCTGAAGCCCTACCCTCTTGTCCAAACTGTTCCTCAGATGCTGTGGTCAAAAACGGTCAAAGTCGTCATGG
>DATNQH010000185.1:0-2319 GCA_036704105.1 Leptolyngbyaceae cyanobacterium | reverse complement strand
GTAATTAATACGTATAACTGAGTATTCAAAACGTTGCGAAATGGCGCGTGTGGCATACCACGCCCTCTTTTTTCTAAGGATTGAGGTAGTAAGTCTTCAAACAACTTCCACTCAAGATCTCTCAATCCCTTAAACCTACCTACCATTTTCTCTTCTTCTTTGTTCTGTTTCAGCTTTATGCTGATTCTAGCTCATATTTCTGAGTTAGTGGGATAGGCTCAGGTAATCTTGAAGATTGACTAATAGGGAATCTTGAAGGTTGACTATTAGGTAATTCACCTGACTGCACAGTAGATGTGCCGCGTCGTGGTTTACCAGAACTAGGTACTGGTTCTCGTCGCCGGAAACCGACCACTTTTTCTGCATTGGCATTCAGTAAGGACAATGCCTGGAGTAGCCCCGCCCAGTCCACCTGAATATGCTTGGTGTTTGCCGAGTGCCACTTGTAGGCTTGAGCTACGACCAGGTGCTTTGCTTCCAAGTGGCGGATAGCAAAGGTCAAACTGCTTGAGTCTTTTCTACACTACTACAATGGATTATTACTTGTTCAGCACTACATTAAATAAAAAATGTTGGTGTATGTATTTCTACAACAAAAATATTTTTTAATTAAGTACGCTCGTCATAAAAAATGCGCGAACTCTCAACTACCGATAACCGCAACGCTAACGCCAGTCTAGGATTTTGAATCCCAGATGCTCTCGCTACGAGCGCTGCATAACAGATCCGCGCTCCACATGGTTCGCGCATTTTTTTATGACGGCCCACTTAGAAGGTGCGATCGCGTTTTTGAAAGAACAGTATGCGCAAGTTACAGTCGAAGTAAAGATAGTTCAACTGCGACTATTGGATAAAATCTAAAAAAATTCTGGATAACATACCAATAAAGAACAATATACAGAATAATTCTTGATAGTCTGATAAATCAGGTGAATATACCGAAAAATTCTCAATTTCATCCCACATAGAGTGAATAGTCCGAAAGTTTCCGTCTAATAACTACTAATTCAAAACCATATGAGTTGCTCTCATCTCAACGATCTGACTGCTCAAACTCTGATTTCTAAAGCAAACTATCCAATGTTTCGCTGTCAAGAGTGCATTCGGATTAATAGTCGCTGGATACACCTACGCATTTGCCAAACCTGTGGAAATATGCTCTGTTGTGACTCTTCTGAGCATCAACACGCTCGCCGTCACTATGAGGCAACGGGGCATTCAGTAATTAGCTCGGCCGAATTAGGAGAACAGTGGTTGTGGTGCTTTGTGCATGAACAGGGAAGGGACTATTGAAGCGATTCTGATTCGAGCTGGCTCTCATGCAATATCTTCATATAGTTTCCTCTAGTTTCCTCAATAAAGGGCTTTTCCATGACAGTTTCCGATCAAGGTATCCTCATCGACAACATTTGGCCCAGTTTACCGCTGGCAGCATGGCAGGAGACATATTCAACACTGCATATGTGGACGCAGGTCGTCGGAAAAATTCGGCTGGCACTTGCTCCCAAACTTAACCACTGGTGGCAGTCTACGCTCTTGGTAACGCCGCGTGGACTGACAACCTCTTCAATCCCTTACGGAACCCGAAGCTTTCAGATTAGCTTTAATTTTCTCGATCATCAATTACAAATTGAAACCAGCGACGGCATTACCAAGAGAATTGCACTAGCTCCTCGCTCCGTTGCCGACTTTTATCAAAATGTAATGTTTGCACTAAGTGAGATTGGCATCGA
This sequence comes from Leptolyngbyaceae cyanobacterium, assembly GCA_036704105.1. GTDB lineage: Bacteria > Cyanobacteriota > Cyanobacteriia > Cyanobacteriales > Chroococcidiopsidaceae > Chroococcidiopsis. The sequence goes on along the minus strand of DATNQH010000185.1, from coordinate 586 downwards.
AGTCCGAATTTGGACAATGCCCCAAGAAGTGGCAGAACCAATCCTTTTCGAGCAGGACGAGCGACATAGGACTTACGACCCGGAATACGCACAGCGATTCTGGCAAATTCTCGTGCAAGTAGATCGAGTCATGACAGAGTTCCTTGGGCGGTTTATTGGGAAATCCAGCCCCGTACATTTCTTCTGGGGCAGCTTCGACCTAGCCGTAACACGGTTCTCTGGTCGCCGTGCGCCAGAACATCCTGGTGGTGTTCCGAATATGGCAGATTGGGTGACACGAGAAGCGTATTCGCACGAAGTAAGTAGTTGTGGCTTTTGGCCTGGTGGTGGGTCAGTCGAGGAGCCTGTGTTTTATGCTTACGCTTACCCTGCACCAGAAGGGTTCCAAGATTATCGCGTTGAGCCTAAAGAGGCATTTTATAGCTTGCAGATGCAGGAGTTTATCCTACCCTATGAAGCAGTCAGACAGGCAGAAGATCCAGATGCGATGCTTTTTGCCTTTCTCCAAAGCACCTATGAAGCAGCGGCAAATTTAGGACATTGGGAGCGAGCAGCACTGGAACGCACCCCAGTTCTATAAGCTAAC
>DATNQH010000184.1:0-6821 GCA_036704105.1 Leptolyngbyaceae cyanobacterium | reverse complement strand
TCCTGGCAGAAGTGAACCACGAGTTCGTAAGCGTCGCCCCAAGTCTTATCCGTTAATGAAGCAACCTAGACATCAGTATGCTGTGCAATCGCAGACTGCTTGATTCATAAGCGTTTCCGCTTATCTTAGTGCCATTCCCCCTATTATCCTCTTATAGAAGTGATGGAAGAGCGTTAAGTTGCACAAAAGTTAGTCGTTTTAGGAGACAGAAGTCAGGAGCCAGAAGTCAGAAGGGAAAACTAGACCTCCTGTCTCCTGTCTCCTGTCTCCTCACATTACAGATATGCAAGCTTTGATGACGATTAGCTTAGTAGCTAAAAAAAACTAGAAATAACTGCGTGGCTGTCAGCACACCAACGTGAGATAGTATCTGGGGAACTCGTAGTTCTTTTTGAAGACGAATGTCATCTGTTGTGGGGAGATATTTGTGGTTATATTTGGGGAAACACCAAGGAACGGATTGAAGTTCCAGTTATCAATGAACGACAACGGCAAACATATTTCGGTGCTCTAAATTATTACACACAAGAATTTTTACTTAGAGGATGTTTTAAAAGTCCTTGAGGTAGTAAGAAAGCTCACTCAGTGTAAGCTGCGAATAGCAAAAAACACAGCACCGAGAGAGCAACATGAGTAAAGCATACCCCAGCAACCTGACCCGCGCCCAATATGAATTTCTAAGTGACATGATTCCAGAACCATTACCCGGTGGTCGTCCCCGCGAAGTCGATATGTGGGAAGTTCTCAACGCCATCTTCTATGTTCTAATTGAGGGAGTCCGATGGCGAGCGTTACCTGGCGATTTTCCTGTGTGGCAGACGGTATACACTTATTTTCGTAACTGGCGCAAAGACGGAACGTGGTTGAAAATTCACGATAGTCTCCGGCAGTGGACGCGGATTGAGCAGCAACGCCATCCACGTCCATCGGAGGCAATCATCGATAGTCAAAGCGTGAAAACTGCTGCAATGGTACATGAAGCTGTGGGCTACGATGCAAACAAGAAAGTCAAAGGGCGCAAGCGGTTTGTGACAGTCGATACCTTGGGGTTAGTCTTGCGAGTCTTGGTCACAGCTGCCAATGTAGGTGAGCGTGAAGGGGGCAAAAAAGTTCTCAAAAGAGTCAAACAATCTAGCTTTCAGGTATCTCGTTTAACAACCATTTGGGTGGATGGCGGCTTTGATGGTGAGCCTTTCATGCAGTGGGTGATGGACTTTTGTCGTTGGATTGTGCAGGTGGTTCTGCGACCAGAACAGACTAAGAGCTTTGTCCTGCTCAAAAAACGTTGGGTCGTGGAGCGTACTTTCGGTTGGTTAATGGGGTGCCGACGATTGGTTAGAGACTATGAGTTATTGCCCGAAACTTCAGAGACATTTATTTACCTTGCCATGATCCGTATCATGGTGAGACGCTTGGCATAAAACTTCACTCCTCAAAACTTTTCAAACATCCTCTAAATAACCAATGACTCGACTCACCGCATTATGACAACTTTTATCCGGCTCTAAAACTTGAGATAAAAATGCCCACAGTGTTACGAATGGATCGAACAACCGTTGACGATATTTAATTTTTAATTCATCCATTACTTTTTGAATTTCTGACTCCGGCAGCAGGTTTTGAAACGGTAGTCCTAAACTCTGGTTAAATTTCTCCTTGAGAATTTTTACACGATTTGTCACAATAGTAGTAGTGTTATTTGCTTCTAAGTATCGAAGAGTAAGTATTTCACGAACTTGGAAGCTTTTTCTACCTAACCAAAATTTTGGACAACCCCTGCATCATTACTGTACCTATGCGAGTGCCTCTGGCTGTCTGCGCTCCCCTGACCCGACCATCTACCGCAGAAAAGCTAAAAGACTGCAACGCTTGCCTAGTAAGCATTTTCGCTTATCTTAGTGCCATTCGGGCATGGCCTTTTTTGCGTAAATTCCTCTGCTACTCGCTTTCACCTAATTTTGTCAGGCAGCCAGGGCATCGACTCTAATAGTTGCAAGCACGGTATCGGATGGGAGGGGAGAGGTAGCAATATTTCTCCTCGACCCTACTAAACCTAATCAGTGATGATTAGAATACTCTGCGTTCACGTAAGGGAAGAACGTCAATAAATCTTCCTCCTCCCATTTTTTTTGTTTGCATTTATATTTCAAACAGGTCTTTTTGGAACTTTTTAAAACTAAAAAAGTATAACTTTTATTAATTTCAAAAAACATTAATTTTGAAGACTTATTTGCACGTTGGAATGCAATTTAAAGCAGAAGTATGAGAAAATACTTTCAATTCTCTCAAGAACCTGCGATTTAACCTTCGCATGGACAGAACTGAATTCTATCGAGACGTGTGCTGAAACCTTTGAGGCTTTTGCTATGAATCATAATATTAGAAGCGGCGTAGATAATAATATTGCTAAAGATTCTCAAGCATTGCAAGCAGAGAAGCAGGTCACAATTGTGACCAAAATAGATGTAATGAGAGGTATGACTGAAGCGGAAGCTCGTCAGTGCGTCAATTCAATTAAAGAGCATATCACTAGCATTCGAGAGTTATTAATTGAGTTGGACGAGCGTAAGGGATGGGTGGTACTGAAACATCCCAGTATGGCTGCTTGTTTACGAAAAGAGTTTAGCCACCAGTCTAAAACGAATTTAAAATATCAGCTATACGCGGGACGGATTGAAAAAAGCTTGGGCGTACCGCTTAATACGTACAAAGAATCGCATTTACGACCTCTTAGGAAGCTTGACCCTTCGTTTTATCAGAGCGCACTAAATAGGGCATATGAAATAGCAGGTAAGCGCCAAGTGACAGCAAAACATATTAGTCAAGCTGTTAACAATATTTTGTCTGTGCAATCAGAGTCAGCGAAAAAAGGCGTGAGGCAAATCCAAAACAAACCTCAACACTTTCTTTCAAAATCCTCTAGCCAAGGAGAGATTTTTAGGTTACAGTATTTGCTCGACGATGATATTCAATACAACGGATCTTTTGCAATTGCTTTGGATACTGAAAACAGCTCCACTCTTAAGTGTCAAGTTCTCAACAAAGAGCTTGAAATTAAACAAGAAAATATTAAACGGTTAGATATGGATGAGGAGCAGCTTACTAGGCAAAGAGAAATTATTGAACGAGTACAAAGGCTTGCTGGATGTAATTTAGACCCGCTGGCTTGGTCAATCCTAGAAACTTTGAACCGCCAGGTTGAGTATAGCGATTATCAACTACAAATACTCGAAATGACTGAGCGATTCTACAAAATCCGTAATCATGCAAACTAGTACGACAGTTATAGATCGCCTAAAAGCCTTGCTCTACGGCGCTTGTAGTGGTGGTACTGTGCGATAGTTTTATGCCTTATTCGCCAACTTAACCAATACAATCGCTTTTCAATCGAAGGCAATTTCTCTTGAAATAAATATCCGAGTAACTTTCGGTAGTCGCCCTACTTTGTGTTGATAGAGCTAAGAGCAACAACCTTGGTTAGTAATTCCTCAGCACTCCAAAGACGATCGCTTAGACCAGCCGCCATTGCGGGAGAACGAGGTTGCCATCGACGTTGTTTTAGATCTTGCACCTTTCTCGATAAGCCCAATCAGGCAATGATTTGAGAACAATTTCAAACTTATACTGTGCAGCGATACCCGCACTGCTTCGGATCTGTTTGAATAGACTTCTTCAAGAATAAGGAGAGTGTGGCACTCTAGAGAAAGCCGGGTTGCTGATCGAGCCATGAATCACGCCTACTTCAATCGCATTCTACATCTGCTTCAACAACGCCCCCAACAGGGAAAACGCTTGATTGGGCTGGAGGCGGCAGCCTTCTGGGAACTCTGGCAACGGGTGGAGTAACTTGACAAGGTTGCTCGACTAGCTAGCGCTCAATACCCTGAACGCCAGCGGCAAGCGGGGGGAGGAGCGAAAAAGTCTGCTAATCCGGTAAGCCGTTTACTGGTGTGTCTGCTTTACCTGCGGCAGCATTGGACAATGCAAGCATTAGCAGAAACGATTGGTGCAAGCGAAGCAACGGTATGGAACTACATTCATGAAATGCTACTGTATGTGCGACAGGCACTGCCTGCCAGTCTGCTGGAACAATGGCAGCAGGAGTGTCCGAGCGTGGAGCGAGCAGAACTCGAAGCATGGTTAGCCGAGTTACCGGATGGAGCACTGTTGGTTGATAGTTGGGAGCAGTCAATTCCCCGACCAGGCGATGCTGATTGACTGACAAAACTCAGGTAGCAAATCGATAAGATTTGGCTGTAAACTCCCGCTCAAACTGCTGTTGCGCTTGCTTTTTTGAGGCAATAGCGGGAGCCGGCTCAGTGCCACCTTGGAGGGCAAGGTAGGGAAACAGTTGCCAGTGTTGGTGTAGGCAACCCTTAAGCCAATTCCAGCCAATGCGAAAATAACTGTTGCCGCGATTCCAATGTGCATCGACCCAACGGCGTTTTCCGGCAGCCACTACTTGCTGTCCCTGCACCGTTAGGAGCAGCGTGGTAACGGCAAGGACCAAACACAGTCGGGAGAGTGCAGGGACAGAACGGATTTCAGAGCGTTCGAGTTGAAAGCCGTTGGATTTTTCATCCAGCAGTTCCTCCTCAATTTGGAATCGCTCGCTGTATTGCTGAAAGGTTTGCAGCGAAGCAGGTTCATCAGTCACGACCAACCATAGCTGAGCAGAAATCGGGTCACGACCCAGTGCCAGATTCAGATTTGCCAGGGGATATGTTTTGGTCAGGGTAATGCCTTGGAGCAAAATGCTGTCTCCGGCAGCCAGATGATACTGACTGAGGCGCTTCCAGCCTTTGTGGGGACGGTATATCCAAGCATTGCTTTTGACGCGAATCCGAAAATGCCAGTGCAGCTCGTCGCGCAGATAGCGCATCAGTTGAGTACTGGCAAAGCCTCGGTCTGCTAGAAACCGCACCGATACTCCCGTTGGAACTAACCGTGCAGCTCGTTTCAGCATTCCTTGGTAGACCTCAAAGCGAACGCTACTACTACCGTGGCGCAGCACCCGCCAAACCAAAGGGATTGCCCGTCCAAGGGTATTGAATCGAATGGCACTAAGAAAAGCCGAAACACCTATGGTTTAAGCAGTTTGCAATTGTGCAACATATTCGTGCCGGGGTTTGGTCATTAAGGGGTAAGCTTTCGGGCGACGTTTGCGGACTCGTGCTTCACTCCGGCCTGGACGCGAGGGAACAGCCTTGTGAACAATAACTTTTAGTAAAGTGCGCTCAAGGTGGTAACGTTGCTTTGAAGTTACGGCTAACAATAGGGGAATAAAGTTATTTAAATGATGGCGAGTACCTTGTAGCGATAAGCTTAATGGAGAAGTACCATAAGTATCGCCAGCCTGCCACATCAAACTACGCAGTAAATTGTAAGCAAGCAAATAAACATAAATTTCTTTGCGTACCATTGAGGGTGTTTTACACCGCAGAACATCCATTCCTAAAGTAGTTTTAAGATGTCTTAAATTTACTTCAACATCCCATCTAAAACCATAAAGCTTAACAATTTCCAAGCTCGGATAAGTTTTTGTGTCCAATAGAGTAGTGATTAAACTAACTTGTTGAGTGCGAAACCCAGGAATAAAGATGTAGTAATAAATTTCTCGCACAGTCATGGTTTTGGGAAGAGCAGCAAATTCTGATTTGCTTAATCCTTTTGGGCATTTATCAGGTTTGTGCCAAATTACTATGCGATCGCTTTCACCAATTATTTTACCTTTTCGCATAGGTGTTTTTCGGGATTGATGCTTACGGAATACTGCGTCACAACCCAGTTTTTTTAGGGAAATTAAATCCGCATAAGCGCAAAAAGCTCTGTCTCCTAAAACTACGTCTTTTGGATTGAGAAATTCGTACAGCTTTCTAGCAAGCGTCAGGTCATGAGTATTCATAACATCAATCACTATGGCAATAGCAGCACCTGTAGCAAGGCTAAATAGAACCCCAATTTTGGCGATGGGAAAACCACATCCAGGTTTTTGGCTACTTGGCTGCGGATAAGCTTTCTGATTTTCAATAGTGTCAGGCATTGAAACGCTGGAACCATCTATTACCAACACATTACGACCGCACCACAAATATTCGGGTGTTACTTTTTCTGATAAATTTTGTGCAACTTTACCAAAGAGTTTTTCTAGTAATTGTTCTGGCAACCTTGACCTGGCTTGACAATAAGCACTTGTATCAGTTGAAGGAAGTTCTACTCCTTCACTCACCAAGTAAGCAATTACTCTACTTACTGTATTGTGACAGCTTTTATCTACATCCAAAACTTGAGATAGAAATGCCCATAGCGTCACGAATGGGTCATATAACCGACGGTGATACTTAATTTTTAGCTCGTTAATCGCTTCAACAATCATAGACTCACTTAACAGTTCTTGAAAAGGTAACCCTATGCTGTTGGTAAACTTATCCTTGAGAATTTTGACACGATTTGGCACAGTAGTAGCAGTCATATACGCTTCCAAGTTTCAATTTCTGTTTTACAGGACTTGGGAGCTTTTTTTACATAGAAAAAAATTTTAGGCTTTGCTACCATCCTTGCTACGTTAAAGGTAGTACTTGTTTAGGAGAAAGTACTCTGCCCCGTCTGCTGAGTGTGCAATCCCATTTCAGACTACAACGCTTATCATGCAAGGGTTTCTCTCTTTCTTAGTGCCATTCGGTTAAGACCAAAGTCCTCAAGCTCAAAATCGCGGCTGCTCCCGTTTCCTTCCAACGCATTCCTGAACAACATAAGCGTTGTTTAATCACTGTTTTGCAGGCAGCTTCAGTCACTCCAGAGCCAATGGGATAACGTCTTTT
>DATNQH010000183.1:0-18486 GCA_036704105.1 Leptolyngbyaceae cyanobacterium | reverse complement strand
TATAAGGAATTAGTAGGGGCGGGTTTACAGGATATCTCTTATATCCACAGATAAGCTAGCAAATAGAAGTTAAAAAACTGTATGAGCGAACAGATTCAGCAGATAATTAGATTTAAACGTTTGCTGCACCTGAGTCATGCGATCGCACCCACTATCCCCCAATGGCAGGGCGATCCACCAGTTGAATTTGAGACTGTGGCATCAAGGGAATGCGATGGCTATTATCTGCGGCGTTTCTGTTTGGGCGAACACAGCGCTACACATATGAATGCCCCCATCAGTTTTCACCCTGGTGGTAGAGGAATTGACTCTTATTCAGCGGAATCATTGGTAGTGCCAGCAGTGGTAATAGATATTTGCGAACAAGCTGCTGTTAATTCTGATTATGCGATCGCTTTATCCGATATCCTAAATTGGGAACAACAACACGGTCAAATTCCCCCCGGTAGCGTTGTCTTGCTGTTTACGGGTTGGCAATACAAGTGGTCAGATACCAAAGCTTTTCTCAACCTCGATCCTGATGGCACACCACATTTTCCCGGTTTTGGTCTTGAAGCGACACAATTCTTACTTTCTCAACGCCAAATTGCTGGTGTAGGAATTGATACTCACGGTGTTGATCCAGGTCAAGATGACACTTTTGCAATCAATCGTCTGGTATTGTCACAACCCCGCATCGTATTGGAGAATCTCACTAACTTAGACCAATTACCGCCCAGTGGTACGACTTTAGTTATTGGCGTTTTACGCTTACAAAGTGGTTCCGGTTCCCCTGTGGCGGTGATGGCTTTGGTTTCTTAATTTGTCAAAAACTTAGCACGCATAACTCACAACCACAGGAAAATATCTCACAAGCTCGCCTATTCTCAAATGAGATGAAACACCTAATCCTAGCTCTAGATTTTGGCGGCACTAAACACGCTGCAGCCCTCGGAACACCAGGACAAAAACAATGGCTAGCTTCACGACGCGCTATTTCTCCCCCAAATGCTGATGCTAAATCTGACCTAGAAATCATGTTCTCACTGGCACACGACCTGCTGCAAGGAGAGAAACCAGCCGCTATTGGGGTAAGCTTTGGTGGACCTGTGGATGCAACGACAGGCACAGTCCGCCTTTCTCACCATGTCAGAGGTTGGGAGAATATTACACTAAGGGAAATACTAGAAGCAGAATTCGGCGTGGCTGCGAGTGTAGACAATGATGCTAATGTCGCAGCTTTGGGTGAGCATCGCTTTGGCGCGGGTAGTGGCTCAGACAACTTGCTCTATATTACTCTTAGCACTGGGGTTGGTGGGGGTTGGATTTTAAATGGTCGCCCTTGGCGGGGTGTAGAAGGGATGGCAGGGGAAATTGGACACATGGTTGTCAATCCTGCTGGGCCGATGTGTTTGTGTGGTAAGCGTGGATGTGTGGAGAGATTGGCTTCGGGTCCCTATATAGCCGAACAGTTGCGGGAGTGGTTGCAAAATCAGCTAGAACGAGGCCAGATAGTGCGATCGCTTTGTCATGACAACCTTGATATGATTACTGGTCAGTTAGTCAGTCAAGCAGCACAACAGGGAGATGAATTAGCAATAAAAGCGCTTGAAAACGCTGGTTGGGCGTTGGGTGTGGCTATTGGTAATGTGGCTAACTTGATTAACCCCCAGCAATTTGTCTTGGGTGGCAGCGTAACCAAAGCAGGCGATCGCTTTTGGCATACGATCCGCCGCGTGGCGCGTGAAACCGCATTACCTGAAGTTCATTTTGATATTGTCCCAGCTGCATTGGGAGATGAAGCGCCGCTATGGGGTGCAGTGGCTTTAGCAGAGGACGAGATCGGGCGTTGCGGCGAAGGAGTGACGAGTGGTGAGTCATCCAAAGTGTGGGAGTAAGGTTCGATTTCATTCTTTGCCCTTGGTAGGGTAGGGTAAAGATCGTGTTAGTGTAAGCAAATTCGTCATTTCCTCTGACTTGCTATCATGACTAGCATTTCTGCGGCACAAACCCAAGATCTACACCGACAGCAATTTCCAGCGCTGGCAAATAAAACTTATTTCAACTATGGGGGGCAAGGCCCAATGCCCCAAGCAGCAATTGATGCGATAAATAACTCCCAGGAATATATTCAACGTCGCGGCCCCTTTTCAAGCGAGGTGAATGCTTGGATAACTCAAGAAGTTGAGCAAACAAGACTTGCGATCGCCTCAGAACTTAACACTCCAGCCGAAACGATAACCATCACCGAGGATGTGACTGTTGGGTGCAATATTGCCATGTGGGGTATTGACTGGCAAACAGGCGATCGCATTTTGCTATCAGACTGCGAACACCCAGGAATCATAGCCACAGCCGCAGAAATTAGTCGCAGATTCGGTGTTGAAGTTGACACTTGTCCGTTAATGGCAACATTGAACCAAGGCGATCCAACTGATGTCATTGCCCAGCACTTGCAATCGCATACTCGTTTAGTAGTGTTGAGTCATCTTCTCTGGAACACCGGGCAAGTTTTGCCCATTGACAAAATTGCCGAAGTATGCAAACAACATCAAGGTTCTAGACCGTTACAAATTCTTGTGGATGCAGCCCAATCTGTGGGTTTATTGCCTTTGAATCTGACAGAATTGGGGGCAGACTTTTACGCCTTTACTGGTCATAAGTGGTTGTGCGGCCCTGCTGGTGTGGGTGGTTTGTATGTTAGACCAGAAGCCCAATCAACTTTACATCCTACCTTTATTGGTTGGCGTAGTGTTGTTACAGACAGTACGGGAAAACCTACAAATTGGCAACCGGATGGACGGCGTTATGAAGTAGCAACATCAGCCTTCTCTCAATATGCAGGATTACGGGCAGCGATCGCAACTCATCAGCAATGGGGAACCGCACAGGAACGCTACCAGCAGATTTGCAAACTGAGTCAATACCTCTGGCAGCGCTTAAACGATCTATCTGACACTATTTGTTTGCGAACCGCCCCACCTCAAGCCGGACTTGTCTCTTTCCAGCTAAAAAATAGCTCCTCAACGGATAAGGTTCATCTGAAATTGGTGCAATATTTGGAAAGCCAAGGCTTGATGACGCGGACGCTAGTCGATCCTGATTGTGTCAGAGCCTGCGTTCATTATTTCACCTTAGAGTCAGAAATTGACCAATTGGTGTCAGAAATTGAGAAATTTTGTCAACTAGCATAATTTTAGGTTTTAGTAGTAGTCTGAAATCCAAAATCTAAAATCTAAAATCGAAAATGGAAAGACCAATTTTATATGTAGCGATTACCAATCACGGATTTGGTCATGCTACCCGCACCGCAACCATAGCAGGGACAATTCAAAAATTGTGTCCTGAAGTATTGCTGATTATGGTAACAACCGCACCGCGTTGGTTACTAGAGTTATACATTGATGGAGACTTTATCTATCGCCCGCGTGCATTTGATATCGGTGTAGTGCAGGCAGATAGTATGACAATGGATAAAGCCGCTACACTGGAGAAACTCAGACAAATTCGAGGTAGTCAGCGATCGCTCATCGCTTCTGAAGTAAACTTTATCCGTCAAAATCGCGTAAACCTTATTCTGGCTGATGTTCCTCCTTTAGCAGCAGCAATAGCCTCAGCCGCTGATATTCCCTGCTATATGAGTAGTAACTTCGGCTGGGACTTAATTTACCGCGCTTGGGGGGGTGAATTTTTGGAAATTGCTGACTGGATAAGCGATCTTTACAGTAAGTGCGATCGCTTGTTTCGTCTCCCCTTCCACGAATCAATGAGTGCTTTTCCCAACATTACTGATGTTGGCTTGATTGGCAGTTCGCCTCGCTACCCCTTGGACGCGCTACGATCTAACTGGGGAATCACAGCCCCACAAGACAAAACTGTACTACTTACCTTCGGCGGTTTGGGTTTACAACAACTTCCTTACGAAAACCTACAACATTTTCCCGACTGGCAGTTCCTGACTCTTAATATTTCTGCCCCTGAATTGCCTAATTTGATCAAAATTACCGATCAAAAATTACGCCCAGTAGATTTTATGCCTTTGTGTGGCAGGCTAATTTCCAAACCAGGTTACGGCACTTTTGCCGAAGCCGTGCGAGTAGGAACACCAATTGTAACTATGACTCGTGAGGAATTTGCTGAAGCTGCTTTTCTGATTGAAGGCATTTCCGATTGCGTTCCCCATCAAATTCTCGCACCATCTGAGTTTTTTCAAGGTAACTGGGAATTCTTACATCAACCCCTCCAACCGCCAAATCAATCTCAGCCAATTCCCAAAGATGGAAATGAAGCGATCGCCTCTGCCGTTATCAAAAGGCTGAATGATGAATGCTAAATGCTGAAACATTCATCATTAATAATTTATCATTCATCATTTATTAACGATGCACTATCAACAACTGCTGAAAATTCCTACTACTGGCAAATCTTTAACCAATATTACCTCTAAAGTTGAAGCCATAGTTGCCTCTTCTGGATTAGAAACTGGACTTTGTACTCTATTTTTACGCCATACTTCAGCCAGTTTAATCATTCAAGAAAACGCCGATCCTGATGTTCTCAAAGATTTAGCTAATTTTATGGCAAAACTAGTGCCAGAATCGGCTCAGTATATTCATGATGCCGAAGGCCCAGACGATATGCCAGCCCATATCCGTACTGCCCTCACTCACACTTCAGAACAAATACCTATTTCTCGCGGTCAATTAGTGTTAGGAACTTGGCAAGGGATATACATTTGGGAACATCGCCAACGCAATCATAATAGAGAATTAGTCATTCATATTTCTGGCAATTAATATCTGTAGAGGGCAGGCTGATCAAAAGATTTGATGCGGTTACAAGTTTATTAGTTAAACCCGTCGCCTTATATTAGTAGGATTATTGATGCAAAATTATATATTTGTAGAAACGGAAAATTATATATTTGTAGAGACGCAAAATTTTGCGTCTCTACAGGTGCGATTAATAGGTAAATTATTTTTTCAGAATGTATATGAAAACTCTTGATTTAATTACCTGGTTTGAAAATTGGGCAAATCCAGCTTGGCAGGAAAGCTGGGATAATTGTGGATGGCAGATTGAGCCAGGAGTATTGAATTTACCCGCAAGAGTATTAGTGTGTTTGACACCTACTTTAGCTGTAATGCAAGAAGCGATCGCGCTACAAAAATCCGGGATTCCAATTAATCTGATTTTTGCCCATCATCCCCTGATTTTTAGTCCGCTTAAATCTCTTCGCAGTGGAAATGCGATCGCAGAAATTACGCGGCTGGCTTTTATGCATCAAATTGGAGTCTACACTGCTCACACCAACTTCGATCAAGTTGAAGATGGCACGGCTGATGTGTTGGCAACTATGTTACAATTAAAGCAGGTAACACCAATAGTATCGACGCAAGAAGGATTGGGCTATGGCCGTGTCGGTGACTTAAACCCAGCTTTGACTTTACAACAGTTGTTGACTCAAATTCAAACTCAGCTAAATCCTCCCAACCTAATTTTTTCTCCCACTGCTGATATACAACAAAATATTAAGCGGGTAGCAGTTTTAGGCGGTTCGGGAGCTAGTTTTATTTCAGATGTAGTGAAGACAGGGGCCCAAGCTTATTTAACTTCAGATTGTAAATTTCATCAATTTCAAGAAAGCCGCGATCGCGGATTGATTTTGATTGATGCCGGACATTATGCTACTGAACGTCCTGCTTGCGATCGTCTGGTGACAAAATTCAAAGATTTAGCAGTGGAATGGGTTGGGCTAAGTCAAAAAGATGAAGATTTTCGTCGTTTTCACAACTTGAATTAAGAAAATTACTATAGTTGATACATAAAATTGTGATAAGAGCGTTAACAATTAACAGTTAGTTGTCTTCACGCATTCTCTACAATTGAGACTCAAAACACTTTTTGGAAAAGCGTATTTCTCGTTAAGAAGAATAGCAAATCCAAAATTTTTTATTTTAAATTTCAATTTTTTATAACTTCCAAGTTTCGACTCGCTCAGAAAATTTGTCTACACCATTTGTACGAATTTCAACTTCTGGCTTAAGTGCCATTTCGTTTTATGTGGTTGCTGTTGTTATTGGGAATTATTTGATCAAGGGCATTTAATCCAATACCATATTATTTGATAGTTGGTACACGGTTAGCTAAAAATTTTTATTTTTGCTAATTTCCAAATTTAAAATTCAACCTCGAAGATCTAAAATAATCTATGCCTAAGTCAGGGCTAATTCAAGCTAGAGTAGAAGATTGTTGTCAAACTAGGAATTATGGCAAAATAACGGCAAATACGAGCCAAATACATAGAGTATAGGCAATACTAGTCACTCCTGCGCTCTTGCGGTAGTAAAAATATCAAAAAATATCTATAAAAACCATATATTTTGCATCAAAAAGATGAATAGTAGCGAGATAATGAGTTAAGATCGAATACAATAGCTTAGGTTAAATATTGGAGTCCCTAGACTCTAGCTCGCAGCCACTCAAATTGAGGAGGCAAGGCGAATAAGTGGAGCGAGTAAAGTTGTTACGGAGTATCTCCCACTGAGAAATAATCCAAAAACGTCGATAGCAATTAGTAGCTCTATCAAAGTGAAAGCCAGAACAAATCTGCTGTTAATGAACATAAACTTTCCCGAATGTTCAAAGGCAACCATTGACATAGGCTCAAACTTAAACCATGCTGTAGTAGCTAGCGACACAGGATTTCAATGAAACTGAGAAAATCAAAACATGAGCAATGGTAAGGCAACAACCTGAGTTAAGGTTAAGCTAACCAGAGCAAACTGGGTATTATAAAGTAGGGTTTAGCCCAAAAGTCCACAGGTTTAACTACGTTGAGAAAGGTAGAAGCAATAAATGCTACACCGCAAGATTTATCAACTGTGTTGTGATGGGCGTGAAGTATGTATCTTCTTGCGGGATCAGCAACGCTGGATTGAGCGTGCCCGCATCATTGATATAGAAGGCGATTTAGTCACTCTCCGTTATGAAACAGAAGAAGAAGATGAAGTCTGCTCTTGGGAGGAGATGGTTCGCCTCGAAAGCATTGGTGCTGTTACTCAAAAATTAGCTTCAGTGCCGCGAGGTAATGTTGAGCCACTAGTTTCTGATGATTGCCCAGAAGCGGAGCAAATTCGTAATCGTTACACAGATTCAAATCCCGACTAAAAAGAGCAGGGGGAGCAGGGGTAGAAGAGAAGCAGGGGGAGATTTTCATACAGATAGTCTGCCTCCCCTGCTCTCTATTCAGGGGTTTCAGTTTGGCGTTCGTAAGCAGGACAGTACCCTTCAGGGGGGACTTTGAAACCAAACAGGGGGGAGTCTGGATTCCAACAGCGCTGCCCCCTTTGAAATTTACAGGTAGCACAGCAGTCTACATCCGTCAAAGTGACGCGATCACTGCTAGAGTTGAGTAACTCTCGCGGCGACAAACCCCGCAGGACTAATTCCTCTCCCTGCCACCGAGCTTCCACCAAACCTGTATCGGCAAAATTGCGCCAACGGGTATCGGCGGTAATTGCATCAGGTAGGGTAATTGTTACTACAGTCCCTAACTCATTCAGTTCACCTTCATAATTGCTGTCAGGGGCGGCTGGTTGCAAAAATACTTCGCCAATTGGCAGTTCTACCAAAGTGCCAACAGCAGGAGAATGTAAGTGATAGCGGTTACGTAACTCTTCTAGACTAGCTAAATCTGCTAGGTAAGTAGGAGAACCGTGAACAAAAATTACGTGCTTCGGACGCAAATTGTGAATTAGCTGGGTAGTACCAGGGCCATCGCTATGTTGGGCGAGTAAATAAGTTTCAACCTCGATTACGGATTCCCCTTTTGCTTGTAAGAAACTCTGTGCCGAGTTTTGCTGTGAGGAGTAACCTGGTTTTTCCGGCACTAATATCGACCATGGCCCAGTGTTAAGTTGACAGTACTGATAAAAATCGGCTGTTTCATCCGTGATGATAATGCAGGGAGATTGACCAACACTACCACGTTGTTCTGGCTCCAAGCGTCGCATCCGAGGACGTACCCGTTCATCCCAAAACAGGGATTGATGTTTAGCAAAGTTTTGCACTGAAGTGGGTAGATGACCTAGCAGTTCCAAGTAGGCATCACAGCCTTGAGCAACATTTCCATCAACCCAAATGTCTAAGTTGCGCCCGGTGAAGTTGTGATGAGAGCGCAGCAGCATCATGATTTCCTGACCTAAACCCAGAGTAGGTGTAGGTAGAATCACAGAGTAAGAACTGGCAAGCGCGCGATTAATCCGCTCTGCTAGACTGTTTTCTTGGTTGCGGCGATGGGGATGACGAGCTGTGCCATAACTACCTTCAATTACTAGCACATCTGGCTCTAAGCCCCGCAATTCTTCTAAAGGCAAGCCCTCTACTAACCGCGAGTTCGATAAGAAAAAGTCGCCAGTGTAAAACAGTGTATAAGATCGGCGTTGGGTAGTGTAGGTGAGTAAAATTGCCGCCGCACCTGGTAGATGCCCAGCCGGAAATAGTTCAGCAGTTAGTCCATCTTGGAATTCAAGCGGCGATCGCCAAGGCAATGCTTGACAAAAACCCGATATTATGCACGACTTATCTGGCCAATTCAGTGGTAGTAAATGAGTAGTTGCTTCACTGGCATAGATCGGTAACAACGGAAAAGCCTGATGCAGTGATAATAAACCCCTAGCATGATCTGGATGAGCATGACTACATAGAACCAAATCTGCTGGATTACCTTGCTTGAATTCTTCTTGTAGTGGCGAAATGTCCGCTAACCCACAGTCAAGTAAAATGCGGTAAGGACCCATCCGCACTAGTAGACAGACACCCTCATCCTCATTTTGAACGCCATAGGGAAAACACTCTAGCTCTGAGTTTGTTTCCCCCATGTCCAAACCAGAGGATATCGGTAAGCGATTGCTCATCTTGCCCTCTACTAAAACCTTATGTTACCAGCCTGGTGGCAACATAAGTTATCAATTATAAAGTATAAAATGTGAAAGTTAACAGTTGACCGTTAACTGAAAACCCTTGAACATTCAAGCCTTCCGCCTTCTTTTATTTAGTGAGCAGAACCGTTTCCGTGATAATTATCTGAATCATAAAATCCATTTTTAGTGCCAAAGAATAAGCACGACACAGTAAAAATAAAAGTAAGTCCAACTAAAATCAGCTTGACATCCATTTTTTCAGCCTTTTCCTTTAACAATCAATGTCTATAACAGGATCGCTCAGTTTTACTTCCATCTGCGATCTAAGAATAACTCCTTTCAACTTGTTTAACCTGTAACAAATTGCTGTTGTGAATTCAAGACTATTCAATCAAATTGTAGAGCCTGACGTGCTAGCGCGTCCATCTACCGAAGTAGCAATAGATCTGTTGGGCTGTTCCCTCGTTAGACAGTTACCCGATGGGCAAATCCTGCGCGGTATGATCGTTGAAACAGAAGCTTATGCCCCTGGTGATCCAGCTTTTCATGCTTATCGTCGTTTGACTCCACGCAATCAGGTACTTTTTGGCTTAGCTGGGAGAACTTACATTTACCTAATTTATGGAATGTACCACTGTTTCAATATTGTCACCGATCGCGAAGGCGTTCCCAGCGCTGTTTTGATTCGGGCTTTGCAGTTCGAGTCACTACCTGCTGGTGTAGATATTGCTGGTAAAAAACTTCACACAGTTGCAGCTGGCCCAGGTAAGCTATGTCGTGTCCTACAAATTGACCGCAGCTTGAACGGCACTATTCTTCAACCAGGCGAACCGCTATGGTTGGAACATCGGCGACCGGAATTTCAACAGCAACTTGATGCCCAAGCTGTCACCATTGTTCAAACTACCCGAATTGGCTTATCTCAAGGTATCGATTTACCTTGGCGTTGGTATTTGCACCCCTGTCCAGCCGTTTCAAGACTTTAGAACCCACATTATTCGTAATTAATCATTTTTTCCCTCACTACTTTATACCGCGATCGCCTCATCTAAGCAGAAGTAGCCCAGCAATGCCCATCTATTTATTATCAACTTTTTCCTAAACTACAATCTAAGACAGACGACAAAAGCAAAAATTTTAACACTTACTAGATTTTGAAGAAATACTACATAGTTGTAGGACGCAGTAAAAAAACTGCACTTGGATTGTGGCAATATTTTGAGTAATTCTGACTCAAGGGTAAGAATCAGCTTGCCAGCTGTCAAAATAATTGAAAAAGTTGTTTTAATAATTTACTCATGACTGCTGAAATCCAAACTGCTCCCGGATTGGCTTCACGCTTAGTAAACACAGTGCTGGCGATCGCGCCTTTAGCTAACTTAGCCAAGCATCAAGCGCGTCAGATGATGATTAAGCGGGCTGAGAAAATTGGGGTGCCTTGGACAAAAACAGTGCAAGATATGCGCTCCCTCAATTGGGAAAGTCATTTAAATCGGGTACAGAATCCACAGTTAAAATACCCTGATTATTACTGCTGCTCGTTCCACGCTTACGATCGCGGTAATCTCAGTTGGGAAGCTGCTTGGGAGGTAGAAGTAGCTGCTCATGCCGTCCATGCTGGAATTTGGCAAGATGCGGGAGCTGCTGGCGATCCTAGATTGCGTTCGAGTTACCACGACATCCTCACTAGCCAAATTCCTGTCGCCCCAAAAGATATTCTGGATTTGGGATGTAGTGTAGGGATGAGTACGTTTGCGCTGCAAGCGTTGTATCCGCAGGCGAAAATTACTGGTTTGGATTTGTCGCCTTATTTTCTTGCCGTTGCTGACTACAATTCACAAGCTAGCAATGCTGACATTAATTGGGTACACGCCGCTGGTGAAGCAACAGGGCTACCAGATGCATCATTCGATCTAGTCTCGATTTTTCTGGTGTGTCACGAATTGCCCCAGTCGGCAACACGGCAGATCTTCCGTGAAGTCGGGCGGTTGCTACGTCCGGGCGGACATTTGACAATTATGGACATGAATCCCCAATCGGAGATTTATGCTAAAATGCCACCTTACATTTTGACATTACTTAAAAGTACTGAGCCATATTTGGATGAGTATTTCAGCTTGGATATTGCCCAAACACTAGTCGAAGCTGGTTTTAAAACTCCTAGTATCGCTAGTAACACTCCTCGCCACCGCACTATCATTGCTCAAGTAGTTTAGCTCCAACTAAGGCAGCAGCCCTAATATACTAGTTTCCAGGCAGCAGCCCGGAAACTAAAGTGTAGGGTTTGGAGTGTAGGGTGTATTAATTACGAATTATTCTGGGCGGTTATTCCACCGCTTTTACTGCTTACCTACTACTATCGCCGTGTTTTAGCTCAACCGCCTCTACTTCATTTGCTAGTTTGCTTTGGCGTAGGGGCGGTATCGGGTTTAGTAGCACTGGGTTTGGAGTTCGGGTTCGAGTATCTAGCTAACAGGCTGGTAAATTGGGATAGAATAACGCGATCGCTTGCTGGAATTGCCCTGCGTCAAGTGATAGAAATTGGTGCAATTGAAGAAGGCTCCAAGCTGGGCGGTATGGTGTTATTTCAGTTGCTCAATCCCCAAAGGCGTGACATCTCATCGCGCCCAATAAAGACATTTGTATTGATAATCGCGATCGCGTTGGGATTTACTGCCCAGGAAAACTGGCTTTATCTAAGTAACGGCATGGCAACGGTGAGCGATCGCTTAATTGGCACTCCCGTACACGCCATGTTTTCTGCTCCTTGGGGATATGCTCTTGCTAGGAACAGAAAATTAGGTAGGGCTTGGGTTAATGCTGTCGTTTGTCACGCCCTAGTCAATGTTTTCTCCGCAGCCCCGCGTTATTCCCCACCCTTGAGTTTCCTAACTTACGGTTTGTTTCCGTTTCTGCTATGGATGTTTTGGCGGCTGGAGAAATTACTCAGGCGAGTGCAGAGACAGCCCCCTATAATCCTAATTTCTGGTTCTAGACCCATCTACCGTTGCTGGCAGATAGGCTTAGTGCTACTTGCCCTGATGCTGGGTGGTAATTCCCTATTAGGCTTTTTCCTCCTAGCCAGAATTCTCAGTCCTTTGAGTCCATCCCAACTGTTTTACCCAGATGTTTTGTGGTTTATCTTCAACCGTGTTGTACTTAATCTTATTCCCGCACTTCTAGCTTGGGGAGTTTATCGATATTTGCGCCGTTCAGCTAGTCATCAATAATACAAACCTTGATGTAGCCCGGCACTGCCACCCATAAAATCAGTCTATTCCTATATATCTATGTAATTATTAATACCATTTAAAACCGGGATAGCACTGATTCGCTTGCAGTTGTAGTAACCGGGGTTGATTGCGATTGAGAGCAGAAGATTTCGCAGGAATTATTGGGGCTTTCAATCAACTTGACTTTGTGTAATTCTGCTCCCAATTCCCGAATTGGCTGTTGCAGCAAATTAGAAATGTGGAGAGCAATGTTTTCAGCAGTGGGAACGACTTTAGCAAAGTAAGGAATATCTTTGTTTAAAAATGTATGGTCAAATAATTCAACCACCGATTCATCGATTACCTTCTGCAAAGCACCTAAATCGACAATCATACCCGTGCGGGGATGAATTTCACCTTTGACGCTTACTTCCAAGTGGTAGTTATGACCGTGACCGTTTGGACGAGCGCACTTGCCGTAGATCTCGGTGTTTTCTTCGTAACTTAGGTCAGGATGAGCTAGCCGATGGGCGGCGCTAAAGTGAGTGCTGAGTGTGAGATATGCTTCCATGCCGTTTCCTTGATATTCTGCCCAAAGTTCTGGATGTTCAAATAGCTGTATTTTGACTAGCGGTAAATGTGATGCTAGCCGTTGCCAGATTGCTCTAGCAATGTTTTCGGTTGTAGGCAAGGTTTGTTGAAATTCTGTCCACGCATCGTTGAGATAAGAAAAATCAAGCTGGCTAGTTACTTCTCGTTTAATTACTTGCTTGACTGTAGACAGATTTTGCACCATGCCATATTCGTCTAGCTCTCCAGCTATGGAAACGAACAAGACATAATTATGTCCGTGTCCCGGAAAGTGGGAGCATAAGCCAAATTGCTGAATATTCTCGGCTTCGCTCAGTTCAGGCAACCAATACCTATGACTGGCGGAAAATTGAGCGCGACGATTAACGATACATTGCATGGGGCTTAGTCAGCAGGATGTTAAATTTTGTAAACTCATACTGCTACTAGAATAAATCAATTTGTCTTCTGATGGCAGCTGGCTATTTGTCTTTTGTCCAAAACTAATGACTAATGAAGCGATCGCGTCCTATCTTTTATTGCTAAAACGGTGGAAGTTTGAGTATAACTCCCACCGTTTGCATTAGTATCGGTTTTCGGCTCAAGTTACGTTTGCAGGCTAAGTTATGGGGTGATAACAACGCTTACGCAACGAGATACTCAGCCTTAGTAAGCATCCTGCAACTCGTAGAACTCAGGTGAGACGTAATCCTTACGTAAAGGCCAGCCAATCCAGTCTTCTGGCATCAAAATCCGTTTTAGATTCGGGTGTCCTTCGTAGACAATACCGAACATATCAAAGGATTCTCGCTCTTGCCAGTCTGCCGTCTTCCAAATCCAATACACTGAAGGTACTCGCGGATTTTCCCTAGGTAAGAATACCTTAATTCTTACCTCTTCTGGGCGATCGGCGTTATCACTCATTTTGATCAAGTGATATACACTGACTAAATCCTTCCCAGGGCCGGAATCGTAGCCACATTGAAACTGGAGATAGTTAAAGCCATAAGCATAAAGTGCCGTCGCAATAGGCAATAGGAAGTTAGAATCTACCTTGACGATCTCAACTCCCTGATGGTCTGGCTCCATTGCTTCATTGCCGAAGCCATTTTCAGTTAACCATCGGGAAACCTTACCAGCTTCAACTATCTGTGAGGCTTCTGCTGCTTCTCCTGACTTTGGTGCGGGTGCTGTGGATTCTTCAGCCACGACTAATCTCCTCCTTTTGAGCTGATTCCAAAGCTTGTGGTACAGGCATTCCCATTGCTTCCATCAACTCTTGAGGTGGTGTTTGGCGAGTGCTGGACTGCAAATATTTGCCTGTCAACACTGGCTGAATCTGCTTCATATTGTGAGTCGTGCTGTAGTAACGATGAGTTTGCTTAATTATTGATCGCTCTTGCATTGACTCATTGGCAATCTTTTTGCGCAGCTTGATAATCGCATCAATAATCGCCTCTGGACGTGGCGGACAACCGGGAAGATAGACATCTACAGGAATCAGTTTGTCCACACCCCGAACAGCAGTTGGTGAATCAGCGCTGAACATTCCACCAGTGATCGTGCAAGCACCCATTGCAATCACATATTTCGGGTTTGGCATCTGTTCGTAAAGACGCACCAACTGTGGTGCCATCTTCATCGTGATTGTTCCTGCTGTAATAATCAGATCGGCTTGGCGGGGACTAGAACGGGGAATCAGTCCAAAGCGATCAAAGTCAAACCGCGAACCGATTAAAGCTGCAAACTCAATGAAGCAGCAGGCGGTACCGAATAATAGAGGCCACAAGCTCGAAAGCCTAGACCAGTTGTAGAGGTCATCAACCGTAGTGAGAATAACATTCTCAGAAAGCTCTTGGGTGATGCTAGGGCGTTCAATTGGGTTGATGATACGTTCTGTTTGCTCTGCCGTATTAGGATTCAAGACCATTCCAAAGCTCCTTTACGCCAAGCGTATACAAGGGCAACAACAAGAATTGCAATGAAAATTAGGGCTTCTATAAAAGCCAAGAGTCCGAGAGTGTGAAAAGCGACTGCCCAAGGATAAAGGAAGACGGTTTCAACGTCGAAAACGACGAAGACCAAGGCAAACATATAGTAGCGGATGTTGAACTGAATCCAGGCTCCACCAATTGGTTCCATGCCAGATTCGTAAGTTGTGCGGCGTTCTGGGCTGCTACCACTTGGTCGAAGCAGCTTGGATGCGGAGAGAGCTAGTGCAGGCACTAAGCTACAGATTAATAAGAAGCCTAGTAAGTACTCGTAGCCACTAAGAACAAACACGATGGCAAATTACCGTTGCTAGAGTCAATAAGATTGTTACTTACTTTTACATTATCATTATATCTTTTCGCTATTCACGAACCTGCGCGATCGCGCGTCTGGGGCTATTAAATCCTGTGTTTAGATCGATTAGAAGATGTGATAGTATCAGCAAGCACTTATGTCATAATTTTTAACAGACATTTAAGCTTTACTCCTAAATTTCTCTAAAACTGCGATAGCCATGAGCGAACCAGCTGTTGACACCAAGGCGATAGACCGCTATGAATGTCGTGCCTGCGGTTATGTTTACGAACCTGGTAAAGGAGACAGCCAGCATTCTGTTTCCCCAGGCATTCCTTTTGTAGAATTGCCAAACTCTTGGCGTTGTCCGGTTTGTGGCGTGAAGAAAGCTCAATTCACTAACATTGGTCCACTGGGGAAAGCCTCTGGTTTTGATGAGAATCTGAATTTTGGTTTAGGTGTTAACCAACTCACGCCAACCCAAAAGAATCTATTGATTTTTGGTGGTTTGGCGCTTGCCTTCTTGCTTTTCCTCAGTCTCTACGGGTTACAATGAAACCCGTTTATACGTACTTTGGCAGGGGTTTAACTAAAAAGGACAAGGGAACAAGGAGAGAAGCAGACTTGGGAAAACAGGTTTTCGGTACAAGCCCCGTTCCTGATGGGCTGCAAAACCTCCCCTTGTCCCCCCTCGTCTTCGTTGACCCCTGCCTTGTAGCAATGATTCCTTGAAAAAATAAGCGATTATTTTATCCAACAGTCTACTTATGCGCTCAAAGAGTTTAAAAGAAAACTTACATATACTGACGGCTTCATCCAAACTTTGGCAAAGAGTTGTTGTTCTCACAGCAGTTGTCTTACTTTGTCTTGGCTGTAGTAGCGTATCTAATATCAGTTACAACCCCTGGCAACCTGTTTCAGTGCCAGTAGAAACTAACTTGCAAGATATTAGTTTTACTGATGACCTACAACATGGTTGGTTAGTTGGCAGCAAATCAACGCTGTTGGAAACAACAGATGGTGGTAAAACTTGGCAGCAGAAAAATCTAGATTTAGGAGAACAGGATTATCTGTTGTCTTCTGTCAGTTTCTCTGGTCAGGAAGGTTGGATTGTCGGAGAGCCAGCGTTGTTGTTGCATACAACCGACGGCGGCAAGATTTGGAATCGCGTCCCTCTTTCGGCAAAACTTCCTGGGAACCCCAATACTATTGTGGCATTGGGGCCTCAGTCGGCAGAGATGACTACTGATATTGGAGCTATCTATCGCACGAAAGACGGTGGTCAGAATTGGAAGGCAATGGTACAAGAAGCGGTGGGTGTGCTGCGTAACATTGCCCGTTCCCCAGATGGCAAGTACATAGCGGTTTCGGCTAAGGGTAACTTCTACTCGACTTGGGAACCTGGTATGACTGCTTGGCAAGGACATAACCGTAATAGCTCCCGTCGCGTCCAAAATATGGGCTTTGGTAAAGATGGACGAATGTGGATGCTAGCACGCGGTGGTCAGGTGCAGTTTACCAAGGAAGATAATCCGGAGGAGTGGGAAGAAGCTCAGTATCCTGAGTTTTCCACAAGTTGGGGGTTACTGGATTTGGCATACCGAACACCAAATGAAATTTGGATAGGCGGCGGTAGTGGGAACTTGCTATGTAGTTTAGATGGCGGCAAAACTTGGCAAAAAGATCGTGAAATTGAAGATGTTGCCTCTAACTTTTACAAGATTGTTTTTCTCACACCTGACCAAGGCTATATTATTGGTCAAAAAGGCACTTTGATCAGGTATCAAGGGCAGCCTGAATCAGCTTAAAATTTAGGAGTAAGCAGCTAGTTAGAAAGTTAAGCATTCAGTAAGGGCGGGTTTACCAAATATATTTGCTCTCGATTTGAGAGTTTAACTAAACCCGCCCGGACAAAAGGAGCCAGTGCGTTGGACTCTTTTCCAAGGCACTCCGCTCTTCCGGGTTCCCCGGCTTGAAGGAAGTGCCGTCGGCTTAAAGCAACTGGCGTTCAAAAATGAAAAATATATACATAAAAGACTTTTGGTGATTGGCTGTTGACATTGAATGTGGACTAGCTAAACAAAGCAAGTTAAGTATTGATACTTAAAAGTTTTTGGGTGCTAGTTTGTTACTATTGCTAGGTTTTCATAGGATAATGAGTAATAACGCAACGGTTCTTAATGGGGGAATATAAATGTCAGGTACAACTGGAGAACGTCCATTTGGGGACATTGTTACCAGCATACGTTACTGGGTAATTCATAGCATTACTATCCCAGCATTATTTATTGCTGGTTGGCTATTTGTTAGCACTGGTCTAGCTTACGATGCGTTTGGTACTCCTCGCCCGAATGAGTATTACACTCAAACACGGACGGAATTACCAATTGTGAGCGATCGCTTTGAAGGCAAACAAGAAATTGACAAATTTATCAAGAAGTAGTTTGACATGAATAGCAATCAAGTAAATCAACCAATTCAATATCCGATTTTTACAGTAAGATGGCTGGCG
Organism: Leptolyngbyaceae cyanobacterium; assembly: GCA_036704105.1. Taxonomy (GTDB): domain Bacteria; phylum Cyanobacteriota; class Cyanobacteriia; order Cyanobacteriales; family Chroococcidiopsidaceae; genus Chroococcidiopsis. Next base: position 1,003 of record DATNQH010000183.1, on the reverse strand, counting down.
GTTCACACCTTGGCTGTACCAACAGTATTTTTCTTGGGTGCGATCGCTTCTATGCAGTTTATTCAACGCTAGGAGATATATATGCCAGAAAGAAATCCCAATACCAATAATCAACCAGTTGAATTAAACCGAACTTCTCTTTACTTAGGTTTATTGCTGGTTTTTGTTCTCGGTATTTTGTTCTCCAGTTATTTCTTTAACTAACTGGAACAGGTTAATATATTGCTCAATTGAATCAGTTGTTGTATAAGTAGGAGAAAAGCTGTGTCTGGAAGTGGAAGAATTCCTCTGTGGGTTGTAGCCACAGTCGCAGGATTAGGTGTAATCGTTGTTGTGGGAACTTTCTTTTATGGTTCCTACACTCATTTAGGTTCCTCTTTGTAAAGGTAGTGACTGCGCACGAGCGCACGAGCGATCGCTGTGATTCTATTAGCAATCGACCAAAAACAAGTGTGAGTGTTTTATTAGTCATTTAACCGAAAAAACCGCTCATCTTAACAAGATCGGCGGTTTTTTCATTTCAAGAGATAGGATATACTGGCTCCCAGACTAAGCTAGGGAACGCAGGTGAGAACTCCTAAATGCCTGATGGGTCTTCCCTTTCAATGTATAAAAAGAAGAGTGCCCCAGCTATAGCTGGAAATACCAGGCAACTTAGGGGAACCAGGAGTGAGGGTAAGTAGGAAGCAGAGAACAACATTAAGTATGAAGCTGAGAACATATTGCAATCCTATTGAAACAATACTGTCATTGAAGATGAATCTACTGCAAATCGCAGTCGTTTCAGCAATTCCTAAAAATTTTTAACATTAATGAAGTGAAGTGAAGGACTTATAAGCCTGTCACTCATCGGCATTAGTTTTTGAATCACGTGCCTGTATAGCAAACTGTTCGCGGGCTGTTTGATACTGCTGCACGTAGTTTCGCTTGTAGAACTTGTTGTGGTGGCAGTTCGGTGAGATACTCGGCAACGCGGATTTCTCCTTGAGTCATTTGTAGTAGT
>DATNQH010000182.1:0-3325 GCA_036704105.1 Leptolyngbyaceae cyanobacterium | reverse complement strand
TAGTTGCCTTTCATGAATGTCACGTATGGGTTGAAGAACTCATCAAATCCATTCGCAATAAGCAGGCATTTTATCGCAAAGGCTTAAGAGCTATGGCTCTTATACAGCAAGCACTTTAGCTAGCTCGTCGCCCCCTCAAGTTATTCACTCAGGTTTTGGGAGGTGAAGAAGGCAGCATTTGAGCCAAAACAGCCACTATGCACTAAAAGAAGTTAGGGCTGATGTGTCTTCATGGAACCAGCGCCGCAGACAAAATCAAAGCCATCTACTGCCAAATCACGGGCAAGATGAATTTTTGCTCCAGCTTTTGCAATTGTTGGGCTAAAACACCTTGAAGTAGGAATCTGCCAGACTTAGAGAATCTGGCGAGACACCTTGCACAATAGCGATTAGATCTGGAGGCGCAGCTGGATTGTCTCCATATTCAACAAATATACCCGTTCCGGTGGGCAAACCACTTGGAGACGCACCTAAGCTATATTCAATTGTCTTATCTAGACCCTGTTCGTCAGCCAGAGCAATGATATCTTCGTCACGATTGAAATCAGCAATCACGGCATAACCCTCTTCACCTGAAAATGAATAGTTGGGTCCCTCTCCTATATGTGGGGCATCACCGAACAAAGTAAAGGTGTCTGCACCATCTCCACCGATCAAAACATCGATTTCACCAAATCCACGGCTGCCACCAAACAAGTCACCACCAGCGCCGTCCAAGTTGTCATTACCAGAACCACCGACTAAAACATCATTGCCAAAGGCTCCCATTAAGATGTCGTCGCCACTACCACCATCGATGTAGTCGTTACCCGCCAAGTCAATGACACCAGCTCCTGTAAGACTTCCACCGCCAGTAATACGGTCGTTACCATCAAAGCCATACAATTCATCATCGCCTACCCCACCAGCCAGATAATCATTACCGCTACCGCCATCGAGGGAGTCGTTACCATCAAAGCCATACAATTCGTCATCATCCAGCTCACCAAATAACTTGTCAGCACCACTGCCACCAGCTAAATAGTCCTTGCCATCAGAGCCATACAGTTCATCATCACCCAACTCGCCAAATAACTTATCAGCACCGCTACCACCCCTCAAACGGTCGTTGCCATCAAAGCCGTGTAATTCATCTATGCCATCGCCACCAAGAACGAAGTCATTTCCCACTCCACCATCTATCTTGTCATCACCCCAATCCCCTGAGAGATAATCATTCCCCTCCAAACCATATAGAGTGTCATTGCCCTGATTGCCAAACAGCAAGTCGTTTCCAGCTTTACCGCTCAAAACATCATCGTCTGCTAAGCCTAAGAGTAAGTCAGAGCTGTCCGTACCATCTAGGTTGTCAGCCGACAATGTCCCAATAATGATTGTCATTTTAGTAACTCTTTAGAAGAATTTAGCGTGACTTTTAGCGTTTTTCCAGAGCCTAATTTTTTACTATAGATACATAGAACAAATGTTGCCATAATTACTAATCTGGCGGTGATTTTTGAATATCTAAAGGATAAATTTTGTTCTGGCTCTTACCCAAGTGATAAGATATATTCAGTTCTGATAAAACCTAAATTTAATTATTATTAAATAGTCTGGCAGAAACCACCGTTATTTTACTGATATTGTAAAGGTAGCTTTAATTTTCAGTTAGAAATATCAGTATGTTTTCTTAAGCATATTTACTGGCATCTGGACAAGGTGAGGCAGGATAACTGTATATCTTGAAGATAAATTTTTAAATATTACTGTTTAGCTTGCTGGTATAAGATTTAAGATTGATACAACACAAGAAATGCAATATAACAATCCTAAATCATTTGTAAAAAATGATTGTTGTTGATAAGATAAAAGATGGAAAGTAGTAATAGAGGCACTGGTCTCTTAATGAGTGAGACAAGAAAAACCTTGATAAGTAAGGAGTTCATGCATTGAGATGGGGCGCTCACAGTATCTCAAAGCCAAAAGCGGGTGTCGTATTTTTCTCAAGTCCCCAATGCGATCGCACCCAGTTATGCACCAATCGTTGTATATCTAAAACTCGTTGTAATCCTTCTACTCGTTTGGCATATAAATTTTATCGCCTGCGATAAGCACTGGCTCGTCGTCTCAAGGCAGTGTTTTGTGCTTCATTGTGATTGGCATGGACTTCACAATCCGGACTAATCGCGGTGAACGGATGCTCTGCCTTGACCCACAGGACCCGCTTGTGACCTTGAGAACCTTTGATTTTCATTGCCACTTCCAAGCCTTCGCGCCACACCTTGCGTCGTCCATAATCCGGGTGAGCCTTACCCGCTTTGATCCAGACAAAGCGCAACGCAAGTTTCCATAAGGCGGTTCCATAGCGGCGTTCTCCACTGGTAAGGAGCGCGGATAAAGGTTGCGGGTGCCGTCTACTGCCTAGCATTCAAAGTTCCTTGCTCAAATAACCGATGCCTTTTCTGCCCTGCGGTGGCATCGATCCAGTAGCGAGTCTCCCACTCAATAAAATGAATCGTCCAACCCATAGACTCAGCGGGGGGAAGGTTCACAGCCTAACGAGTATAAACTTCATCGCCTTCAACCGTCACATCACCTCCCTCTGGTGCAGCCGGAGACCACCGACGCAGCTTGCGCTGCGCCATCGATTGTTCCCACCGGATAATTGTTGAGTGCGATTTGCGCTCATGAACGCCCTGTTGCCCGAACGCCCAACCCTTCCGTCCGCATATTGATTGCCCCAGCAACAACCATTGTGGGTGTCCGCAATCTTACCATCGGGGTATTAGTGCGCTCGTTGAATCGTTTGCCGCAAGCCCCGCACAAATATCTTTGCTGGATGCGCTGGACTTGCATCTTGACTTTACCATTTTTTACGGTTTTTTCGCTCTAGCAAAGGAGGCATTTCATATGCTATGTGCCAAACTCTGTCTCTATCCTACCAGTCACCCTTTAAAAGACCAGTGCCTGGGTTCTATACGGTTTTGGTAACATAACAGCTCGCAACTCAAAACTATTGACACAAATTACAGTACCATGTCGAGAAAAGTTAGAAGAACAGCCGTGTCGGTCAAGCTAAGTAGTAAGTTGTAACCCTATAACTTTAGTTAGAAGCTTGAAAACTGTAAAAGTAAATTGTCATATCATTGGCAATGATAAAGCTTATACTTATAACCGTTTACCTTTGGTCGGCGTTGGGAATCAGCAACACAGTTTTGTATTTCTTTCGCTAACTCAGCTTTGGCGCGGGGAAAATTGACTATCCACAAATCAAATGGTCGTGGTAGTTGAGCTAGTGTTTTTTTCAGGACAATTGTAGAGTTATTGTTATTCGGTTCTTGATAGA